>NZKY01000058.1 GCA_002694035.1 Opitutia bacterium
AATTTTCATACTCTATTGAAAGAAATCTGCTTACTTTGTGAAAGAATGTTTTATCAATTTTCGGTTATTTTTCTTTTACTTTATTGAAGGCATTGGAGCTTTCACTTTCTTTTGCCAAGCGAGAAGTTCATCCAGTAACTCGTCCCTAATAGCCTTTTTTTCAAGTGAAACATTGTTTTGCTCTGAGATGTCATTGTCCAGATTATAAAGCTCGACCGCTCGGTTAGTCTCAATTTCTTTTCTTCCGCCATCAAGTATCCACTCTTCGTGGTAGAGATGAAGTTTCCATCCTCCTTTTCGAATGACACTAACCGGTCGTGTGCGGAAGTTTTTATCCCTTGTGCCAGGTTTGGCTCTGTCCAAATAACCTGGCATATGCCAGTAAATCGACTCTCGCTTAAGACGCCCGGTTTGCTTGAGCAGAGGAAGTAAATTCTCTCCATCCAATTCCTTTTCAATTTTAGCTTTAGCTAGTTCCATGTAGGTTGGGAAAAGATCGATTTGCATTACCGGTTCTTCACACACGGTGCCTGGTCCGATTACACCGGGCCATAAGGCAATCATTGGCACCCGTATGCCGCCTTCATAGTACATGCCTTTCTCTCCGCGGAGGGGTTTTTGAGTTTTCACGCAACCCCCGTTGTCAGAGGTGTAAATAATCAAGGTCTGCTTTTCAATTCCGAGATCCTTGATTTTTTCAAGTACGCGATTCACACTTTCATCCAGATCGTAAACGCACGCTTCGTATGGGTTTTTAATTTTTTCCCGGGTGGAATTTCGTGAATTCACCGGACCATGAGGAGCGTGGTGGGCAAGGTAGACAAAAAAGGGCTTGTCCTTATTTACTTCCATAAAGTCACATGCCTGTTTGGATAGATCAAACACTCCCTTTGGATCTGATCTCGGACCGGGCTTATTACCTTTTGCTCCCTCAGGGAGTTCACCATCACCGAAGCTGTCATATGTGACATCAAAACCTTGTTGGCTGGGTAGGGCGCCGCCGCCGCCTTTGCCATTTTTGGTGTAGAGGTGCCACTTTCCAAAATGGCCGGTGGCGTATCCCTTTTCTCGGAGAGCATCCGCAATAGTTATATCTTCGACGGCTAATCCATCACGGTTTGGTGCGGGGATTAAGCGCATTTTTTGCTTGGGTCCACGATTCGTTGAGTTGACAGCGAAAACATGGTGGCGGGCTGTATAATTACCTGACAGCAGGCAGGCACGTGCGGGTTGGCAATTAGCAGCATTTGTGTAAGCATTCGTAAAAGTCATTCCATTTTTGACCATTTTATCAAGTGTGGGCGTTAGAAACTTTCCCTTAGTTTGATATCCGGTGTCCATCCAACCTTGGTCATCCGCATAAATTAAAACGATATTGGGCGTTTTATTGGCTTTTAAACAATAAGTCGAAAGAACACAGAAGATGAGAATTATATATTTTTTCATAAATAGAGAGCTTTTCTCATTTAAGATTTAGGAATACAAAAGCCGGATCTATTGTCTTTACTTTTAAAATAAAACCACTTTTTTGAGACTCTGAATCGTAGTAACGGAATTTCAAAATTTTAGAAGTGAGATGTGTTTGGCTTTTACTTCTTTATTAGTCGCAGCAATCTGATGAGACTGAAAGTCAGGTATTTTTCCATCTGGCCAGAGTGCGACTCTGTCTGCATGACATATAAAAACAGTCAGCACTTTGATGCTTAAGTATAAAATTAGTTTATTTTTAATCATTACTTCGTTTTCTAATTTTTATAAATCAGTCAACATTTCCACCATTATATTGTTCATTCCAGGTTTGAGAGGAATCGAAAAATTGATTGTTCAGCTTTTTCAACTTCTTCTAGTGAAACCCACTCATTTTTCGAATGGGCCTGGGCAATATTTCCGGGTCCAAAAACAAGGGCAGGGGTTCCTCCCATTGAAATAGGGGAAGCATCCGTAAAATACGGTACTCCAATAGTTTTTCTTCGATTGCTGGCCTTCAGGAATGTTTGTACCATCGGAAGGGTGGGATCAGTATCGAGCGGAGGGCAGTGGACAGTTCTTGTTCTTGAAAATTCGGGGCAATTAATTTTCAGCTCTCTAAAAAGTTTTTTAATTTCTTTTTTAACCGATTCGTCTGTTTCTCCGGGCAGGGTCCTTCGATCAATATCAATTTGACAGGAGTCAGGCACTACATTGGGCTGAGAACCTCCTTGGATTTTCCCAATATTGACCGTTGGAGGTCCTAATAGTGGATGTTTTCTTTCTAAAAGTAATTTAGGGTATTCGATGGTAAGTGCCTCTAAAATCGGAGACATTTTATTAATTGCATTACTTCCGTGCTGGGGTGTTGAACCATGGGCTGATTTCCCAATAGTTGCCAGTCGAATCCAAAGATTTCCTTTATGGGCGGATACGACCTTAAGGTTTGTGGGTTCACCTGCAATGGCGAGGTCCGCTTTTGGGCCCTTTTGGGCAAGTGCTCGTGAACCTGCTTGTCCAAATTCTTCATCAACCAACCCAACAAAAATAATTTCCGTATTTTTAGGTCTATTTATTTCCTTGGATAAGCGGAGGAAGGCATGAAAAAAAGAAGCAATGGATCCTTTGGTATCACAGGCACCCCTCCCGAAAAGGCATCCATTTTTGATTTTGGGAACAAAGGCATTCGGAGTTGCTGGTACCACATCCATGTGTGGTGTAAGCATAACTTTATTTTTAATGTTCCCAGAAGGCTTTAAGCGAATAACGAGATTTTCTCTGCCTGGTAGGACTTTCATCCTTTTATATTCTAATCGTGATGAATTAGCATTACCTTCAAGATATTGAGCTATTTTTTCTTCTCCGGTAAGGCTCGCATCTTTGCATTCAAGGGATGGGTTGATGCTAGGAATTTCTACCAACTCCCAAAGTAGGCGATCAAGGCTGGAGAGACGGTTCACTCTAATATTTCTCTTAATTTAATAGCTATATTTAATTCCAAAGTAAGACATAGATACTTTTCAGTCTGTCGACAAAAAGCAGTAAATAGGTAATAAATTAAATTTACAGCNNNTTGATAGTAAGATTTCGAAAATCGATCTTCATATTACGNTTTCCATGTAATTGAATTCCGATNGGCCCTTCTTTCTTTGCTGAGCCCGATTNGTAATTCATNACTTCCTNACCCTGAAGCCANGTGGTATACTTCGGACCAACAGCTCGTATTTTTAATTTATTCCAGTCCTTGGCTTTCAAAAGTTTTGCTATGTTGCTCGCCTCGACAGGATACCCTTTGCCCGGAATGTATGGTGAGCATGTCATATCCCTTTTGAGTGAACCGGATATGCCGATTTGTATTTGATCAGAGTTTCTTAGGTGAATCCCTGAGTCAATGGTTCCATCGACAAACCTAAATTCCAGATCAACTTCAAAATCTTTGTAGTTTTTCTCGGTCCATAAAACAGAGCCTTTTTTCTTGGGTCCACTTCGTAGCTCAAGAATGCCATTAGTTGCTTTGTACCAGCTAATTTTTTCATTCCCTTTAGGGATTTTCCAACCAGTAAGATCTTTACCATTAAAAAGACTGGACGATTTAGCAGATGCTATGCTGATTAGAACCAAAAGAAGTGAAGTAAGCAGTATTTTGAGTGGGTTGATCATGGGTTATTATGTTTCGAATTAAGTATATTAATTAAAGCGGTAAACAGTGTCTTTTGTTCGCACTAAGAGAGAATCTCCTACAACTGCAGGGGAGGCCATACATCCATTAGGAAGTTTGTTGTGGGCTAAAATTTCTAGACCTTCTTTCTGAGCTTTGAAAACAATACAGTCCCCATCACTAGAGAAAGAATAAATGCGTCCGTCTGCATGAATAGGAGAGGAAGCACATTGTCCCTTGATTTTAAGTCTCTCTGCCCAGTAAATTTCACCGTTAAGCGGATTGGAGCAGGACGCAACACCCTCATCTGAAACCATAAACAGTAAATCATTGAGAAGAAGAGGGGAGGATTTCTTGGGTACCACTTTTCTGCGATTCCATGTAACATGAGTTTTGTCGATATCACCCTTCCCTCCGGGCCGTATTGCTGACATCGAGCCCATACCACAAAATACATAAACATGACCATGTCGATAAATCGGTCTGGAAGAAGAATTCATTCCGCCTGTTCGAGCGGTCCAGTAAAGTGCACCTGTTTGTGGGTTTCTAGATTCCGTGGCAACTGCTCCCGGACTGATCAGTTCTTGACGACTATTATGAGTGATCACACTTGGGGTACAATATGCCTTTTTACGGTCCCCATTATCCGTTTTAAAATCATACTCCCTATCTTTTTTCCATAGGGTTGACCCTGTCTTTTGATCTAGGCAAACAATGTACTGCAGATCATGACCGTCGAAATGGACAATTAAGGTATCTTCATACACGATTGGGGAAGCTGCAGCACCTCGAAAGTGATCACATTTGAAGTCCCTTCGTTCCCAAATTTTCTTACCGCTTTTAGCATCAAGGGCTGCAGTACCGTGCGCCCCAAAGTGAACAAATACTTTTCCACCATAAATTACGGGAGTGGGCGTTCCGTAACTGTTCATAGGGTGACAAAATTGAGGCTCTTTGTTTTCGAAAACCAAGATTTCGTTTAATTTTTTACCGGATTTCCAGTCCAATTGAACAGCCCACATCTTGTGACCATTTTCTTCAGCGTTGGTAAACCATACTTTATTATCCATTACTACGGGAGAAGACCATGCTTTGCCAGGCATCGCAGTTTTCCAGGTCAGGTGTTCTTTTTCGGAAAATTTGACCGGTAAATTGGCAGATTTTGCATCACCATCCCCGTTGGGTCCTCTAAATTGATTCCAGAGCTTAGGTTTTGTAAAGCCGCTAAAAGTAAAACTAGAAAAAATTATAAAGGAAATGGAGAGCGAGAAAATGTTTTGCTTCATGATTCATAATCTAGATTGAAATATCAGGATTGAGCAAGTCATTGATCAATCCTCATTTAAATTTCTTTTTCTAAAGCGGGGTATCTACTAAATCAAAGATATTGACTAAGCTATACTTATTACTAGTTTAGCTAATATGTATACTGTTCATTTTGCTAAAACAAACCTTTCGAAATTACTTTTAGATGTCGAGGATGGTAAGCAAGTCGTATTGGCTAGAGGAAAAAAGCCAATTGCCCGTTTGATCCCATGTTCCCAATTACCTAATCATAATCGTCCAGAAGTAGGCACAGTTACTTCGAAACCTATTAAAATAGTGGAAAAAAGGGAGATTGCAGGGAGAATCGGTGATACTGTGGTATATTTTTGATGAAAGTTTTAGTTGATACTTTTCCTTTTATTTGGCAAACCTCCGAGCCTCTAAAATTAAGCTCTAAGGGAAATGAAGTACTATCGGATGAAAATAATGAATTTTTTCTAAGTGATGCATCAGTGCTCGAAATTTGTCTTAAATATAATGATGGTTCGCTAGAAATGCCCATGACGCCCAGGCGTTGGATTAAAGAACAAAGTAAGATTTGGAATGTTAAATCAATCGGTATAACACGTGAGTATTGCCTACGGTTATCAGAGATGCCATATCATCATGATGACGCAGTAGATCGGATTATTGCTGCGACTGCATTGTCGGAGGATATGTATATTTTGACTAACGAAGAGGAAATGAAAAAGTACCCCGTTTCGGTTATCTGGTAGTTCTGTAAAAAATGAATTTTGTAAAAAGTATAATTGATGGAGTATTATTTATTGTAATAATCGTATTAGTCCCTTTTGCATAGATTTTGTGTGATGGTCTCGGACCAGAATNAATNACAACGACAGGCATTAATGCAATTACTCGNACCTTTTTCACATTTTATTCAGGATACATTTTAATCGGACTAATATTATTATCCAGAGCATGTCGACTTATTGAAAAGAAGAACTAACAAAACCAGAAAGTGGACTATATTTAAANCATCTAAGCCGTTTCAAATGCCAGGCAAGAAGCGAAGATACCCTTTGATAATGCCTGACCCAATTATTTAATTTTCAAAAATGTCTTTCGGACTGATTTTTATAATCTTGCAAGGCGATCAAAATGTATAGAAAAAATAACTTTTATTATCTTTTAACAAGCCCTTACAACATTCGAACCTGAGTACTTAGCTACCGGCTGTTTAGTCGGTTATCCACTATCTATTGTTACCTTCCTGTATAGACAGTTCATCCAAAAATTAATTCATTTTCTGTGATCTCATAAGATTAGGATTCCAAATGATTTACTCCATTGCACACCATTGAAAATTATCAATCCAATTTTAAAAGGATTTAATCCGGATCCATCCATATGTAGAGTCGGCTCAGATTACTACATCGTAACCTCCACTTTCGAATGGTATCCTGGTATTCAAATTCATCATTCTAGAGACTTGGTNAATTGGAATCTCATGGGTCACGCTCTGAACGAAAAAAGATTGTTGGACTTGACCGGGATTCCAAGTTCGGGCGGGGTATGGGCACCCGCCCTAAGTTTTCATGATGGTATTTTCTATCTATGCTATACAGTCGTTCGTCAACATGAGGCAGCTACCAAGGANACNCCAAACTTTTTGATCACATCACCCAGTATAGATGGACCATGGTCGGATCCGGTTTTCATTAACTCGTCNGGTTTCGACCCTTCACTTTTTCATGANGNTGACGGGAAAAAATACTGGTTGAACATGGTCTGGGACCACCGGCCCAATCGGCATCCATTTTACGGTATTGCCCTTCAAGAGTATTCTATTTCGAATCAAAGTTTAGTTGGAAATCGAGAAATAATTTTTAAGGGAAGCAAGCTNGGTTTAACCGAGGGACCACACCTATACAAAAGAAACGGATATTATTATCTCCTGACTGCGGAGGGNGGTACTGAATATGAGCATGCNGTGACCTTGGCCCGATCTCGTNAATTAAGNGGGCCCTATGAACTACACCCTCAAAACCCCATCCTTACCTCCTCCAATAAGCCCGAACTAATCTTGCAAAAAGCTGGACATGCCAGTCTCGTTCAAACTCAAACTGGGGAATGGTACATGCCTCATTTGTGCGGTCGCCCGCTCCNCGGGACCAGAAGGTGTAACCTAGGAAGGGAAACCGCTATTCAAAAAGTCGAGTGGAGAGATGATGACTGGCTTTACCTTGCTGATAGTGGTAATGATCCAAAAGTCGAAGTCTCCGCTCCCTCTATTGATCCATTTCCCTTCCCGAAACTCCCAGATCGCTTACCTTTTGCTTCTCCCCACTATTCGACTCCAAGAGGGCCATCTAACTCAGTGATTCGTAAAACCGAAAAGCTGACCTTAAAAGGTCGCGATTCCCTCGAATCCAATTTCAATCAGTCCATGNTGGCCAGAAGGCTAACTCATCAATCTGCCACCGCGACANGCAAACTTTCCTTTGAACCGNAAAACTTTCAGCAAATGGCGGGAATGGCCGCGTATTACAACACTTACCTTTTCCACTATCTCTACCTATCGAATGACGAGNATGCGGGGCTTTCTCTTCAGATCCACAGTTGCAACGATGGTGAATCCTCCTTTCCACTTGGATCTGAGGTCGTTCCCGTTTCCAAAAGCAAACTTTTTCTCCGAGCTAGCTTTAATAACTCGGATCTGCAGTTCTCTTTTTCTGAAGATGGGGAAAACTTTTTGGAANTCGGACCGGTNCTTGATGCTTCAATTCTTTCCGATGATCATGGTAATCACTGGGGCTTTACCGGAACCTTTGTCGCCCTCGCCTGCCAAGACCTGACCGGAGCAGGAATGTCTGCGGACTTTGACTTTCTTGAACTCTCTAATTAATCACAAACTCTCGAAATCATGAGTGAAACTCGACTAAAACCAATCGAAAAAATAGGGTATGGATTGGGTGACTTTGGTTCCAATGTTGTCTTTCAAACCATTCTCATTCTTTTACCCGCATTTTATACTGATGTTTTCGGCCTTGCCCCTGCGGCAATGGGAACGATGTTTTTAGCTGTCCGCTTGNTGGATACTGTAACTGATCCAATCATGGGNGTGATCGCAGACAACACCAATACTCGTTGGGGAAAATTCAGACCATACCTTCTTTGGTTCGCCATTCCCTTTTCAGTCATTTTTGTTCTAACCTTCATAACTCCCGATTTGAGTGAGAGCGGCAAGCTAACCTACGCTTATCTGACCTATGCTCTTCTCATGGTGCTCTACACCGTAGTTAACATACCTTACTGTGCCCTTGGAGGAGTCATCACTTCAGATTCTCAGGAAAGAGTGTCGGCAAACTCTTATCGTTTCTTTATCGCCACATCTGCAGGAGTGCTGATCTCTTTTTTTGGTCCCGGACTCGTGGAACGTTTTGGAAATGGGGATCAGCAGGCAGGATATCCTTATGCAATGGCAGTCTTCGGTATTTTGGCAGTCTTTGCCTTTTTCGGATGCTTTTATCTGACAAATGAAAGAGTCAGACAGGTTTCGCCAACCAAGGGTTCTTTTGCCTTGGACTTCAAGACATTGCTCAAAAACGATCAATGGTTAGTGGTTGCCGCTCTCTTTCTCGTCCTGCTGATTCCGATCGTTCTTCGGGGTGCATCTCAGGTTTATTATGTCAAATGGTTCATGGGTAAGCCTGAACTTATTGCTGCCTTCCTGACCACTGGAACCTTTTGTCAAATGGTAGGGGCCGGATTTGCTTCCTCCTTGACCCGTAAACTAGGGAAAGTTCCGGCCTACATCTTAGTTCAGTCGATTATCGTGCTTGGCTCCATTGCATTGTATTTCNTATCCAATTCCAATATTTGGGTCATTTTCATCCTCTTCGGATTAATTAATTTCTTTGTTCAGATGGGTGCCCCTATTCTCTTTACCATGGCTGCTGATACGGTTGAATACGGCGAACTTAAAACCGGAAGAAGAGTCACCGGGCTCGTATTTTCAGGAGCCTTGTTTGCTCTTAAATTAGGAGTAGCGGTTGGCGGTTGGCTCATCGGTTTGATACTTGCTTATTATGGTTACGATGGACAAGCAGAGTCCCAGAACCCCGAAGCCGTACGCGGTATTGTTCTTTCCCTCACTCTTTTTCCAGCAATCGGACATTTTATTCTGATTCCTATTGTTTGCCTATACAAATTGAATCAAACCCGGTGTGACGAAATCCGTAAAGAACTGGATGGTCAATCCANTACCTAAAACATGAATATCTNCTCACTCTTTGTACCATTTTGNCTGCTTCTTGGCNCCTTCCTNTATGCCGATCGCTANGCCNCACGCTTTACCCCTCCACCGGGAAAAATTCTTGTCTTTGCCGGACAGGATAATGAATCTACTGGAGGAACTCTCAAGCACCGGGACGGCTATGTTGACAACATTGGGATTCCAGCAGGTATTACCCACTATGTCTATTTTGCCGAGGGCTGGACGAATAAATTTGGACGTACTTTTGCAAGAGGCAAAGTCGATGGTCTGAATTCTGAAACTGANTGGGCAGCCGGCCCAATGAATCAAAAAGCTTACTTGGATTCCCCCACCTTGGACCGATGTGTNATGCATTTATCGATTTCCATGGANGGNAATTCNGAGGACAAGGTGGCAGATGGTTCCTACGATTACCTGATTGAGGAATTGGTCGATTTTGTGCGAGATCATCCAGACCATCCCTTTTTAATTCGAATCGGCTATGAATTTGACGGGAGTTGGAACAACTATGATACGAAAAACTTTAAGGGAGCATTCCGTCGAATTGTTGACGCACTGCAGAAAGCGAAACTAACCAACTTTGCAACTGTCTACGCATCCTCCAGTGGAGCAACCAAGGAACAATTCGAACAATACGACCCCGGTGCCGAATACTACGACTGGGTTGGTTACTCATGGTGGGGAGGTGAGCACGATGGTCAAGCCGCCCTAAACTTTGCCCGAAAGCTGAACAAACCCGTCTTTATAGCTGAAGCAACACCGAGGGGGCACTTCTTCAACCGAGAAGATCCACAGGAGGTTTGGAATTCATGGTTTAAAAAGTTTTTCGGACACATCGAAGAGAACAAAGATGTCATCCGGGCGATTTCCTACATTAATGCGAACTGGGAGGGGCAGGATATGTGGAAGGGAGACAAGTGGGGACAAACCCGCTTGGAAACCGCTCCTCTGCTTAAATCCAAATGGTTGGAGAAAATGGCGGAAGGACAATTTGTAAACGCTGCAGACAAACCATTTGACTTAATTGGCTTTCCCTCCGACAAAGCACGAAGTCTCATTTCCGGAACCTATAAGGATCCCAGTCTGCCAGTTAAATTTCGGGTCGAAGATTTGCTTAAGCGAATGAACCTGGATGAGAAAGTTGCCCAAGTAACTGGCTGGTGGAATCCAAATGAAGAACAACTTCTCAAGGAAGGCAAAATTTTCGATCCAGATTTTTACAAAAAAAATTGCCCCCACGGCATTGGTCAACTTGGCCCACTTCACAATCTGACCGTAGAAGATGATCTTAAGCAATATCCCGCGATTCAAGAATATTTTCGTAATCAAACGAGGTTGGGGATTCCAGCCATACAACATGACGAGGCAGCCCATGGCTTCATGCGTTTTGAAGCAAACTCCTTCCCCTCCCCAATTGGTCTATCTTGTAGCTGGAATCCTGATCTTTTAACAAAAATTTACGACCATGCAGCAAGAGAAGCGAGATCCCGTGGCATTTCTCATATTTTATCACCNATTGTAGATGTTGCCCGAGACTTAAGATGGGGACGAGTCGATGAAACNTTGGGAGAAGATCCATACCTTGTGTCCATCCTTGGTTCGGCNATGGTCAANGGACTGCAGGGCTCAGTGGATGGGACGATAGATTCACAACATGTAGCTGCNACNCTGAAGCATTTCGCTGGATATGCCGGAACCGTAGGCGGACGCAATCGTTCCCCCTATGCAAGCGGTAGACGCCAACTCCTGGATATTGATGTCGTTCCCTTTCGGAAAATCATCCACTCGGTCAAGCCCGCAGCAGTAATGGCTGCATTTAATGAAATCGATGGTTTGCCCTGTCATGTGAATCCGTGGATTTTAAAGAATGTCCTACGAGATCGAATTGGTTTTAAAGGGTTATTAGTTGGAGATTACCAGGGAATTGACTTGGTTCGTCAATATCAGCGAATTGGAACTTCAGATGCAGATGCTGCCAGAATGGCCATTACAGCAGGACTACAGCAGGAATTACCTAATAATTTTGGATTTCAACACCTGCCCCGATTGATCCGTGAAGGTAAAGTCTCCGAAGACCTTCTGGACGATTCTGTTCGTTCCGTACTTTCCTTGAAGTTTCGCTTAGGATTATTCGAGGCTCCTTTCCAGCTCGATCGTGAAAAAGCCCTCGCACTTTCGCGTTCGAAAAAAGCCACGGAACTTTCTCTTGAAGCTGCCAGACAATCCATCGTTTTACTTAGAAATGATAAGCAATTCCTACCTCTTAAAATTGGTGATCATAAGAAAATCGCAATCATCGGACCAAATGCAAATATCTGCAGACTTGGGAATTACTCTGGCAGACCTCTGAATTCAGTAACGCTAATTGAGGGTATCCGTAATCACTTAGGTAACTCGGCTGAGATTCTTTTCGCAGAGGGTTGTAAAATTGCACATAATGATACGGGGGATTCCTACTCCAACTGGAGATATGTAAACGAAGTCAAATATGCAACGCTCGCCGACAATCAGGAATTAATTGCCGAGGCTAGGAGAATTGCCAAGATATCAGATTTGGTCATTCTGGCGATTGGGGAAAATGTTCTGCTCAATCGGGAAGCTTGGGGAGGAAACCATGTCGGAGATCGTTCAACTTTGGATCTCACTGAATCCCAAAAAGCGTTAGCTCGAGCAGTACTGGATACTGAAAAACCGGTGGTAGCCTTCCTTAATCATAGTAAGCCCGTTACTTTAAATGAATTAGGTGGTGAATTTAAGGCAATCCTTGCAGGCCATTATTCCGGCCAGCAAACCGGGACTGCGGTTGCTGAAATTCTTTTCGGGGAAACCTGCCCCTCGGGAAAGTTAACCCTAAGTTGGCCCAAATCTGTTTCTCAAATCCCCGTCCACTACAGTCAACAAAACAGCTCCCTCATTTTTGATTATCTCGATGCGCCTAAAGGGTCTGAATACCCATTTGGTCACGGCCTTAGTTATACGGAATTCAAATACGGTACTCCACAAATCTCTTCCCCCAGCATCCGCCCGGGGCAAAAAGTGAAGGTAAGTTTCAAGCTTACCAATACTGGCAATAGAGTCGGATCTGAAGTGGTTCAGCTTTATGTCTCAGGTGAAAATTATCGAATTGGAAGACCAGTTCTTGAATTGAAAGCATTTGATCGAGTAAGCTTAAAACCCGGCCAAACAAAAAATGTTTCCCTCGAACTCGATGCGGATGATCTCCATTTTCACGATACGGACTTGAAACGAGTTTTACCTTTGGGCAAATACAAAATTCGGGTAGGTGGTTCCTCAAGATCTCTTTCAAAACCGATTGATCTAAAGACGATTCCAGAAAGGGTTTCTTCGGGAACCGAAACTGTAACCCTCAATCAAGGACCTCTTTTTGCAGCTCCACCTAGGGCAAAGCCACAAGGTTTCAATGTCCTATTTCTTGCGATAGATGACTTAAGACCCGAACTCGGAGTCTATGGATCAAAAGTCAAAACGCCCCATATGGATCGACTAGCTTCCAAAGGAATGCTTTTCGAGAGAGCTTATTGTCAGCAAGCAGTATGCGGGGCTTCAAGAGTTTCAATCATGGGTGGACTGTATCCTTCCCTTACTGGTGAACAAACTTTTCATGTCTCTGGTTGGCGGGATAGACATCCCAATCTTCTAACCCTCAACCAGCACTTTAAAGAACAGGGATATCAAACCATTGGAATGGGAAAAATCTATCATGGTTCCTCTGGTGCAGGAGTAGACCCAACCCATTGGAATCGTTGGATAAAACTTCATTCGAATGGACATTATTTAAAGAAAGAAAACTTGGAAATTTTAGAAAAAGCCCTGACCGAGGCAAAAGTTGGTGACCAACATGATCCACCCAAG
>NZKY01000059.1 GCA_002694035.1 Opitutia bacterium
AATAGAGAGTAACTGCACAATCTATCATCCCAGATCATGGGTACCGCTTTGCATTTGGAATTTATTTCCCGAAATAAATTTCTTGTTACTACTTGGATTCCTGAATTATTTGATGATCTGCAGGATTGAGTGACATCAATAAATAGTTTTCCAATTTTATTTTTATTAAATTTTGGATTTTGCATAAACCATTGCCTCTTCGATCCGGTCTAGATCTTCCTCAGTATGAGAAGCAGATATTGCAGTACGGATTAAATCTTTACCTGGTGGTACACCAGGTGCAATTGAAATTATGGCATAGATTCCTTTTTCCAAGAGTGCTTTCCAAAAATAATAAACTTTCTCTTTTTCTCCTAAAACGATTGGTATTGCAGGGGTCTCGCTTTCCCAAGTATCGAGTTCAAGATTGTACAGAATGGAACGATAGCGATCTAAATTTTTCTGAAGTCGTTCTGCGTGCTCAGGTTCTTCAAGCATAATATCGAGAGCTGCTTGAGCAGAGGCACAGGAAGCAGGAGATAGGGCGGCCGAAAAAATGGTCTGTTTTGAATGACTTCTCATGTAATCAATTCCATCTCTTGAGGAGGCGACAAATCCCCCGGCACCTGCCAGTGATTTTGAAAAACTGGAACAAATTACATCAACCTCATCAGTCATTTTGAAATGATCAACAGTACCTTTCCCTTTTTCTCCTAATACGCCGAATCCATGTGCATCGTCTAAAATAATGAAGGCATTATATTTTTGAGCGATTTCAACAAAAGAGGGAAGTTTTGCAATGTGTCCTTCCATCGAATAAACTCCCTCAAGTACAAAAATTTTATTTGTTCCTTTTTCCTCATCCTCCAAAATTTCAGCGGCGTGAGAAGCATTGTTATGAGCAAATCGTTCGCAACGAGCACCACTTAGCTGAATTCCGCTCCAAAGAGAAGAATGTAAGTTCTTGTCGGCGAGAATAAGATCTTTCCTTTCAGCAAATCCAGTAACCGCAGATGCACACGCTAGATACCCAGCTGAAAAAACATGACATGCTTCTTTGCCCATAAAATGAGCAAGTTTTTCTTCTAGTTCCTGATGAAAAATTCGTCCACCATTTGCTAGACGAGCACCGGTTGTACTGCTTCCCCATTTTTTGATCGCATTAATACCCGCTTCCTT
Organism: Opitutia bacterium; assembly: GCA_002694035.1. Classification (GTDB taxonomy): domain Bacteria; phylum Verrucomicrobiota; class Verrucomicrobiia; order Opitutales; family Seribacteraceae; genus Seribacter. The sequence goes on from NZKY01000059.1 coordinate 1,159, forward strand.
TATCCGGGGATGATTGGAAAGACCTAAGTAATCATTGCTGGAAAGCATAATATACTCTTTTCCATCTTTCCAAACTCTTGTACCTTCCTGATGTTCAAAGATATGATAATATGTGTCGTATTTCAGTCGGAGTCGGGTTGAATCATCCGAACGAATACGTTTCCAAAGAGGAGACTCTTTGGATTTGGTGAAAGGAAAAGCCATTAGTCAACCCTTACAGCCAAAACACTAAGGTTGAAAGAAAATTTGTTAATCTGAAGAGTTGGCGTGGGAAGAAAAAATTATTCAGTTCTTTTTATAATATGAAATCCAAATCCTGTCTCCACTACTTCGGAAATACTGCCAACTTCCAGGGCGAAAGCAGCTTCAGAGAATTCTTTGGCCATTACTTCAAATTTAAATTTCCCCAAATCGCCCCCTTTAGTTTTGCTAGGACCATCTGAATGCTTACTCGCCATATCAGCAAAATCATTATTTTCATTTACGATAAGCCCGCGAATTCTTTCTGCTTCTGCTTTAGCTTCTTCCTTTGAGCGAGTGATGTTACCATCTGCACGATCTGCTCCTTTGTAAGAAATTAGAATATGGGATGCTTTAACTTCTTCCGGCATTTCGTCATTCTCATCCGCTTTAATTTTTACAAAATCTTTTCGCTCAAGCCTGATTTTTTCGTAAACTTCGTTTGAAATAACATAGTACCAACCTGCTAGATTTTCATTGAGTTCCTTTACTCTTTTTTGAGCTTCCGCAATTTTATCGTCATATTCTTTCTGCTTGGTGGTATTGGACGCAGTAATCCTGGCAATCTCAGCATCTCGATCTGCTTTTTGCTTGTCAAATTCATCGTTCTCTACAGTTCCGTTTTGATCGGAGCTTTCAGTAGACGCTGGTTTGTTCTCTAGTGCAACGGAGGGAGGAAGAGGAGGCGCCTGTGAAGGAGGTGAAGATTTCGGAATGAAATTTGGTGGAGGTCCAGGAGGAGTTATATTAGGAGCCTTTCCTTTTTCCCCTGTATCACCTTTTTCTCCAACATTGGTTTTGTTCTGATCGGCTGACTCTGCAGTCAAGGATTCAGGAACAACTTCTAATTCCGGAGCTTCAATCAGGCTTGGGTTTACTCGGGCAAAAGCATATATATATCTGCTATCACCGGTCGAATTCTCATCGTCCTCAGGACCTCGGTAAATTTCTCCAAAACGAAGAACATATTCTACACCATCTTTCATCCCCACAAGGATTTCACCTTTATTCGAAACAACTTTAGGAACCTGTTGTCCTTGAGGGTTTTGAACAGCAACTGTATAAAAACCCTTTTGTTGAAGCGATTGAACAACTGCCTGATTCTTCTGATCCTTTAAGTTATTAAAAAATTCATTTCCTTGCTTTAGATTATTTACAAGAATCTCAGGTTTTCTTTCGACATCAATAATTTCTAAATCGTCAAAAGCATCCTTTAGGGAATCCAGTTTATCTTTATCCAGTTCTTCATTTTGATTAAGGGTCGAACCGGAAAGATTCCATTCAGAATTGTCATAATTTAAAACATAAGGCTTATCATTTCTGTTCAACTGTCCTTTGGCTAGATTAACTTCGTAGTTATCTAAGGTTACCTGTTTGATGTTCCATTTGTCTAAATCGAGGAAATCTTTTTCAACCCAATCCACGAACTTGGTCGAAACATCATTTGCATTTTGAACCTCTGCAATGAATACAGTGCTTTCACTTGGTTTACGTACATATCTTGCACCAGATATCCCTTCCACTTCATCACCGATAATTAACTGAGCCAGATTCGACCCTGAACTATTTTTTAGGGCGATACTTTTTCCGACTCCCGAATCACCTGGATTGGCACTGTTTGGATCAAGAACACCAAATTTTGAATGTTCTCCGGCACCTTCACCAGCTGTGTCAATAATTGTAAGATCTAAAAGAATAGTAGATACATCCTTGACCTGATTATCTGCGTTTGCCGGATAGTCTGCTTTCTGTGGTCTGCGAATAAGCCACCCCTCGCTTGTCTGTGCGACTTCGATTGATTTTGTTTCCAAATTCTCTTCATCAATTTCTACGATTTCAATACCTGTAGCTTGACGAGTATCAAAGGTATTAAAAAGAGCTTGGCCCATTCGGCTACCCTTGCTGTTCGGATCAAATTTTTCAGGTATAGATTGGTAGGCTAATAGGATAGTTAACAAAGCGACCGCGATAAAGCTAATGGATTTAGTGTTTTCGTTCATTTCTCTAAATTTCTTAATTTAAAATTATTATGGTGCAAAAACTAGGATCGGACCCGGGAAGCAATAGCACCTTGAATCTCGGCAGATCTTTTCCTCCAGTATACAACAAATGCAATGACCAAGAGTGGGATTGGAGGTAGGAAAACAGACATCATTTGAATATATTCCTGTTTGTCCTTAATTTGACGATCCCTTTCTCTTTCAGCTGCTTTGACTTTGGAATTTGTGTCCTGCCTTAGTTCGCGTTCCCTTTTCGCAAGATTCTTTTGAAGTTTAGCTGCTTCGGTTTGTAGAACCTGCATAAATTGTCCTTGGGTCATACTACCCTGACTGTTTTGGACTTCAGCTAAAGCTTCATTTAGCTTTCTGTTCTCTTCCTGTAGAATTTGTTGAATCGAATTTTCCGCTGCTTGAATAGTCTGAGTAGCAACCTCGCGAGCCTCTTCTATGCTCTTTTCAAATTCTTGAAGCGTTCTGTGCAGACGACGTCTGTTTCGAATGTCCAAAAGCTTATCCTCTTTAGCCAAACTATCTATTAAGTTCAGAGACAAGGTAACATTATCAACATCAAGAGGGAAGTCGGATTCTGGACCACGACTTCTTATGTTGAAGAATGGATCAGCAAGAACATCAATGTCTGCAACTAAGATAACATTCATTTGGTTGGTATTATTTCCATCCAGAACACTTCCTTTTATTTCAGCTGCTATAACTTCAGATTGTCCACTGCCTGGATACAGGGTCCGGTCAGGATTGAAACGTCTTGGCGTACCAAAAACTCCTCCGGTCCAAAAATTATCCAAACTGGTGGTTCCACTTAATTGACCACCACGTGTTTTAAGTAGTGGTTTGATAGTGAGTGAGCTGTTTGGTTTTGAGTAAATAGCTCCTGGACATGTGAATAGACAGTATTGGAGTTCTGATGTAATGGTGCTATCATCAAAAGAATTTCCTGTGCCACCCACATAAACAAATTCATTTGGAAAATTTTCCGACCTGGAGATCTTAGGGAATGGATTGTAAGGGTCTCTGAGAATTCTTTTTTCAAGCCCTTTTAGTCTAGTGTCTATTCCGTCTAATAATTTTTGCTCGATGAAATTACGAACCGGGTGACTGTAATCAAGATTGCTTACAGAATCTCGAAGGGTGGTAAGTTGTAAGCTATTCCAGTCACTTGTGGAGAGCGAAGAGTTTGCATTCAAGCGGGCTTCGAATTCAGATGTTTTGTTAATTAAATTATTGAGGTTGGTGAAAAAAGTACCAACTTCAACTATTCTTCCTCGGTAAGGGGCAAGACTGCGATTTGCAATTGTTTGCAAATCCATAAATTCTTTTTTGATGGAGGCCAGTCTGGCTTTTGGTTCAACATTAAAATAAACTCCAAGAAGATCCCAAAGCTTATTAAGGTCGCCCTTTTCAGGTGCAGGAGGTGGTGGTTGGCCTGGNCCGCCTCCTTGCTGGTTATTTCTTCTNGGCTCGTAAGTTCCCGTTACTCCACCTTGAATAAGGGGGAGAGGGTCTTCAAAAATAGCGGTAGGAACGCCGGATTTGATTGCTGCAATTAAATTATCAAGTTTTTCATTGTCCAAGGTGGAAGGCTGTACAACAAGCAGAGCATCATAATCCCCCTTGTTAATTTCTCCACCTGTAACATCTTGAACATCATATTGCTTGCGCAGTTCGTTGATCACTTCCCATGCTGGTGTTCCACCGCCCATATTGAAGCCCATGATTCCCATTCCTGCAGAACCCATCATTGGAGCATCGGTAGCAAAAACTCCAAGTTTTTTCTTGTTTGCCGGACTACTCACGGCAGAAAGAGTTCTCATTATTTCATATTCTACCGGTAACCCTTTATAGACAAATGGTATGGTTTGTTGCCCACCATTACCCTTAAATACTAAACCAAGATAAAGATCCTTTTGCCAAGGCATAAAACGACCTTCCTCCTGAACGAACAAGGGAGGTGTTATACCATTCTGATTTTCAACTCCGTATTTTTCAGCGGTGGTAGAAGCATTGTCCTCAGCGGAAATTTCGTGTATATCAACTGTAACTTTTTTACTTTCACGGTCGATTTCACGAAGAGCAGTAAGTAAATTTATTCGTGTTTGAACATATTGTTCAGGCATGGCTTCTGCAGGTGAGATGAACGCATCAATCTCGACTTGGCCATCAATATCAGCAAGTAAATCGATTGAACCTTGGGAAAGACTGCTTAATTGTTCAGCGGTGGCATCAATTCGAATAACATCGTTGTTTCTGAAGAAAAAAGTTAACGAATAAGCGATAGCCAAACAGGATATCACACGGACTGAATAATGAACGGTTTTGTTTTGTCCGGATGGACTGCCAATCCAATGCCTTCGACCAATAAGAATGGAGCATAAATATAGCATAGCCAAGGCAAGAAAAATGAAGAAAGCCATGCTAGATAAACTTATTATTCCACGGCTAAAATCTAGAAAACTTGCGGACAATCCCCAGTCTGAATTAGGCCACAAAGCAAGTGGAGCGTTAAATGCTACTCCCAAAACAAAGGCCACGGTTAAATTGGCAGTCAGAAAAGAAGCAACCATTCCAATTGCCAACATAGATAAACCAACAAAAAAGTAGCCTACATAAGTGGAAAATAACAATCCAAAATCTGGGTTCCCTAAGTCAGATAGAACAAAATAATTAGCACACAATGAGAAAAATAANGAGACCGTAAAGATAGCCACAGCACCTAGATATTTTCCGAGAACAACATCAAAATCACTGCCTGGTAGAGTGAGCAGAAGTTCATCTGTTCCTTGTCTGCGTTCATCGGCCCAGATACTCATAGTGATGGCCGGTATGAAACCAAGGAATATGTGAGGAAGGAATTGATTCAGTTGATCAAGGTTTGCAAGATTGGAATCAAAAAATTCCTGTGGCCAAAAAGCTGCCAGTCCGCTTGACAACAAAAACGCACAAATGAACACATAACCACTTGGGCTTCCAAAGTAGGAAGCGAGGTTGCGTTGAAAAACTGCTAATATTGCTTTTTTATTCATTTTTTATTCCGAAAATATAAATTGTTAATTTTAAGCGGCTTCCATGGTTTTTTTATTAAACCAAGCGTCAAGTGAAGACTCATTCTTTAGATCTTCAGGTGTACCTTCAAAAATAAGTCGTCCTTGGTTAATCAGAATTACTCGGTCCGCCATTTCTGGGACTTCCTGTAGAATGTGTGTGGAAAGTAAAATCGTCTTTCCCAGCCCCTTGATTGTTTTTCTTACTTCAAGCACTTGGTTTGGGTCCAGTCCCGCAGTGGGTTCATCCATGATCAAAACATCTGGTTCGTGCAGTAATACATTTGCCATACCTACGCGTTGACGAAAACCTCTTGATAATTTTCCAATTGGTTTGTTGAGAACGGTCTCGAGAGCACATTGCTCGGTTACTTCTGAAATTCTTTTCGATTTATAATCAGCGTCTAAGCTTCGAGCATCTCCGAAGAAATTGAGCAAGGTCAATGGGGTCATTTCCTCATACAATGGACCATTTTCAGGGAGATAACCAATACGGTTGGCAACTGCATCACGGTTACCCGCAACTTCCATTCCGCAAACCCTTGCACTGCCAGCAGAAGGAGCTAGGTACCCTGTAAGCATTTTCATAGTGGTACTTTTACCAGCACCGTTTGGTCCAAGAAAAGCAACCACTTCTCCCTCTTTTATGGAGAATGATAAATCTTCAACGGCAATAAACTCACCGTAGTATTTGCTGAGACCCTGTGTCTCAATCATTATTTCGGATGATGAATTTTCTGTCATAATGTAATCAAATGAGGCTATGTAATTTGTTAGCTTTTGAGGTTGAGGTAAGGAAAGTAAACAACTCTAAGCGGATAGAAATTAGAAATTTGTTTAAAGGTTTAAAAAATAGTTTTGGTAAATTTGGGCAAGAAGAAAAACTTTGCCAACTTCTGATTTTACAATCAAGATAATGTTGTTGTTATGAAATTTTGTTACAACAAGATTGTCCCGATTATTACCCTTTTCATGATTTGCAGCCCAGTTCATGCTGATGGAGATATTGTGCTATTTTCTTCACTGAGGGTTATGGACTCTCCACTGTGGATTTCACCAATTCGGAATATAGGCGAAGATGGATCAATTGTAGCAATGCACTCAAAAAAACCTACCGCCATTCCCTATTTTTATCCAAAATTGGTTAATGTGATTGATTTCATAGATTTTGGAAAAAAATTTTACACTTTAGAACAACTCTCTGCGAATCCCAAGCTGGGCCCAACTCCAACTTATCGTCAAATTGAGAACAAATTTTTTGATGATTCGATTGATGTAAAACAGGATAAGAAAGTCTTGAGTCTTGAAAATCGACTTCGTGAACTCGAGCAGAAACTTTTGGAGAAAGAAACCAAGGAAATGCATCGACCTAATGATGAAGAGTTAAAGGCATTCATTGAGGAAGGTAATGAACATTTGAATCCGGAAGAAAGAATAATGTACCTCAACCGATTAATATCGGATGAAAATACTGATATCCCCGAAGCAGATTCAGTGGCTGAGAAAAGTAGAAAGATTGATGAGCCAACTTATCCCGCTGCTCCTGCTTTAAAAGAAATCCCATCATCTCCCATTCTCAATTATGAAGGTGGATTCACGCAAACAGATTATCATCGCGAAGTTAAAAAATCCGTTCTTAAATTTAAAGCATCAGTTCCTACACGACAAGGTGTTGCGCGACCAGCTCAGGCATCTGAATTTTATTTAACCACTAAGAATCTACAGGATTTGTTTAGTGATTTGGAACTCGATCGTGCTCTGGCTGGCGAAGTTAAATCGGTTGCGGAGTTATGGGCACATGCAGAAAAAGATTCTTCCTCAAATCCGGATATTGCACTCGGTGTAAAGTCAATACTTTTGCAGGCGAAAGTTGGTAAAGCCCGCACTGATCCCTTTGGGCAGGCTGAATTAAATGATGTGTCTCCGGACGATAAATATTATTTGATAGGAATCGATAAAGATGATCAGACAGGTGTGGTTACGATTTGGTCCAAGCATATTGAAGTCGAACCCGGTGAAAACATGGTTGAATTGACAACGAACGATGTTATTTACCAAGATTGACAATTTAAATTTGTTAATCTCTCCAAATCTAAAATCATCACACTCCCCACCTTTTTATGGCATTGCAAAATCAAGAAATCCTTCAACAGGCAGCCGATCAAGCCAGAGGCTTAGCGATCGATGCCGTTCACGCATGTAGTTCCGGTCATCTCGGTCTTCCACTCGGTGCAGCCGAAATCGGTGCCGTTTTATATGGTCACGATTTAAAAGTAGATCCTACTGATGCCAATTGGTTAAACCGTGATCGCTTTGTCCTCTCTGCTGGTCATGGAAGTATGTTCCTTTATGGTTGGTTACATTTGGCAGGGTTTGATCTTTCTTTGGAGGAGTTAAAAAATTTCCGCAAGCTACATAGCAAAACGCCCGGACATCCTGAATTTGGTGAAACCCCTGGAGTTGAATCCACCACAGGACCCTTGGGGCAGGGCGTCGCCAATGCGGTTGGAATTGCCATAGCTGCCAAAATGGCTGCTGCTCATTTCAACACTCCAGAGCACCAGATTTTCAACCATCAAGTCGTTTGTTTGGCAGGTGATGGCTGTCTTCAGGAAGGCGTTGCTGCTGAAGCTGCCTCTCTGGGTGCCCATGTTGGTTTGGATAACCTGACTATAATTTACGACTCTAACGATGTCACTTTGGATGCGATGGCAGACGCAAGTCAGAGCGAAAGTGTTTTGGACCGTTTTACAGCTTATGGTTTTAATGTGATTCGTTTGGAAGATGGTCACGATATGATCGCCATTGCGGATGCTCTTGCTCAGGCAAGATCCAATAATAACGGGAAGCCAACTTTTATAGAATGTAAAACTCTAATCGGAAAAGGAATTCCAGAAGTTGCCGGTACAGCTGCAGGTCACGGTGAAGGAGGAGCAAAATATGCAGAATCAGCTCGCCTGGGACTTGGTTTGCCAGAGGAAAAGTTTTATGTTTCGGATGAGGTTCGTTCTTACTTTGCTAATTTAAAGGAACAAAGACGGGCTGACAGGCAGGCATGGGATCAAATCTTTTCAGCCTGGCAATCCGCAAATCCTGAAAAAGCTGCTCTTCTTAAGGGAGGTATTAACCGTGAATTGCCTGCTGATCTCATGAATAGAGTTCAGGTTTTTGCAGAGGATGCAAAAGTGGCCACTAGAGCCGCTGGTTCCCAAATTATAAACGACTTAGCAAAAGCTCTTCCGCTCCTCGTTAGTGGATCGGCTGATTTGCATGGTTCGACCAAGAATTATCTTAAAGATATGGGCGATTTTTCCCGTGATAATCCAGGAGGTCGAAATCTTCTATTTGGTATTCGTGAACATGCAATGGGTGCGATTGTAAATGGAATTGGTTATTATGGAATTTTTCGTCCATCCGGTGCGACATTTGCAGTATTTGCGGATTATATGCGTGGTTCAGTTCGGGTATCTGCCTTGGCAAATCTACCAATTTTCCATATCTGGACTCATGATTCAGTCGGCGTTGGTGAGGACGGTCCGACCCACCAACCAGTCGAGACAACAAGCGGACTTCGCTTGATTCCAAACTTGGATGTTATTCGTCCCGCTGATCCTGAAGAAACAGCAGGTGCATTTGTGGCCGCCCTTCAGCGTCTGGATGGACCAACTGGGCTCATTCTTACCCGACAAAATATTCCAAATTTATCTCAAATCCCAGTCTCTGAAAGGCGTAATGGTGTTCTTAAGGGTGGATACATCGCCCGAAAGGAAGAAGGCGAGTTGGAATTAATCATTTTGGCTTCTGGTAGTGAGGTTTCTGTTGCACTTGAAGCGGCTGAAAAACTTGGCCCATCCGTACGGGTTGTTTCCATGCCATGTATGGAACGCTTTGACCGACAGGATGCTGATTACCGGGAATCTATCTTACCCAAGAAATTCCGAAGCCGTCTCGCAGTTGAGGCAGGTGTGGGTGATTTATGGAGAAAATATGTCGGTTTGGACGGAGTTGTGGTCAGTATTGACCAATTTGGAATCTCTGCTCCGGGTGACATTGTAATGGCAGAGTTAGGAATAACGGTTGAAAATGTGGTCAAAAAAGCCGCATTAGCCGGTTTACAAGCTTAATTTCCTTAAAATTTTTTCTTCATGGTCATTGGTGTCCTTGTTGAGGAGCCGTGAGCGTGTGTTCGGGTTTTTTATGTGTTTTTCTCTCGTCAACTCATTCATTCCCATTCAACCTTTTTTTATATATGAAATCCTACAAATTCAACCTATCCTTCGTAACCATTCTTACAGCTCTTATTTGCTCTTCTTGTTTTTTATATGCAGAAGAGAAAAAACCTCCCTTTGATGAAGTATTTAAAAAATTAGATACTGAAGTTCGGGCTGCCCTTAAAAAAGACCGGACTGAAGGACTGAAGGAGCTTGAAAGAGTGGGAAATCTCTTGTCCAAGGACTATCCGGAAGAGCATATGTCATACGCGATGTTAAATGCGGTTGCCCGCATGACATCCGATCAGGAAAAAAGTATGAAAATACTGAAGCGTCTTGCTGCCCTTGATGATAGTAATCCACAAATTAGTAGAATTATTTCGCAGGCAAAAGGAGAATTGAAAAAGAGAGAAGCCTTGGGCAAGCCCTTGGATATGAAATTTACCGCTATGGACGGTCGCGAAGTTGATGTTTCCAAAATGGAGGGAAAAGTCGTTTTGATTGATTTTTGGGCCACTTGGTGTGGTCCATGCGTTAGGGAGATTCCAAGCGTGAGAAAGACCTATGATGAACTACATTCCAAAGGTTTTGAGATTATTGGAATTTCACTAGACAGTAATAAAGAAAAACTTGAGGATTTTATCGCTAAAAATGATATGCCATGGCCCCAGTTTTTTGATGGTAAAGGATGGAAGACAAGCCTCGCTCAGGAACATGGAATAAGTAGCATACCTGCAATGTGGTTGGTTGATAAGGAGGGTAACCTCGTCGACCAAAACGCCCGCTCCGGACTTGAGGAAAAGGTCAAAGAGCACTTGGCTAAGTAAGTTGAACTTTTCGAAAGGGGGATAGTTCCCCGGCATGAAACTTCCTTTTAGAGCCTTCGCTTTGATTGCTTTGGCTGTCTACACTCCATTATTGGGAAAAGACAAGATCGATAAGGCAATTGATCTAACGAAAGAGAATCTGCGTCCCGTTTTTGTCAGAATGAGCGATCAGTTGATCGTGCGGGCGGGTGAATACGAAAAGCTCTGCCGGAAATGCTCTGGCAAGCCACGATCACAAAACCGCAAGGAAGTTCTTTCTTTGCTCAGGGTAAAGGCTGACGACTCATGGGAAAAGATCGCGAAAACGGTCGATGCCTTGGAGGAGAAGAGGGAAATTCGGGCAGTCCACCGGTTTTGGATTGTCAACGGCTTTTCCTGTCTGGCCAAACCTGCTGCCATCCGTGAGCTGGCGAAGCGTGACGATGTCTCTTACATCTACCTTGACCACTTTGCCAGACCATTGAAGAAACCTATGCCGATGTCGGGAAATCAAATGGCTTCCATGAAAGAGGTTCTTGCCATATGGAATAAAAAGCAGTCCGAGGCTATTCTGTCCTTGAGAATTCCCTGGAACGTACGGGAAATCGGGGCTGAAATGGCATGGAGGGAAGAAAACGCAACCGGAAGGGATGTCACCGTTGCGGTCATCGATACCGGCATCCTGCCCGTGCCCTCGCTCATTCGGGCTTTAGCCAAGAACCCAAATGAGGAGTTCAACGGCAAGGATGATGACGGGAACGGCCTTATTGACGATGTTTTCGGGTATGACTTTATGTCCAGTACTGGCTATGTTCTTGACACCACAGAAACCATGTCACATGGTAGTGCATGTGCCGGAATCATTGCGGGCCAATCTTCTGCTAAAGGATGGCAAACTGCGATTGCACCTGATTCCCGTATCCTGGTTCTAAAGGGTGGTTTTGATCTGCGGAGCATGGAATACCTCCTTTTGAACGAAGCCGATCTTGTCTCCATGAGCTACATGATCGTGAATCGTGACCTGGGTCAAATCCGGGGACTTTTTCGAAACGCGTTCGAGCATCTGTCACTTGGGGGAGTTCTTGCTGTGGGGGGTGCGGGGAACTACGGTCCACAATCACGCCGTGCCATGCCCGCAGGCAAACAAATCGGCTTGCCTAAGGATATACCCTGCGTGCTGGCGGTGGCTGGAGTGGACCGTAATCTAAGTCAATTACCTTTCAGCAGTGAAGGCCCATGTTACTGGGAAGGTGTTCGATTTTTTTCTGATTATTCGAAATCGAATCCCTTGCTCAAGCCAGATCTTACTGCTTTCCCATCTGGATATCCGGTCTGGAATGCAACCGGTTCTCATGAGCTTAGAACGGGTTGGAAAGAGATCGAAAAGGACATTGGGGCTTCTCTGGTCATTGGACCGGCAGGTAATTCTTTCTCTGGTCCACATGCTGCGGGGGTGGCAGCCTTGATGCTCTCTGTTAATCCTGAGCTGAACCCATGGGAAGTTAGTAAAATCCTTCGTGAATCCGCAATAAATCTTGGAGCTAATGGGCACGACTACAAATTCGGAGCCGGTTTAATAAATGCACTCGCAGCAGTTCGTGCGGCCAAGAACTAACTATTTTTTCAGTCGTTTTAGAATGTCTTTGGCGACCAATCCGGCAAGTGCCTGTGAACCGTGCGGATAGTAGTGAACATCCGCCTTCCTCATCCAGTCCTTCATATTGTTTTTACTCGGAGTGAATAAATCCAGAGTTGGGATATTATGTTTTTTCATCACCCTCGCAGCTGCATCGTTATACTTTATGGAATCTCCCACATAACGGGCTCTGGATCCGGGAGGAATGGGGGTGGTGTTCCGCCAAACCAATTGTTTGGCAGATTTTTTCATCCGGAACACAAGTTTTTCGAGATTTTTTTCGTAATCGGCCAAAGGAACCTGAACGACTCCTCCCTTTTCCTTGGGTACCAGATTAGTTCCATCTTTTCCCATAAATTTTAAGTCATGTAATCCCCAGTTGAAATGAATCAGGTCCCATTTTTTATTTCCCAACCATTTTTCAATTTCTGATAATCCCTTTGTGGTGGGACCACCATTAGTAGGAATTCGGTGTAAATTAACTTTTTCCTTAAGCAATGCTCGTGTGGGCAGAGTGTAACCAATACTGATTGAATCGCCAATGATCAGGACATTGGGTAGGCCATTCACCTCCTCGATGGGAGTCATTGGGTGGTTCCGTTTTATCTTTTTTGGCTGAGCGAAAGTAATAAAAGGAGAAAAAATTAAAAAAGATAAGAGCACTGTTTTAAAAAAAGTCATAAATTGTATCAAATTTTGTCTTCAAGATTTCATCAATTAAATAAGTTAATAAAATTATAAAAAAGATTGAGTCTTTTTGATGTGCTTAATAGGGATATTTCCCGGGCAAAGTTATATGAATCATTTTTTTTGGTTGATTTTGATATTTTTTGGAGTTGTTGCTTCGGTTTTTTCGAAGCCAATTCCATATGTTGATAAAATATCACTGGATGGTATCAATTTTGAAGGTCAGGCAAACTTTCGATTTACTATTTATACAGGGGGTGGGAGCCGGGGCACACAATGAAAGTGTGCAACTAACCAAAATTGTGGATTCTGTAGTGGGGGGAATTTCAACTGGAAAAGACCATTCGATTTACTGTACTACCAATGGAGAGGTTTATGTTTTTGGTTCCAATTCCGATAGACAACTCGGCTTACCGGGTCGGACAATATTAACTCACGAAAAACAGCTTCTCTACGATCCAAATCAGTAGGACTTTTCAATTGCTTTTTTCTTTCTTTTGAGCACTGTCCGTTTGACGGATTTTTTCAATTTGATTGTATGAAATTATATGAAATTTGCTTTGTCCTTGTATATGCTGATGGTTGGTTGGATATTGGCAGATGAATTTCCCAGACTACCCAATACGGAATCGACCACTGATGCCGATCCGCCAAGTGCGGAGGAAAGTGCAAAGGCTTTTTCCTTACCTGAGGGAACAAAGGTAAAAGTCTGGGCAAGTGAGCCCATGGTGCAGAACCCGATTGCGATGGCATGGGATAAAGATGGTAGGATGTGGGTAGCGGAAAATTACACATATGGAAGCCGGCAAGTACGATTTGATCTGAGCTTGCGGGACCGGGTAATCGTTCTGTCCGATACGGATGGAGATGGGCAGGCGGATACTCGAAAGGTATTTACCGATAAGGTGCAGATGCTCACCAGTGTGGAGGTTGGGCAGGGTGGAGTCTGGTTGATGTGTCCACCCAAGTTGCTTTTCATTCCTGATCTTGATGAGGATTTGATACCTGATGGAGAACCCGAAGTCATGCTGGATGGATTTGATGTCGCCCGTGGAAATTATCATAATTTTGCCAATGGTTTACGTTGGGGACCGGATGGTTGGCTTTATGGACGCTGTGGACATTCCTGTCCGGGT
>NZKY01000008.1 GCA_002694035.1 Opitutia bacterium
CGACTGTTGCAGAGAGCTGACCTCTCAATGAATTTGATTGAGCGGCAGAACCACTGCCGGAAAAAGACTCACCGGTTTCTAATTTATATTCAGTGTCTTTGGTAATTTCTGATAAACCAAAAGTGAATGGGAATGAAAAGGAAAGCTCATCTTCTTTATCAGAGCTAGTGCTCTGGGATTTAGAAGCGGAGAAGGTTTCACTTAATGCAACTGTTACAATATCTCCAATAGACCTTGCTCGTTGGTCTGTTGTAAACAATCCTGTATTAGCTGAGGTTTTAAAAATACTCCCACTGCTAATTGTAGGCGCATTATTTGCAACCACTTCATCATAACGTGGCATGAAGTTTTCAGAAATTCTATTTTCTTTATATGTTGAACATCCGCTTACAAACCCAGTTGAAATTAACAAAGTTAAAATCACAAGATTTTTAAAATATAAACTTTTTTTGCAAGTCATCTTAAATCCTCAATTTAGAGGTTATTTGAGATGAAGCGAAGCATATCATCAACTGATGTGATTGCTTTCGAGCTAACTTCGTAAGCTCTCTGAGTCTCAATCATATCTACCAATTCTTGCACAACATTTACATTTGAACTTTCAAGTGCGCCTTGGACAAGCTTACCAAATCCTTGCTCTAGCGGGTTTGAGAGAATTGGTGCACCACTGGCTTCTGTTTCAACTAAAAAATTTTCACCTATTGGTTGTAAACCAGTTAAATTTGAGAAATCTGCAAGAGTGAGCTGCCCAACTTGCTGCGCACCAACCTGACCAGGAACAGTCACAGATACGGTTCCGTTTGAGGATACACTTATTGAAGTTGCTTCATCGGGAATCTGAACTTCAGGCTGAACAATATATCCGCTTGAAGTTACCAATGTTCCTTCCGAGTTTCTTGAGAATGCACCGTTACGCGTATATGCAATTCTGTCATCCGGCAAAAGCACTTGGAAGAAACCTGTACCTTCTATAGCCAGATCGAGAGCATTATCTGTCATCATGAGACTGCCCTGCGAATGCATTTTTTCTGTATTGGTAATCTTTACACCAGTTCCTATTGCAAACGAAGAATTTAACCTAGTATTTTCAGAGGTAAGGTCACCAGCATAACGTCGAACTTGATAGAGCAATGACTCAAAATTAGCACGATCTTTTTTAAAACCTGTTGTATTTACATTAGAAAGGTTGTTGGCAATCACTTGCATTCTGATTTGCTGGGCGTTTAAACCACTTTTAGCAACGTGCATAGCATTGGCAGTCATTGGAAATCTCCTTCAAAATCAGTCAGAAGGATAATTGCAAACCCTGTGCCAAACCATTTTGCAGGCGTTTTTTGTTAGAAAATTTAGACTATTTATCTCGGTAGACGCATTATAGAGGCGCCACTCTCATCAAGCTCTCTCGCTATAGACATTAATCTTACATTTAACTCGTAATGACGTTGCCGGTGAAGCATTTCAACAAGTTCTTCAGTAGGATTCACATTGCTAGTTTCAAGATACCCTTGCGCGATTTGAGCTACTTGATCTGGCTGAATATCCCTATTGTCAATAAATCTGATATTGCCATCTCCTGACTTTTTCAAATCTTTTACATCAGCCTGAATTGTTCCGATGAAACCAATTTCATCCCTTTGTCCGGGCTCTCCATCAAGTGGTTCAATCGTAATTCTACCATCATTACCGATAACTAACTGTCTGTAGGGAGGGAGAACTATAGGTTGTAAACCTTGATTTAATATTTTATTGCCTGCCCCATCAACTAAAAATCCGTCTTGATCTNCNCTAAAATCACCNCGTCTAGACAATGCTGGNTCATTNTTTTNAGGNANCATNAGAAAGTAGCCNNTTCCGTTAATNGCAACATCTTTNTCATTTTCNGTAAAATCTAATCGACCTTGNTTATCATCAAATCTATTNTTACCTTCTCTTAAACTAAATGCTCTNGTCTCNAATGACTCNANAGTNTNAAGGAAACTGCTTTCNATCATAGGTGGNTCAATATCCTTNCGAAATCCNGGGACATTAACATTCGCAAGATTATTTGACCTTATNGAACTATCTTCNTTTGAGTGCTTAATNGCATTTAAGGATAAATGAAGCAGCCGATCCATTTGNNANCTCTCNATTACATNCTAATATTAATAATAGANTGNGTNAGGGTAGTTGTNGTTTCAATAGCTTTTGCTGANGCTTGGAAGTTTCTCTGAGCAGTAATCAAATTAACCAACTCNTCAGTAATATCNACATTCGAACGNTCAAGCGAACCAGATANAATATTACCAAANCCCTCAGCACCCGCTTCACCNACCTGAGGTGANCCAGAAACNGCGGTTTCAACATAGGTGGCATTACCAATCTGTTTCAAACCGTTTTGGTTATTAAAGTTTGCAACAACTATCTTACCCAGCGGATTATTCAAACCATTGGTATAGTTAGCGCGAATTGTTCCTGAGGCATCAATCTCTAATCCATCTAGTCGACCAGATGTAAAACCATCTTGGTCCACTGCAACAACCGAGAAAGGCTGAGCAAACTGTGTGGAAGCAGAGAAATCTATATCTAGTGAGATAGATACACCCTCTTCCTGCTTCTCGTANTGAACTGTATTTTTCGGACTTACGAGTGTACCTGTTTTATCGAATGTTAATTCACCCTCATCAATATAAAGTGGGAANTAACCTTCAACTAAATTAGCTGGTGGTGACTCAACAACNTCACCTTCAGCATTAACGAACAATGCTACACCATCAGAATTAGTAGCTTGAACAAGATTGAAAATTTGCGGAATTGAACCAACACCCAATGGTACATCATCAAGACCTAACTTGGTACTACCATTAACTTTAATAGTAGACGTATTTCCGCGAGTTCCAGTTGTAAATGTAAAATTATTAGTGTCAGTATTATAAGAAACTGTAACACCACCAACCGTTTCTCCAGTTACTGGGTCTTGAATTTGGTTGATTCTTTCCTCAAGTGCTGTTGCAAGAGTCGATCCAACATAAGAGCCACCNGGTACGGTAATAATACCGCTNATACCGTTAACAGAGACGTTAAAAATATTCTCCCCAATTTGACTAGAAAGGGTGAAAACTTCTGAGAGGTTTTCTTGTGCAGTAGTACTTGTCGCAATAGCAGGTAATGATGCAAGACCCCTGCCATTACTGAAAATNATATCAGTTTTAGTGGATCCGACACCCATTAATTGGTTATCGCCTGCACCAATAGTTCTTTGTGATAAATCAAAAGTATTATTAACTACGGTTCCATCTGTATCAGATATTGCATAACGGCCAATTTGAATGTTTGATGCTTTTTGTTGCTCGGAAACTCCTAAAGCACCATCTGCAGCGATGTCTTCTCCAGTACTTCCACTAGCAAATGTAAATGTTTTGGTATCACTGTTATATTCCACTTGGATGCCAAAACGCTTATCATTTAGCTGAATTTCTTCCCCATCAGCAACTAAGGTTTCTGCAGATAAGACCTCACCACCTCTTATGAGAACAGTTGATGCATCTTCTTCTGCGGGAATACCCAAATTATTGGATACATCGGCATTTTCTGCTCCGTATATTTCAAAAGAATTAAAATTAGGTTCAGTACCTGTACCTAATATTGTACGGTCAACTTCAAACTGTAATCTTTGATTTATTTCATCATATGAAACTGTGAGCGGTGGATTTTTTTCATCAACCCAATCAGANGTAGTAGTCATTGATGATGCATNTGCTGNNTNTTCAAANCCTAGTTGTTCNANTGTATCNATTACNNCNCCAGCNTCGTCCTCAAGNGTNAGAACNTCTGNTCCAACAGNNATTATNCCNGCANNNCCNGTAACANTNGCAACTTCTGTATTGGTGTATTTATGTTTNGCTGCTGCAGTTTCGCGAACTATAATTTTTTTACTGGAGAAATTATCCAGAGCACCNTCAAAAACATTATCTGCNCCCTCAAAGAAAGCCTCCACAGTAGAGGACTCATCGCTTAATACATGAGCNGTGGTGCTTGCAATATTAAAGCCTGTATCAGGTAAACCAAGTCCAGTGGTATTAATTGTGATCGACGTATTTGCTGTGACGTTGGATATTTGGAACGAACGACCATTTAAGAANGATGCATTAGCTTCTGTAAATTCACCTGCAATTTGAACTGTTTCACCTGCTACTAGCCCTGAAGTATTCGCAAGGTTAACTGTTAGCGTATTTTGTGTAGCGTCATACTTTATGGTATTTCCGTCCGCATCAGCGTTAACAACTTTTTTATCATCATAAACGTTAAGGGAAGGACGTTCTCCGTAGAAAGAATAAACCAGAAANTTACTATTAGCAGTTGCTGCNCCAGGATTTCCAGCATCAACATAACTATCAAGTGTGTTATGTGTGAGATTAAATATCTGTGTTTGCTCAAGAATATTNGTTATTTGTGCACCTTCTGATCGGGCAAATAATTGTCCAGTATTACCAAAATTAAAAGCACTTTGATTAGTGGTGTCAATTACATCACCAGTGGAAACAATAAATTGATTTAAGGCAGTATTCAGCCGTGCCTGCGTATGCGCAAGGAACTGNTCTTTAGTAAAATCTGGTGATGCGCCAGAAAGGTCAATATTCTCAATATCAGTAACAAANGATGNTGAAAGCAAATCAACAGTAATTGCACTGCCAGCAAGTTCTTTCAAGCTAGATGTTGTGCCGTCNGAATTCAATCTGCTCAAATTAATATTAATCTCGTTATCAACATTTTGAACAACTTGAATTTTTTTATCATCACCATATGCAGTGTTGATTGCCCGCTCCACTTCTTTAGCCAGATCAGCAGCATTATATGTGCCAGGGCGAATATCAATACTAACAGGCTGGTCACCATCATCAACGTTTAATAANAGGAAGTCTTTGCCCCAATAAACNTCATTTGCAGAACCAGCCTCACGGGTTGCTTTATATTGCATTGGGTCAGTAACAATCTCAACCAGTTTGTCACCCTCATCACCAAAGTCAAAAGCTGTTGTTTCACTTTGAATTTTGGCTGGCTGACTATCCACCTGCTGTTGTAAATCATCGAGCTTGTAAAGCGCAGAACCTTTACCNTCCAAAAAGTAGTTATCATCAGGAACTGAAGTNGTTTGNGCACCNAATCTATCAATAAAAATTTGATTGGATGCGTCATCNACNGCNGGNACNAGATCCGGATTNATNATTGTATCGCCAATTACCAAACGTGTGTCGTATTTGTTGGTTGGATCAGTCGCGGATGTTGCCTGTGTTTTAATAAAATAAATCGTAGCAATTGTCGGATTACCCAAATCATCAAAAATTGTNATTGATGTCGAGTTTGTAAAAGTATCTGGGTTATTTGGATTAAAATTATACCCATCAGAAAATTGATCTTTCTCAGTGACAACATCTGCATCTGCTGGCAAGTTCNCCCCAAGAGAAATATTAGCTGTCGCTTGCGGATCACCTGAAGTCACAGGCAGTTGCAAAGGCACAGCACTTGTCAAATCTTTCGCAGTAACAGAACCATCCTGGTTAACTGGATAAACCAGCAAGAACTGACCCGCTGAGTCAACAACGTATCTGTCATTGTTAACATTCAGTGAACCGTTACGTGTGTAAACAGTCTGGGCTGATGTAAGAGACGGCTTCAATGAGAAGAAACCTTGTCCGGAAATCGCAAGGTCAAGCGCGTTNAGAGATGAAGCGATGTTACCCTGAGTAAACTGCTGCTTAATCCCTTTAAGAATTGTACCCGAACCAATCGATGAAGAGGCGTTCTGCAATGGNGATGTCGCGAAGATATCACCAAATTCCGCCCGGCTTCGTTTAAAGCCCGTCGTACCGACGTTGGCAATGTTGTTGGAAGTAGCTGAAATATCAGCCTGTGAACCGTTCAAACCTGTCAGAGCTGTATAAAACGACATCTTCTATACTCCGTTACTTATCTAATACTTACTTACGAAACTTAATAACTTCAGCAGCGCTGATGGTTCCGTAATCACGGACATCCAATTGGACACCATCACGACCGTTGCCAGTTGTAGCTGCTAATACATCTGCGAAGACTGANGGNGAAACAGCCTCAAGCCCGTTTCCGGTGTCTGCATANGCTTCAACACGAATAGCGNCGCCTGACTCCAGAATCTCACTTGGAATATCCAACCAGCTGAANCCAACCAGACCGCGCGGCTGCGCACCCATATCAACCTGATGCAGAATTTCACCCTGCTCATTGGTAAATCTGATATTTGACGTTGAAGCGCTTGACGGCAGATAA
>NZKY01000060.1 GCA_002694035.1 Opitutia bacterium
TGATATCGTTGCATTTGGGATTTTCAGCGATATCGGCCCGGTCATTGCGCAAACACTGGTTAATGCAGGCATCGAATCATCGTATTCTGAGCCACCTGATGCTATCGATCAACTGACCTCTGGTAAATACAATTGTAGTATCTTTGGTCATAACGGCTCCCAGACTGGTTCTATCTATACGACTCTCAGTATGTACACAACGGATAACTCTCAAAATCGATGGGGTTACTCCAATAGTGCGTATGATGAGTTAGTGAAGAAGATTGCCACCAGCGCTAATGAAAATGAGATCACTGAACTCACAAAACAAGCAATGCAAATTTGGTTAGCAGATCTTCCAGATATTCCATTGACTGAGTTCTTTAATCGATTTGCGATTAGCGAAAAATATTGGACTAACTGGCCAACAATGACTACAGATCCATATATGAATGGTCTACATTTACACACTGGTATGGCCTATACTTTATTTAAACTAAAAGCAAGAAACTAACTCATTTAAATTGCTGAATTGGATCCCTTGAATGAACATTGTCTACTATATTAGAAGAATATTTTTATTTATTATTGTAATCATCACAGCAATAAGTCTGAATTTCTTCTTACCACGATGGACAGGTCAAGATCCAGTTCAGCAAAAAATTGTCCAACTCGAGATTGAGTCTGGCGGCGGCGGCGGTGAAAAAAGTGAGTTGATAGAAAGCTACAGAAAAAAGTTTGGACTAGATAAGTCGCTCGCTGATCAATATCTAACTTACGTAATTAGTACGCTCAAACTAGATTTCGGTTACTCAATTTCTCTCTATCCTTCGAAAGTTGCTGATCTCATTGGCAGGGCATTGCCTTGGACTTTGGGTTTGCTCACAGTTTCGACTTTGATAAGTTTTTTGGTCGGATCACTGGTTGGTGCATATCTGACCTGGTCACGCGGGAGAAAAATCTTAGAAAGTATCATTCCCATATTGTTTGTTTTCTCAGCGATCCCCTTTTATTTACTTGGGTTAGTTCTGATATGGTTATTTGCATTTGAATTAAGTTGGTTTCCATTATTTGGAGGTTTCAGGCCAACAACCATTCCAGATAATAGTTTGAAATTCTTTTTAGAGGTCTTAGAGCACTCTATTCTACCAGCTTTCTCGATAATTCTTGCTCAAAGTGGATTTTGGGCTTTGGGGATGCGATCAATGATGATTACGACCAAAGGTGAAGATTACATGACCTTGGCTGAAGCTAAGGGCTTGAACTCTAAACGAATTTTCTTCAACTATGGAGTAAGGAATGCGATTTTGCCTCAAGTCACTGCACTTGCACTTTCATTATCACACATCATCAGCGGAGCAATTCTGGTTGAAATTGTGTTTTCCTATCCTGGTATTGGCTCTCTTCTGTACCAGGGGATCAAGGCTTTCGACTATTTCATAATCCAAGGAGTGGTTTTTATTCTGGTAATTTCAATCGCGTTTTCAATGTTGTTGATAGACTTAATCTACCCCCTAATTGACCCAAGAGTAAAAATTTCTAATCTGTGATGATCAAAAAGAATGATAAATTATTTAAGTAGAAATTTTACGTTAGTGCTAGGGCTCGGAATTCTTTTAATTTCATCATTAGTTTGGTTCGCTTTCTATTTAGTTGTTGATTTCAATCATGCACAGGCCCTCTCTTTCAGGCCCTCACAACCGCCGTCCGTGGACCATTGGTTGGGTACTGACAGAATGGGTAAAGATGTTTTAACGTCAATTGTAATAGGAACTCCTCAAACAATTCAAATTGGTATAGTTGCTGGAGGTATAGGCATTTTGCTGGGAGTAATCCTAGGATTCATGGCAGGATTTTTTGGAGGGATTATTGACTATATTATTAAGTTCATTGTTGACGTTTTTCAAAGTATCCCACCACTAGTTGTCCTCATAATATTCGCAATTTCAATTCCTGGAGATATGACAATCTTACAATTGTCATTGATAGTTGGGGTTACTTCNTGGCTNGGGCCAACGAGNGTATTGAGNTCACAAGTNTTAGTCATGAAGGAACTAAATTATGTTTCCCTGTCAAGATTCTCTGGACTGCCATCTTGGAAAATTATTTTCATGGAAATNCTTCCCAATCTCCTTCCCTATGTAATGGCTAATTTTGTGATGACTGTGGCTGGTGCAATCTTGGCTTCAATTGGTATAGAAGCTTTGGGATTNGGGGCATTTTCGTCGAATTCTTTGGGAATGACAATTTATTGGAATATTTGGTACTCATCTTTACTGCAGGGATGGTGGTGGTGGTGGTCACCTCCGATATTGATAATAATCCTTGTTTTCGTGTCACTGTACTTGATATCGCAGGGTTTAGATGAGTGGGCAAACCCGCGCCTCAAAACCAAATTTTAGTAATTTAGTGTTTAAAGNCTAAATTGAACGNATTTGAAGTAAATTAAATTCCAGCAATGATTTTAAGACTAAATCACATCTTTTATATAATAAATAGATAATTTTACTTTAATCTAGTATGTCCGAGCCTCTCGTAAAAATAGAAAAATTGACTATTGAATACAATAGTTATGGCAAAGCTTTTAAAGCNGTAGATGATGTAAGCATGGATATATATGAAAATGAAAAAATAGCGCTTGTTGGTGAATCTGGCAGCGGTAAAACCACTCTGGCAATGGCGATTCTACGGATGTTNAAACCTCCTGGTGNGATCACATCAGGTAAGATTTTACANAAAAATTTAAGTCTGATTGATTTNAGCGANGAGGAGATAAGAGCACGGCGCTTGAGTGAGTTTTCATTGATCACACAAGCATCAATGAATTCACTTAATCCAGTTTTAAGAATCAATGAGCAGTTACTGGATGGCCTTTTGGATCATGGAAAATTGAATAAAGATGAAAACAACTTAAATATTAGATCAGTANTTGATCAGGTACAGCTCCCTCATTCTGTNCTTAACATGTACCCACATGAGTTGAGTGGGGGGATGAAACAAAGGGTTTCGATAGCTTGCGCAATTCTACTCAATCCAAATTTGATAGTTGCAGATGAACCTACTAGCGCCCTAGATGTCATTATTCAAAGACAGGTCATTTCAACATTATTTAGTATACAAAAAAAATATAGAACATCGATTTTACTGATCGGTCATGATTTGGGCCTAGTTATCCAATTTGCCGACAGAATAGCTGTGATGCACAATGGGAAAATTGTTGAATTAAAAAAAACTGAGGAACTTCTAGATTCAGCATCCCACTGGTACACCAAAACTCTTTTAGAGAGTGTCCCCAGTTTTAATGAAGAACCAAAAGCCACAAATAGATCTAACAATCTAAAGAAAGCCAGTGAGTTTTCTTCAGATAAAAAGATAACCATTAAGCTCAAGAATGTNTTTAAGTCTTATGAATCATCTCTTTGGGGAGCAAGGCATAACTTTGCTCTCAAGAACATCAATTTTGAATTTAATAACCTTGAACCTTCAATTATTGGTATTGCTGGCCAAAGCGGTAGTGGTAAATCAACATTGATGCAAATTTTGTTAGGAACACTTAAACAAACCTCTGGTGAAGTTTTACTGAATGAAAAACCACTATTGCAATATGTGAAGAGAAATCGAAAAAAATACTTACTTCAAGTCCAGCCAATATTCCAGGATCCCTATGGGGTCTATAATCCTTTCTATAAAGCTATCCATTTTCTTCAAGAAACTGCAATAAATCTAAACCTCATTTCGCACCAGAAATATTTTGAAGACTTCATTGAAGCAATATTACTGGACGTGGGCCTGGACTTTCACGATTTGAAGGAACGTTACCCACATGAACTCAGTGGTGGGCAAAGACAAAGGTTGATGGTTGCGCGGGCNTTAATGGTGAANCCNCAAGTCATNCTAGCTGATGANCCAGTTTCGATGATCGATGCCTCTTTACGGGCAAGTATCCTTGAGAATATACTAACACTTAAGAACCAATATGGTATTACTGTGATTTATATCACNCATGATTTAACTACTGCNTTTCAAATTTGTGACACACTCAATGTAATGTATCAGGGTGAAATTGTGGAGTCAGGCCTTTGTAAGGATGTCATCCTTCAGCCAAAGCATTCATACACAAAATCTTTAATCGCATCTATTCCAAGCAAAAATAAAACTTCTGATTGGATGCAGCTCTCTCTTTAAANATTGCAAAANAAAGAATTTAAATANTTATNGAATTAGTCCNAGTACACTTTCTTAACAATAGTTACTTTNTAAAACTAATACTTTCGCCTCGAAGACATCTTCGATTAATGTGTGATAGTAAATAGTTTGAGTAGCTTGATTGTCAGCCTTGAATAATGAACTTCTGTTCTGCAATTGACAGGTGTTAAGTACAAGTGGGGTGAATAATCCGCTAAAATATCATTTCTTAAACCTCTCCAGTGAAGAAAGTTGAATTAGACGTAATACAGACTCAATCTTTTAGTTATCTCACGTAGTTTCTACTCGCCATACAACCTTTCGATCCAGCGCTCAGTGATTTGAGAAATGCAATAAATTTTTCCTGCAATTGGTAGAAGTTACAAGATCGCGCCTTTGCCATAAGAAAATTGAATTCCACTCTATGCTGCCTTTTAGTCTGTGCAAAATTCCTAACGCACCGTAATTATGTGGTTTGCTGACCTGAATTTGTATGATTGGGTAAGCAAAAAGAAATCTTCAAATTGTGGATATTCAAATTATTCATTTACACCTGACATAGTATGTCTCAGTTTTGGTTGAAAGATCTAAGTCAAAATCGAGAACTTCCGTTACAAAGGGGTCGCAAATGTTGGAAACTTCCTCTTCACAGGATGCGCTCTCAAATTTAGAATTTATCAAAATCTGGGCTTTATGATTTTCATTTGCTGGACAAATCAAAGTCCTTCCTATAGAACCATCCCTAAAAATATGATTTCGAACCAAATTTCCTTCTGCTGTTTTTAGTGAACCTATAGCTTCTGGAGATTTAGTACATCCAGCAACAAGCCCTATCGAAAACATTATGATGAGCGTTACTCCAAGTTTATTGAGAATATCGATATTCAAGATAGGTATTCCTACTGATAAGGTGATTGTAAAAACCACGTAGAGACCTACAACACTGGACTTAATATAAATAGTTTCCTAAGCAGCCAATAAGAGTCAATTTATCAAAAAATATATCTAAAATTATTTACATAAATAGGTTCCAACAGACTAGTCCAGTTGAACTGCCTCTGCACTTCATGGATAAATTCTGTTGAATCTTTGTTCATCCTGTTTTTGATGAAAGGTCAATGAAGAGAGTTTAAGTTTCCCAGATTGTAAATGCTTACGCATTTACTCTTCCTCTTCCTTTGGGGTAAGAAAGGCACATACCCTCCTCAAAGCTTATGGTACAAGATCCTAACTTTACTGTTTATTCTGAAAGGCGCCCAGAAGACTCATAAGATAATTTTGTAAGGAATTGATTAGCATAATACTAATCGTGTA
>NZKY01000061.1 GCA_002694035.1 Opitutia bacterium
CTGTTATGGATCCTTGGTATAGCGGTCGAATGCCTCTTTCAGATGTGTCAATTGCAGAAGCTTTGAAAAAAAACGGATATGTTTCGGGGCATACGGGAAAATGGCATATGGCAATTGATCATAACGCATTTCCTCAGCCAAAGGACCAAGGCTTTGATTATACAAGTAATGATTTGGGTGTTAGCCGTGCGATGCGTCCAAATCGATTAACTGGTTTTGCAACTCTGGAAGAGGATGACCCATATCAGTTAGATGAAGATGGCTTTCCACGTGATCAAATAACAGTAGATGCACTTAATTTTATTAATGAAAATAAAGATAAACCCTTTTTCTTATATTATTCATCTTGGTTAGTTCATACCCCAATACAAACCCGATGTAAGAAATTACTTGAGAAATACTGCAAGAAATTAGGTGTTGAATATCCATTGGATCCAGTTGGTTGGCCGTTAGCTGGACAAAAAAATCCCTACTATTGTTCAATGGTTGAGATGTTAGATCATTATATTGGCCTAATAATTACTTTTTTGGAAAAGACTCCTGATCCGCGTCGTCCCGGTCATTCCCTTTTTGATAATACTTATATTATTTTTACTTCAGATAATGGGGGTATGGAACGAATACCAGGTGAAATTATAACCGATAATTTCCCTTTGGATAAAGGGAAAATTAATGCAAAAGAAGGAGGTGTTAGAGTTCCATTTATCATTACTGGACCGACAATCCGAGCAGGTCAGGAAAGTCATGTAATGGTAAATGGATTAGATTTCTATCCCACAATACTTAGTTGGACTGCTACCCAAAAGCCAAAAGGACAAAGATTGGATGGTTCAGATCTTTCCGTCCTTCTTCATAAGTATCCAAGAAATCCTGATTTGGTGAAGGATAAAACCGGGAACTCAAGAAATTCAATGGTTTGGCACTTTCCTCACGGGATTGCCCAGCAATCCACAATTAGGATAAATGGTTGGAAACTTATAAAAAATTGGATTCCCGCCCGACCAGAGTATGAACTATATCAACTCTATGAAAATACTGCAATGACTAGAAAGGAAGTGAAGAAAGGATTATTTAGAAGGATTAGGGAAATGGAAACAAGAGTGGATATTGAGGAAGCTATAAACTTGGCTGATAAGATGCCTGAAAAAGTTAAAGTCATGAAAAAAGAACTCTTAAGGAGACTTAAGGATATGAATGCTTCTTACCCTTATTTTAATCCAAATTATAAACATCCTCTAGAAAATAAGGATAAGGTTTGTCGAGCTGTTGGGCATGAAAGGATAGGAAATAAAGTTTCTGCAAAGTTTGAAGAGAATGGTGCAAATGTCACCAATGGTCAGATTGCTTACACTCTGAACGGTGGAGAAAAATCAGAAGAATGGTACATATCAAATGCGGTAGTGAAAGCGAATCAACTTTTTGGTTTTCTTCCAGAAGGAACGACCCACTATGTTTTTAATTTTGTGGATGAAAATAATTTCCTAGTTTCATACCCAGAAATGCCCGACATGTTAAGTGGAGGCAACGGTCGAGGGAAAACAAAGTATTCTTCGAAGGCCTTCAAAGTAGAGTAGATTAATTTTGATAATGTTCTTGTTTAATTGAAGGGTTCTTTTGAAGAACCATATTCTTTGCAAACTTTCCACAATAAGTGTCAATAAGACAAGCCCTTGTAAATTTGGGGTATTTCAAAAGTTAAAAAAGAGAAAATTAACTCCAATCGAGCATTCGTTCGATTGGTAATTTGGCTTTCTCAAGTACCTTTGAATCCATGAAAATCTCTGGTTGCTCATCTTTTAAGCAATTCAATAATTTAGGAATTGTATTCATTTTCATAAACCTGCAATCATTACAGGCACAGTTACCAGTGGGACCAGCTATAAAAGATTTATCTGGTAGTTCTCGGGTAAGCCTATGCATCATACCTGTTTCAGTCAGGATGATAAAAGTGTTTGACGAATTTTGCTTACAAAAAGAAACCATTTTTTCTGTACTACAAACTTCATCAGCCGAATCACGCACTGATTCTATGCATTCAGGGTGAGCAACAACAGGGGCTTCCGGATATTCTAAGCGACATCTTTCAATCGATTCTTTTGTGAAAAGTACATGAGCATAACAGCTTCCCGGCCAAAGCTTCATTTTTCTATCCGTCTGATTCATAACCCATTGACCTAGATTTTGATCGGGTACAAATAAAATCTCCTTGTCTTTGGGAGCCTTTTCAACGATTTGAACAGCATTTCCACTTGTACAAATTACATCACTAAGAGCCTTAACTTCGGCTGAACAATTGACATAGGCGACTACATATGTTTCTGGATTTTGGGCTTTATATGTGGAGAGCTGCGTGGCTGGGCAAGAATCAGAAAGAGAGCAACCTGCATCCAAATCTGGTAACAGTACCTTTTTCTCCGGGTTTAAAATTTTGGCAGTCTCTGCCATGAAATGAACTCCACAAAATACAATTATATCCGCATTTGTCTCAGAAGCTTGCCTGGCAAGACCTAGGGAGTCGCCGATATAATCAGCCACTTGTTGGATTGGTTCAATTTGGTAATTATGACAAAGTATAACAGCGTTCTTTTCTTTTTTGATTTTTAAAATCTCATTTTGTTCGAATGATAATTCTACGGGATTTTTTGCTTGTTTGAAAACTTGCAGATCAAAAGATTTTGTTACAGTATTTTTTGTTATCACTTTAAAGCTTTTTTCTCACAGGTTCCATTGTTCTTATACTCAGGGCATTCTGCATGGACCTGAAGGCGCTGGTCTTTTACATCAAGACCAAGTTTTTCAGAAACAGTTTTTCCGTACCATTCCATAAATGGTGCATCAATATCAAATATCTTTTTACAATCTGAGCAAATGACCTGAGCTTTAAAAGTCTCTGATCTGCCATTTAAAGCGTAGAATTTATTATCATGACCAATGTCAATCTTTCGGATGATTCCGCTTTCAACAAGTAGCGGTAAATTTCTGTAAACAGTTGCTCTGGATACAGTATCATCCAGATTTTGTGCGTCCTTTAATAACTGGTCTGCCGTAAAGTGACCAGTTTGGCGAAAGAGGGCTTCCATAACGCCCTTTCTTTGTCCCGTAACTCTTAAACCCTTACTTGCGAGGAAGTCAGAAAAGCTTTCCCATGTCTCTTGGTCAGAAATTTTCATTAAGTATATATCGTCTATTTCTTTTACAATAACAGGTCAACTTTATTGAGACTGAATTGAGAAAAGGATTTATCTTCGCTGTTGTTCTTTGGTAAGATTAAAGCTAAATATGAAACCATGGCTTTAAAAATCAATGATCAATTTATTCCTGACTGGGCAGTGGAAAGGCAAGCTCAGTCTTTTTTTGAACAAGTTGCTAAATCAATGCCGGGAAAGCCAAGAGAGGTTATTCAATTAGCTGCTATGGACTTAGCCAAAGATCGTATGATCGATCAGGCTTTGATGGCGCAGGAAAGTCAAAAGCGTGACTATAAAGTGGATCCTGAAGAAATTAAGTTAGGAATGAAAGAATGGATTAGTCAAAATGGGGGTAAGAAGGCTTTTTCCAAGGGGAAGCACCCAATCATTAAGACTCAAGATGACTTAAGGAAAGAAATAATAAGCAAAATCAAATTCAATCGTTTATTGGAAGAAGAATCAAAAGCAGATGAAGTAACCTTAGAGGATGCAAGAAATTACTATGATGCTCGTCCTGATTTGTTTGAGTCAGAAACTACAATTACCGCATCACACATCCTCAAAAAAGCAGAATCTGAAAATGAAATGGTTCAAGCTGAGCAAAAAATTATCGAAATCAAAAAGTTACTGGATAATGGAGAAGATTTTTTAAATCTTATCAAAAAAGAGTCTGATGACGGAGTGAATGACGGGCATCTAGGTACTTTTGGAAAAGGCCGAATGGTTCCATCTTTTGAGAAAGCTGCTTTTGCTCTAAAACCTGGTGAAATAAGCAATCCGGTAAAAACTCAATTTGGTTGGCATCTTATTTTACTCCATGAAAGAAAAGATCCACAGATAACTTCCTTTGAGGAAGTGAAAGAAAAAATTGTGGAATACCTAGGTGAAAAAAGAAAGGATGCTGCCTTTGACAGTTTTCTAGACGGTTTAAAAAAAGAGGCGGTTATCGAAGAGGTGTCGGGCCTTTAATTCCCAAGTCCTCTCAAAATTTCAAGACTGGCTGTAGCCTGATTTAGGGCATAAAGATGAAAGCCGGGAGATCCTTTTTGAAGTAGTTCTTTTACTTGTTCATTCGTCCATTGTGTACCAACCGTAGGTTGACTTTTTTCGTCAACTTCAAGCAACTTACTTTCAAGTTCATTAGGAAGCGATGCCTCACACATTTTACAAAATCTTTGAACTTGTCCGTGAGATAATACGGGTAGTAAGCCTGGCAAAATAGGAACAGATATTT
Source organism: Opitutia bacterium (assembly GCA_002694035.1). Taxonomy (GTDB): domain Bacteria; phylum Verrucomicrobiota; class Verrucomicrobiia; order Opitutales; family Seribacteraceae; genus Seribacter. The sequence goes on from NZKY01000061.1 coordinate 4,423, forward strand.
TTTCTTTTTTACACTCATTAGCGAAACGAAAATAAGCTTCGTTTTCAAAAAATAACTGAGTAGTTATAAAATCCGCACCTGCATCAACTTTATGCTTTAGATGAGTTAAGTCACTTTTTTTGTCTAAAGACTCGGGGTGTTTTTCCGGGTAACCGGCAACTCCAATACCAAAATGTGGGTAATGTTTTCTAATTAATGAAACTAATTCGGACGCATAAGTGAGACCACCTGTAATTGGTTTAAAAGAAGTTTCACCTTTTGGAGGATCACCTCTTAGGGCCATGATATTGCAAAACCCTTCATTTGAAAATTCGTCTAGGATCTCAAGTAGCTCTTTCACAGTGTGTCCCACACAGGTTAGGTGAGGCATAACTTCGAAACCAAATTCCTGCTTTAAAATCCGTGCATAGTGAAGAGTTGTTTTACGTGTCCCCCCGCCGGCTCCGTAGGTAATCGATACAAAATCTGGTTTGTAAGGCTTTAATAACTTTGCGGTATTGAGCATTTTTTCTCCCCCAGTTTCATTTTTGGGAGGGAAAAACTCTAATGAAAAAATAGTTTTTTTTCTTCCGAAAAATTCTGAAATTGACGTGCCTAAATCCATAAACATATCAACATATCATGATATGATGATGCGTTGCAAGATTTTTGGGTGTCTTTAAAGGCGTACTCTTGATGAGAGTAAAAGATTCCGAATGGATTGTAGATATTTCTCTACTCGAGCTTGTGGCTCAATTGCCTGAGCTTTTTCAAGAAGTCTAACCGCTTTTTCAAAATCTCTGCTGTCAACAAGCATTCTGCTATGCTCGATGAGAGCCTGAGTCTCGAATTCAGGAATCTTTGCGGCTCTTTCGAAATAAAGATCTGCTAATACGAAATCTTTTTGTTTCCATGCATTTTGACCAAGCATAATGAGTGCTTTTCCTGCAAGTGGATATTTCTCGACTAAAGTGCGAAGGATTTCTATAGATTGCAAAGGTTTTCCGGTTGCTTTTAATACTTCAGCTTTGAGCAGAAGTACAGATTTCTCATTTTCCGAAGAAAAGGATGATTTGAATTCATTTTCGATTTTTTCGAGATAGAAAAAGCATTCCTCAAAAGATCCTCTTTTGATAAGTGTACTAGCTACTCGAATATATCGAGAGATAGGAAGAACTTTATTTTGCTTGATTGCCTTTTTATAGTTCTCAAAGGACATTTCATAGAGTTCTAAATTATGATATAAATCCCCTAGTCTTATTAAATCTTCCGAATTAAGATTGCCCATGCGTTTTAGAGTTTCAAGTGCAACAGTCGCCTCTTTTTCTCTATTTAAGCCTTGAAGGGTTGCAGCTCGGGCACGATGACTAAATATATTTTCGGGATCTTTTATCAGCAATTCATCCAGTAGAGCCAGAGCTTCATGAAAGCGTTCCGTAGCAATCAGGCAATTAACCAATCCGTTTGTTGCATCCTTGCTTTCTGGAAAAAGTAATATCCCCATACGGTATGCATTCTCAGCCGATATAAACTTTTGCAATGTGTAATAACAGTAACCAAGTGCAATGTAGGTTACACCGTCGGATTCTCCGAGACTAATGGAGCGGGAAAGTTTGTGGGCTGCGTCATCGAATTGGTTTAGGTTAAGCTTAACGAATCCCAAATTTTTGTAAGCTCGCAGAAAAGAAGGAAATTTTTCTATCGCATTTTGATAGGATTGGGAAGACATAGTTAGACGACCCCTTTGATAATACATCGTAGCCAGAGCGAAATCTAGGGCAGCACTTGATTTATTATCAATTTTATCTTCCAAATATAAAATAGCATCATCCAATTGATTTTCTGATTTGGCAATAACTTCACGAAGTATAAGCTGCTCGTTCTTGCTGATCCTTGGTTCAACCTCTGTGCGGAAGCCATAGTCCCCCATAAAACTTCTAACGAAATTTGGATTGTTCCAGAAATCTTTAGTCAATTCATAGGAAGGTGCATTTCCAAGAATAGAAAATGTGGAGCAGATAAATAGTAAGCAGGAAATCGTTTTCATTAATTTAGAAGTGAATATCTAACGGGTAAATAAAACTGCACTTTTACAGGTTCTCCATTTCTTTTGGGTGCTTCATAGGTAGAACTTTCAGCCGCTTTTTTCGATGGTTCAATAAAGTCTGGGTGGGTGTAAGAAACAATTTCAAGAACCTCGACCGAACCTTTTTCATTTATTTGAACGAGTAGTTTAACTTCTCCTTCAACTCCCTTTTTTTTCAGGTGTGTTGGATAACGGAGTATTCCTCTCTTTAAGACATTTGGATTTCTGTCTAATTCATGAAGCGAGAATACGAGTTCACCTTCGAAATTATTTTTAACAGGATTGAACTGGTTTAATGAAAATTGGGCTTTAAAATCGCCTGGGCTTACATCTAAATTCGCAGAAAGAGCTTCAACTTTTAGCGGGGTATTTGGAGTTTCGATAGGTTTGGGTGAGGGTAGATTCTCTAAATTATTTTCAAGTTTTTGTTCAAGTTTTGTCTTGGGAGGAGGAGGCGTTTCAATAATTGCTGGTTCTACTTCTCTGACAACCCATTGCTCTTCTTTGATGAATTCAGATAAGGGGAGAAGGAGGAACAAACAACCTGAAACAATAGCGGATATCCAAAAACTTGTATTTTTTGTTTTACCGTTTGTTTCGGATTCGATACCCGGAATCCATTCATTTGAGCTTTCCTGCTTCATTTTCTAATTTCGGCAAGTTTTACTGCTTTTGCACCCGCAACTAAAGCTTGATCCATAACTTGAGTAGCTAATCCAGCTTTCGCACCTTTCTCTACCTGAACGATAACTGAAGGAGGGGCATTTGATGAGAAGGCATTCCTAATTTTGGGAGCAACACCCTCAAGACCAACTCGATTGCCATTAATGATAATCTGTCCGGTGGCGGGCAATGTTATTCTTATGGGAGGATTGACGGAGTCTGAAAGGATTTCAGAGTCTTTGTAGTCTGAATGTATTCCCACTTCATTTACAAAGGATGTAGCGACAATAAAAAAGATGAGTAGAATGAAGACCATATCAATAAGGGGAGAAACATTAATTTCTGTATTCTCACCTTTTGAATATAAGTGGCCTTTTTTCATTTATTCTTCCGTGTGGCAATTGAAACTGAAGTGGATACTTTTTTAGCAGCATTAATGAGCTTGGCCAGATAAGCAGCATCTGCCCATCTATCCACTTGTATAATTACCGGTTTTTGGTTCTTTTTGTTAGCCATCCCGATTAATTTGGGGACATCAGATAATGGAATGGCTTTTCCGGAATAATGAATCTGGTTTTTTTCTGATAGAGCAAAAAGAACTGAGTTTTTTTCGAGTGCGGTCGAGGTTCTAACTTTAGGGCGGTTTACTTGAATTCCAGGTAAAGTTACAAAGGTAGCAGAAACGATGAAGAAAATTAAGAGAATAAAAACTACATCAATAAGAGGGGACACATTGATGTCTCCTGTTTCATTCTCTTGACCAAAATTTCTGCGGAGTTTCATTAGTTCGTAGAATTTGTTCTGATCTGTCGAAGAGAAATGCTCTCTAGACGATTGATGCAATGTAGCCAATCTTTTCTTTTTCTGTTTAATAAATGAGAAAATGCTAACGCGGGTATAGCGACGAGCAAACCTGCCTGAGTTGTCACTAAAGCTTCTGAAATACCACTTGCAACGAGGTCCATTTTATAGCCGTCCTGCATACTCAGTCCGTCAAATGTACGGAGCATTCCGCTAACGGTTCCCAACAGACCAATTAGTGGGGCAGCTGCTGCAAGTACAAGAAGGAAACGAAGTCGACGGGATAGGTAGGAGCTGTCAGCTTTCCGGACTTGCTGGAATTTTTTTCGAGTCTCTTTCGAATTATTATGATTTCCAATACAGTAATGCATGATTCGATTAATCTTACCACCTCCTTGAAAAGCTGCCCATTTTTCTCTTGGGAATGATTGAATATCCTTAGGTAAGATAGTTCGTAGCCGAAACCATAAATCAAAGGCTACGAAATATGTGTAAAGAGAAAGAATTCCAATTGCAGGCATTAAAATTCCACCTTTTTCCCACAAAAAAATTGCTTCATTCCAAATTTCAAAAAGGAAATTCATGAAATTAATCTGTAGAGTCAGGGGTCTCCTGTTTTAAACGAACTAATCTTGAAGAAAAGCCTTCAAGTTTTGAAATGATTCCCTGTAATCTTCTGGTGAGTAGAGCATGAACAATGAGAGATGGAATTGCAGTTACCAAACCAAATTTTGTGGTAACCAGAGCTTCAGAAATTCCTCTGGCAAGTTCACTATTTTCTGGATTGGAAAAATTGGTGATCTGTCGAAAAACATCTATCATGCCGGTCACAGTTCCCAATAGTCCAAGTAGAGGAGCTGTTGCTGCAGTAACAGCAATTAATGGGAGAGCTTTTTCAAGTTTAACTTGAATGTCGATAATAGTTTCATAAAGGATTTCTTCAAGGATTTCTGGATTTTTTCCCTTGTACCCAATAGCAGTTTTTCTAAGTAATTCGAACGGACCGTGGTATTGCTCTTCGAAAGAAGCAGCACCTTGAGGAAGTTTTACTTGAACAATCTGAAAGGCTTTAAAACCTGCAATGCATATAGATAAAACGGCAAAAAACATTATTGGATAAATCCATATCCCTCCTTTTTTTAACTCCTCTAATGTATTCATTTTCCCTTTCTCCATAATTAGAGCCTTTCCTAATGTTGGATCCAGAGGTACTGTGGCCAATTCTCCAACCTGATCTTTTTTATCAAGTGCTCTACTTATTTCTTGCGAAAGGCTAGACGGAACAGAGGTTAGTCTGGCTGAAGAAATTTGAAGAAGAGCATCAGGCGATAAATTAAATTCTTGATTATAGTCTGTAGCGCTATTTTTTTCCAAAATTCCCGCGATTCCACTTTCACCTTTAAATAGAATTGTTGGACCGATTGACCAAAATGTGCCTTTCTCGCGGGTACCTTCAGGAGGAACTATAGCGTCCGATGAAAAAGTGAAACCACCAGATGAATTTTTGACTGCTTGTATGGAGAGAGACATTGCATTGAAATAGGTTTCGAATGAGCTTTCTATTTCATCCGCTGATTTTTGTTTTTTCAGAATGTTAGAGAGTTTGTCTTTCCATAATGTTTGTTCTGCCGAAGGATTAAACTGATGCCAACTAGTAATATAATCTTTGAGTAGATTCAGGCTGAATTCCAGTTCAGCTTCATTCTCAAGAACTTCTTTTTCTAATTGAAGAAGGCTTGTTTCTCTATTGTCTCTAAGACGGAGATAGTGTTCAAGCTTTGTTCTGAGTTCTTTAGCTTTATCCTCTTTTACAGTGACTTTTCGAGCAAGAGGAAGTTTCTCTTCTTCAATTAAATTTCTTACTTTAGTTAATTCATCAATGGAAGCTTGAAGGTCTCTTTTGGCCTCATTTTGAACTTTACTTAAGCTCTGAGCTTGAAGAAAAAACGGTGGTATAGACAGAATCGCCCCAAAAAAAAGAAGATAGTTTTTCATCGCTCTGTACTAACTGGTATTGGTATGGGTAATTTTAGAAAACGTGGTAATGCCCGATTTTCTAGAATGGCAACTCCTGAAGAAATTTCTTTTGCTATCCCATCTTTTCTGGTCCAAATCCAACCCTTCTCGGAAGGTTGTCCCCAACCGGCAACTGATTCGGATTCATTAACGAAATAAGCAACGCTTAATCCAAAATAAAGAACTCTGAATTCACGAGACTTTCCTTCGTCTAAGCTAAATTCCTGCCGTTCGAGATGTACTTCACGATTGAAGAGGTGAATGCTTTGTAAAATTGAAACAGCAGCGTCCAACCGATCACGTAGTGAGTAATTCTTCCCTTTTTGAGTATTAATTTTTTCAAAAAAAGGGGAAAGCCTTGTTTTAAGGGGACTTGGAATGAAGCCAGAGATTTTATTAATCTCTGTTTCAACCTTCTTCATTTTATCATAAAAAAGGAGAGAAGTTATTTCGGTTTTTTCTTTTCTGTCGCTTAAATCTGCTCTTTGCTGGGTCGCGCCAATATTTTCCTTTTCAAATAATTCTAATTTGTTTTCGAGTTCACTTATTTCTTTTGTTAAGGAATCATCTAGATCAGTCAGGATAATCTTTTCTGTTTCCCAGTTAGCGTTTTCCTTAGAGATAAGCTGTTTTGTTTGAACCCATTCTTTAATTATTTGATGAGTTTCTTTGACCTGAGCGTTTAGTCTCCAAAAAAGAAGCAAAGACAATATTATAAAAGTTGATGATACCCAAGAGTACATGAGGAAACCATAAGCTAATTAGAATAAAAATAAAGCTCTTTTTGAGACTGAGTCTCAATTAATGGGTGGGGAGATTTTTGAGGTTAAGAGAGTAGGCGTCTTAATGTCTGATCAACTAACTTAGGATTGGCTTGACCACGAGTTGCTTTCATTACCCGACCTTTAAGTGCATTTATTGCACCTTCTTTTCCTCCTCTGAATTTTTCAGCGGCGTCTTGATCTTCTTCAATCGCCTGAGTACAAATTGAATCTATTTCACCCTGATCAGACTTAACTTCAAGGCCTTTTTCTTTAACCAGTTCAGATGGTGGTTTGCCGGTACTGAACATTTCTGGAAATAGTTCTTTTCCCACATTGTTCGAAATAGAACCTTTCTCAATCAACATAACCAACTCAGCCAAGTTCTGTGGACTAACAGGAGATTGATCGATAGGAAGTTGAAAATCATCTGTTTTTTTCGAGGAAAGCTCTCTTTGCAAATCGTTGACGACCCAATTCGCAATTTTTTGAGGATTGTTAGCCAGTTTATTTGCCTTTTCAAAAAAGTTACAGAGGGCTAAATCTGGGCATAAAGCAGATGTAATGGAATAAGGTAAACTCATTTCCTGAAAAAATCTTCTTTGCTTATCGAAGGGTTTTTCGGGGAGTTCTTTTTTTATTTTTTCAACCCAGTCCTTATTAATTTTAACGGGCATTAGATCCGGATCAGGAAAATACCTGTAATCATGAGCCATTTCTTTTGAGCGCATAGGAGTAGTATATTTCTGCTCAGGGTTCCACCTTCGTGTTTCCTGGAAGATTTCTTCTCCTTTTTCAAGAGCTCTGATTTGTCGTTTTATTTCATATTCTACTCCATTTTTAACTCCTGAAATAGTGTTTAAGTTTTTCAGTTCAACCTTTGTTCCTAATTCCTGTTGTCCTTCTGGGCGGACACTAATATTGGCATCACATCGCAGTTGGCCTTTTTCCATGTCGCATGCAGAAATACCTGCGTAAACTAGAGAATTGCGAAGGGATGTAAGATAAGCGAAAACTTCTTCCGGAGAAAACAGGTCAGGTTCACTCACAATTTCTAAAAGGGGAGAACCCGCACGATTATAATCTACCAAACTATCCTTTTCATAATGAGTCAGTTTACCAACATCTTCCTCTAAATGAATTCTTGTTAATTGAACATTTCGATGTTTACCCATGACTGCAGGAGTTTCACCAGGCATTTCAATTTCTACTTCACCTCCCAGACAAATTGGCTGATCAAATTGGGAAATTTGATAATTTTTCGGCATGTCTGGGTAAAAGTAGTTTTTTCGGTCCCACTTACAAGTCTCAGCAATATCACAGCCTAAAAGAAGACCGACTTTGATTGATTTCTCAATCGCTTCGTAATTCATTACAGGAAGTGCACCTGGTAGTCCAAGCACAACACAGTCTGTGAGAGAGTTAGGTTCACGACCAAACCCACATGGAACACGGGTAAACATTTTGGATTTAGTATCCAGTTGAACATGTACTTCTAATCCGATTACTGCTTCGTATTTCATGTTCTTATGAATAATTAGACCAGTTGTGGACTCTCACATCCAAAATTATGTTCCCTATCGTATGCATGTGCGATTGATAAAAGTTCACTTTCATGAAACGCTTTTCCTATTAATTGCATCCCAATGGGAAGTCGATTTTTCGTAAAGCCACAAGGAACTGAAATCGCCGGAAGCCCAGCAAGGTTGGTTGATATTGTATAAATATCGCTTAGGTACATTGAAATAGGATCATCACTTTTTTCGCCAAATTTGAAGGCAGGAGTGGGGGAGGTGGGAGTTAAAATCGTGTCTACTTCATCAAATACCCGATTGAAATCTTCTCTGATTAAAGTTCTTGTTTTTTGAGCCCTCAAATAAAATGCATCGTAGTATCCACTGCTTAATCCATAAGCTCCGAGGATGCACCTTCTCTTCACTTCCTCACCAAATCCTTCGCCTCTGCTCTTTGCATAAACATCTATTGCATTTTCAGAATACTTACTTCTGGAGGTGTAACGAATTCCATCGTATCTTGCTAAATTTGATGATGCTTCTGCCGTTGCAATCATATAATAAACAGGAATAGACAACTCTGTTGTTGGCAGAGAAACCTCTATTATTTTATGACCCTGTTCACGGTAAAAATCGATAACCTTATCTACTGAATCTCTTACTTCTTGATCCATTCCCTCACCAAAAAATTCTTTTGGCAAACCAATCACAGATGGTTCCAATTTATCTTCGATTAACGAACCATAAGCAGGAACTTCACGAGGGAAACTAGTTGAATCAAGTGGATCATGCCCCGAAATAATTTCGAGTAAAAGAGAGACATCTTTTACAGTTTTTCCAAAAGGACCAATTTGATCTAAGGAGGATGCAAAAGCAGCCAGACCAAAACGGGAAACCATTCCATAAGTTGGCTTCATTCCTACTACTCCACACAGAGAGGCTGGTTGTCTGATTGAACCCCCAGTGTCCGATCCCAGACTGATTGGTACTTCACGAGCAGCCACAGCTGCAGAACTTCCACCACTGCTTCCTCCGGGTACGCAGTCCAAATTCCAGGGGTTATGAGTTGGCCCAAAAGCAGAGTTTTCAGTAGATGAACCCATTGCAAATTCGTCCAAATTTAAACGCCCTCCAATAATAACTCCCGCATCTTTTAGTTTCCTTGTCACAGTTGCGTCGTAAGGAGAAATGTAGTTTTCTAAAATTTTACTGGCTGCAGTAAGTGGTTGTCCTTCTACTGAAATTACATCTTTAAGCGCTATTGGAATTCCGTCCAACTTACCTTTAGTTTTACCATTTTTCCTACGTTCATCAGATTCTTCAGCTTGTTTTAGAAAATTTTTCTCATCCAAATGAAGAAAAGCATGAACACGATCGTCTACTCGATTGGTTTGGTCAATAAATGCCTGAGTGATTTCAAAAGAACTTAGTTTTTTTTCAGACAATAATAATGAAAGTTGTGATACAGTATTGTCTACAATTTCAATTGAGCTCATTTCTAATCTTCGACTACTTTTGGTACAACTATCTGATTATTCCTTGATTGGGGAGCATTCATCATTACCTGATCTATATTGTAAGGCTCTTTAGGGGAATCCTCATCCCATACATTATATCGTGGGAATGCGTGAGCTGTTGGCTCAACTCCTTCTACATCTACTTTTTGTAATTTTTGAAAGTACTTGAGTACATCCCCAAGCTGTCCGCGAAATTTTTCTTTCTCGTCAACAGTTAATTCAATGCGAGCAAGATTTGAGACATAATCAATATCCATCGAATTTGTTTCAGATTCATTCATTTTATGTTCTTAGTGTGTAAGCTGTATCTGCTTCTATTTTTTTGACTATCGACTCAAAGGTATTGTTTACTTCTTTTTCTGATAAGGTTCTGTCAGATGCACGAAATCTCATTGAGCATGCAACACTTTTTTTATCTTCTGGCAATCCCTCACCAGAAAATAAATCGAATATGGTTACTGAATCGACGAGGAAACTATTTTTAACGACTTGCCGAGCAATAGATTCCAATTCTGCCCTTACATCTTCTGCAGGTATCTTACTATCTGCCACTAGAGACAAATCTTTGATCGCGGGTGGAAAAGAGGAGAATGCTTGAAAGGCAGAAGGCTTTCTTCTTTTCCCGAGAAAAACTGGATCGATGAGAATCTCAGCAGCTAAGACTGGTCCCTTTATTTCTTTTCCTTTTGATAATTCTAGATTAATTATTCCGGCAGAAATCTGAATCTTATTTTGATGCACATTTCCCAGACTCGTAGCGTGACCATATTGCCAAGAACTTTGGTTCTCTAATAGCGTCCACGGTTGGTTTGGTAGATTAATTCCAGTACTATGAAAAAGTCTATTCACTATGCGTTTAAGGTCAAAAAAGTTAACTGGCTCGATTTTTTTCCATTCACGCAAGTTGTTTTTTGGCAAGATCGAAAAAGCCACACTAATTAATTCAGTATTTCCCCTCGGCCCAGGGCGAAAAACACGACCAGTTTCGAAAACCTGAGTAAGGGAGTTAAGATTTTTTTGATTTGCTGCAAGGCAATCAAGAAGCCCAGGCAAAAGGGAAGGCCGGATGTGAGTATGATCTGAGGTTAAAGGGTTCTTTAACTTTATTAATTCAGAATCAAAATCTGAAAACCAAGAGTTTATTTCCTCTTCATTTCGGAGGCTGTAGTTATATACTTCTTGGAAACCTTGTCCGACCAGATTGTTGATGCATTTTTCACAAAAGTCGTAGGTAAGATCGTTTTCACGATGATTTGCAGGAAAGTATATACGCGAATTATTCAATTCTTCTGTGCCATGGATACGAATAAATTCTTCGACTAAATCAATAGGCCGATCTACTTCTGATCTAAATGAAGGTACATTAACCAGCCATGGGTCATTCCCCTCTACTGAAAAACCGAGTCTTTCCCAAGAGTTAACAAGCTGGTCTGATTCAATTTCAAACCCGCAGTGATTTTCAACAAAGGATTTACTTATATTAATTGATCGTGAAGTTCGCGGAGGTTCTCCAATTGAAATGACTTCAGGTAAAGCTTCCCCGCCAGCAATCTCTAGGATTAAATCAATGGCTCTTTTAGCCGCGGATTGAACGCCCTCAGGATCTACATCCCTCGAGAATCTTTGAGAACTGTCTGAATGTAAGCCAAGTTTTCGAGCAGTCCCTCTGACACTGCTTGGTTTAAACCACGCTGCCTCAATTAAAATATCAATAGTTGAAGAATCTACCTCTGCCTCTTTGCTACCCATGATACCTGCGATGACAAGAGGTTTTTCCTGGTCAGCGATGACCATGTCATCATTTTTCAGGGTACGTTCAACTTGATCTAGTGTGATAATTTTTTCATCCTCATTAGCTTGTCGAACGATAAGGCGATTTCCCTTAATTTTTTTGGCATCGAAAGCGTGCAGAGGTTGTCCAGTTTCAAACAAAACATAGTTGGTTATATCAACAATATTATTAATTGACCGGGCCCCCACATTTTCCAGCCTGCTAACCAACCAGCTTGGACTTGGTCCGATTTTAACTCCTTTTATAGAATAAATATTATAGTAAGGACAACTTTCAGATTCGATAGTGATAGAATGGATCAAATTTTGGGGGGATACCTTCTGTACACTTGTTGCATGAAAATTTAATTTGGGTAAGGTTAGTTTTTTGTTGTAGAAAGCTGCAATTTCTCTTGCAACACCAATATGGCTGAGACAATCGCCTCGATTTGCGGTGATTTCTAATTCTAGAACTGGCTCAGAGCTAAAAAGGTCATGAATCGGAGTACCTACTTTTGGTCTTTTTTCGAAAATTAAAAGACCTTGATCATCTTCTCCCAATTCTAGTTCTTTAGCACTGCACATCATACCCTCGGAAGTCACTCCGCGAAGTTTTGATTTTTTAATTTTAAAACCAGCGGGTAAAGTTGCTCCAGGAAGGGCAACGGGGACCCTGTCACCAATATTAAAGTTGGTCGCACCACAAACGATGTTTTTATTTTGTTCTTTTTCTGAAACAGAAACCTTGCACACACTTAACCGGTCAGCTTCTGGATGTGGTTCTTTAGAAATAATTTCACCAACGACTACATGATCAAGCGTTGATGTTCCTTCATTGGTAGTTTCTTCTACCTCAAGTCCCAACATTGGCAAGGTATCAACGAGTTCTTGGATCGGTCCTTCATATCCGACATAATCTTTAAGCCATTCAATACTTATTTTCATGAACCGTGGTTAAATTGATTAAGGAATCGAAGGTCGTTATTGTAAAAATGCCTAATATCATCAATGCCATGAAGAAGCATAGTAATGCGTTCAATACCGATGCCGAATGCATATCCTGACCATTCCAATGGATCGAGTTCAACTAATTCAAGGACTTTTGGATCAACCATTCCACAGCCCATAATTTCAATCCATCGATCACTTAGTTTTCCAATATTTGGTGCTCTTAGATCAACTTCAAAACTTGGTTCAGTGAAAGGAAAAAAGCTTGGGCGTAGCCTCGTTTCAACTTTATTACCAAATAATTCTTTGAGAAAAAAATCGAGTACTCCTTTAAGATCTTTAATGGTGACCTGTTTATCAATAAACAGACCCTCAGTCTGATGAAAATTAGCAGAGTGTGTAGCATCTACGGTATCTCTTCTAAAGCATCTACCTGGAGCGATAATTCTAATGGGTGGCTTTTCCCTAAACAGAGTTCTTATTTGTACTGAAGAAGTATGAGTTCTTAAAAGATATGCCTCCTCATTTTTTCTTGTAATATTATTCCAACTTGCCTCTTCATTAAGAAAAAGCGTATCCTGTGCATCTCTTGCTGGATGGTCATCTGGAGTATTCAGAGCATCGAAGCAAAACCATTCAGTTTCACCTTCTGTTGCCTCCGCAACAGTAAAGCCAATCTTTCTGAAGATTGAAACAATTTTGCGCCTTGAATTGGTTAGTGGATGAGTTCCACCAGTAAAATTAGATGGGGGAGGGAGAGTGGGGTCAATCTTTTCGCCAAGTGCCTCCAGATTTTGTTTTTCCTCAATTTGAATGAGAGAACTTTTGAAAATCCCTTCAAGTTCCCCCTTGGTTTTATTAATCAACTGACCTAAAACAGGTCTGTCTTCTTGTGGCAGTTGACCAATTCCTTTTGCGATCTGTGTTAGGCTTCCTTTGGGACCAAGAACAGTTGCCTTTAATGACTCCCAATCCGGTCTACTGGAAACTGTTTTTAGTCGGGATGCCGCACCCTCAACGATGGCTTGGAGATCTTTCTCCACGCCTAATCAAATTTTCGGGCCCTCAGGCCTCGAGGGCCGCTTTTGCTTTGGCCACTAGTTCTTTGAAAGACTCAGGTTCGTGAATAGCAAGTTCGGATAGTACTTTACGATTCAACTCAATATTCGCCTTGCTAAGACCATGAATGAATTCTCCGTAGCGCAATCCTTCAGCACGGCATGCTGCATTAATTCGTACGATCCAGAGCTGGCGAAANTCAGTTTTCTTTTTTCTTCGGTGCGAGTACGCATATGCTTCCCCTCGGTCAACTGCATCCTTTGCGTATCTGAAAAGGCGTGATTTATTCCCGAAATAACCTTTGGCTTTTTTTAAAACCTTTTTTCGGCGTTTACGAGTTGCTGGTACATTGCGTGCTCTTGGCATGACTGATGGTCTCCAATTTTACAAGATGGCTTTGATAACACGTTTGGCCATTCCTTTGGCCAAAACTTGGTCTTGCCGACCAGCCCGAACTTGTTTTGTGCTAAGTTTACGACGAAGGTGCCGCTTGCTTGGTTTGCGGAATTTAACTTTGCCAGAACCAGTGACTTTAAATCTTTTGGCTATACCTTTGTGCGTCTTATTCATATTCAATTAAAAAAGCCATTAACTATAAGTAATTACAAGAATTCAATCAAGCTCAATCAAGAAATTAGTCGTAAATGATGAGCCCATGATAGCTTTCTTTTGCAAACCAAATTAAAAAGATAATAAAAATACTCCAAGCCATGAGTTTGATTAGTTTTCTGAACAGCCAATTTGATTTGCGAGAATTGGAGCTTTCACCTCCAAAATCGTAATAATAATGAGCTAGATCTCTATCGTTTGAACGAATATCCATCTTCCTATTATTTTTTCCATAAGAGGACCTTTTCCTCAGATAAAACCAATGGAATATTTTATGAAGCATAGAAAAACAAGATGTGATATATAAAGTTAGGGCTCAAGGTGTTTTCTTCCTGAAATATCAGCAAAAGAAAGGCGGGAAACACTGGGCTTGCCCTGTTCCAAGACCCATAAGTCTGATCCGATCTCTGGTTCTTGTTTATCCAACCATTCAGGTTTGTAAACAAGTTGGTGGTAATCTTTACCTTTTACTTTCTCAAATAGACTTCCAAGTCTTAAAAAACCTGCAAAACTCAAAATTGGGTCATCTTCTTTNGCATAATCGTGGGGAAAATTTAGATTATGAACTTCAAGTGAATTATTTGTACAAATTTTGAACCATTGGCTGGCATACTTAGCANATGATTTAGCGGATAATTTTAATGCTTTGGCAAGTTTTCCTTTTACCAATCCTTTATTTATCCTTATTTCTTCAAAGTTGTTTTCTGGTAAAGACATACTACACGCAAATGATGGGATGCCTAATAGAGATCCTTCCATAGCAGCTCCCACAGTACCCGAAGATAAAATCATCGGGAGTGTAACATTGTAACCAAGATTGATCCCACTTATCACTGCATCGGGTTCTTTTTGGCAAAGATTCCCAATTGCAAAATTCACACAGTCAGCTGGAGTTCCGTTAAGTGCATATGCTTGTCCAGGAAATCCTTCCTTAGGAACAGCTTTAAGTTTTTGATGACGAGAAATGGCATGTCCAATCCAGCTTCTTTCCCCATCGGGTGCACATACAATTATTTCAAAATACTGTGAAACTTCATCGCAAAGAACATGCAGGAAGTTTGAGTCAATCCCATCGTCATTTGTTACAAGAGCTAAAGGTTTTGAAGAATTCATAATAAAAAGGGGAGTGGCACTCTTTGCCCCTCCCCCTTATTNAAGCGGTTTAAATTTTACTTTTAGGAAGAAGGCGTTTTTTCACTATTTTCATCTGAATCACTATTTTCCTCATTGTTATTTTGTTCTGAATCCTCTTCCGGTTTGGAATCTTCCATGGCTGCTCGACGGCTTAGTTTGACTCTTCCTTTATCATCAATGCCAATACACTTAACGATGATTTCATCACCTAATTTACAAATGTCCTCAGTTTTGTTGACTCTAAAGTCTGCCAGTTCAGAAATGTGGCAAAGCCCCTCTTTACCAGGAAGGCATTCGACAAATGCACCGAATTCCTTTACGCCTCGAACTATCCCCCGATAGGTTTTGCCGACTTCAATTTCACCGGTAACCAATTCGATTTCGTCCAGGGCTCGTTTCATGGATTCGGAGTCATTCGCGTAAACCCGAATTTTTCCGCTATTATCTTCATCGATGTCAAGATTAGCTCCGGTAACTTCAGTAATTCGACGGATATTTTTTCCACCAGGACCAATTAAGGCACCGATTTTTTCAGGATCAATTTGTACGACCTCAATTCGTGGTGCATGATCTCGAAGTTCTTTGCGGTGAGAAGGCATACATTCTTCCATTTTTGAAAGGATATTTAGGCGTGCTTCTGTTACCTGACGTATCGCCTCTTTTGCAATATCAAAGGGAAGACCCTGTATCTTGAGATCGAGCTGAAAACCAGTCACGCCATCTCGGGTTCCACATACTTTGAAATCCATATCACCAAAATGGTCTTCTGCTCCGATTATGTCCGTAAGTACAACATGTTTTGATATTTTTCCTTCTCCGTCAGTCTCTGTAACCAAACCAGTTGAGATTCCAGCCACATGTTTTGAGATAGGTACTCCTGCATCCATGAGAGCAAGAGATCCACCGCAAACACTAGCCATTGAGGTTGATCCATTAGAAGACATGATTTCTGAAACAATTCTTATTGCGTAAGGAAAATCATCTTCTGCTGGAAGTATTGGAAGGACAGACCTCTCAGCCAAAGCACCATGTCCCATTTCTCGGCGACTGGTGAAGCCAAAACGACCTGCTTCACCAACAGAAAAAGGAGGGAAATTATAATGCAGGATAAAAGATTTTGCAGTAGGTCCTCCGGTCAAACCGTCTAATTCCTGGACATCACGACTTGTTCCCAATGTTGACATCACAAGGGACTGAGTTTCACCACGGGTAAATATTGCAGAGCCATGAACCCTCGGAAGGACTCCTGTTTCGCAGGAGATTTCCCTTAAATCAGCAGGTTGTCTACCATCGGCTCTTTTTCCTTTAACAAGAATATTTTCCCGATATACCTCTTCCTGTATAATTTCAAAAGCCATTTTTACATGATCTGGGTTTAATTCTTCCCCAAATTTTTCTTCGCATGCAGAAAGTGCTTCCTCTTTTATGATATCAACAGCATCCTGTCTTTCTTGTTTGGAATCAGCAAAGATTGCGTCCTCCATTCGATTGCCTGTAATTTCACGGCAAACGGAAAGAATCTCCTCAGGAACGGTGACGAGTTCAAATTCTTTTTTCTCTTTCCCGCAAAGTTCGGCTAGTTGTTTTTGAGCTGAGATTATATCTTGGATTTGCTCGTGGGCGAATTCCAATGCCTCTACAAATCTATCTTCAGGCATTTGATCCGCAGAACCTTCGATCATCATCATTTCATTTTCATTGCCAACATAGATTAAATCCAAAGTGGAATCATACATTTGTTCATTCGTTGGATTGACAACGAATTCGCCATTGATTTCGCCTAGTCTGAGGCAACCGATGGGTCCATTCCATGGGATATCAGAAATCATTAATGCGGCAGATGCTCCATTAACCATAAGTACATCAGCCTCGTTTACTTGATCAGTGGATAATAAATATCCAATTACCTGAACTTCATTTAAAAATCCCTTTGGAAAAAGAGGGCGAAGTGGACGGTCGCATAGACGGGAAGTCAAAATCTCTTTTTCACTAGGTCTACCTTCTCTTTTAAAATAACCGCCGGGAAATTTACCTGCTGCAGTAAATTTTTCTTTGTAATCAACAGTTAGCGGGAAAAAATCCTGTCCGGTGCGCAGGTTGGCGGCAGCGGTTGCAGAAACAAATACATTTGTTTCTCCTAGAGATATAGTTACAGCTCCGCTGGCTAAGCCAGCTAGAGTACCAGTTGATATTTGAATGCCGAGTTTCTCGGCAGTGACATTATGCTTTTGATTCATATTTTCGTACTTCTTTATTTTTTCTTATAATCTTCTTTTTTCTAATTAAACCGAATTGTATAACTAGAAGCCCACATTCAATACCTGATATAGACAGATAGCTGTGTGGAAAGAAATCTCGAGGTAAGATATCCTCAAAGGAGATTGTTAGTGATTTGAAAAGAATTATTTCCGCAATTCAAGCTTTTCGATGATTGCTTGATAGCGTTTTAAATCTGTTCTTTTTAAATAATCTAAAAGTTTTCTTCTGCGTGCAGCCATCATGAGCAAACCACGACGAGAATGAAAATCTTTTCGGTGTGTTTTTAAGTGTTCTGTAAGATGAGAAATTCTGGCTGAGAGAAGTGCGATCTGAACTTCACTAGACCCGGTGTCCTTATCGTGAGAACGATTATTTTCAATGATTGATTGTTTGTTAACTTGTTCTGACATTTTATTTTAATAATTCTTGAAGCGTGGGATTTAAACTTATAAATCCGAACTCTAGGGTTAGCCAAAGATCCGTTCCGCCCAGCCAATTGACGAACAATGGACTGAAAATCAAGGAGGCAAGCATTAAGCTGACCTCTAACGCTACATACATAAAAGATTATTTTACCGATTTTACAAGCCCGAATCCTTACATCTTGCTAGAACAAAGATCGACGGGTATTAATAAAAAATGGATTATCCATATTTTGCATACGGGTCAAATATGAGTTTAGATCAAATGAGCCTGCGTTGTCCGGGGGCTAAGCTATTAAACAGTGCAAGATTGGAAGGTTGGAAATATTACATTAATTCAGACGGATATGCAGGTATTCAAGAATCCGAAGGGCAACATGTCATGGGTGGTCTTTGGATTTTAAAAGATGAACACTGGAAATCTTTAGACTCATATGAAGCAGTCGATCTGGGCTTTTATACCAAAGCGAAAATTATGGTTCATGATAACTTATCAAGGATTAACAAGGAATGCATTGTTTATTTGTCTACAAATCGAAACTATGGCATTCCATCAAAAGATTATCAGGATGGAGTGATCCAAGGTGCAAGAGACATGGGATTATCTGAAAATTATATTTGCTATCTTGAATCTTGGAGAACCGGGCAGCCTTCTAGTCATTCTCTAAAATGAAAAAAGAATGGCATTTTTACATTGATACAGGAGGAACTTTCACGGATTGCATTGGTCATGAAGTTGGAGGGAGATTTCAACGGGTCAAGGTATTATCCAGGGGAAGTTTAACGGCAAAGATTGAAAGAAAAATATCCGATAATAAGTTTTTACTGACCAAAGAAAGTTGTTGGCCTCAATCTTTCCCAATCGGTTTCAATTTTGAATGGTCCGGTGGCGGTTCAAAAATAACAAAGGTTTCTCATTGGGATAATTCAAAAAAGATAATTTCAGTTGAGGGAAATGTACCTTTAGATGTTCGGGCAGGGGATACAGTCGAATTAAATTCCGGTTTGGAGGCACCTCTTTTGGGCATGCGTTTAATCCTGGCCAATTCAGGAATAACTCAGGATGAGTGTTTGGTAAGAATGCGTTTGGCGACTACTCGTTGTACAAATGCATTATTAGAGGAAAAAGGCATAAAGCCAGTTCTCTTTATCACAAAGGGTTTTTCTGATCTTCTTGAAATTGGTGATCAAACGAGAATAAATTTGTTCGATCTAATCCCACAAAAAAGAAAATCACTAGCTGGTACTTGTGTAGAGGTTCAGGAAAGAACTGATGCAGAGGGAAATATCGAGGTTGAACCAGACTTGAAAAAGGTTCGAATTCGAGGGAAAGAACTTCTGGCTTCTGAAAATAGGATTGCCGTGGTTTCTTTCATAAATTCATTTAAAAATCAGCAAAACGAAAAAAGGGTTGCGCATGAGTTGAGGAAAATTGGTTTTGAAGGTGTAATCGAGTCTGCAGAAATTTATTCTTTTATTCAATTTTTGCCTCGTTTGGAGGCAAGTGTTCTAGAGGGATATCTTTACCCAGTTCTCAAAAATTATCTCCAAAATATCCAAGCAGGACTAGGTCAAAATGGTCAATTGCTGATAATGAATAGTGCAGGTGGGTTAGTTGAAAGTGCAGATTATCGTGCGATTGATAGCTTGCTAAGTGGACCAGCAGGTGGAGTTGTTGGTTCTTCCATGGTTGCACGAAGAGCAGGTTTTGAGAGGATTATTAATTTGGATATGGGAGGAACAAGCACGGATGTATCCCGTTTTTCTTCAAATTATTCTTACCGGTCCATTTTTCAGGTCGGAGAAGCCAGGTTAACCGGTATTTCATTAAACATTGAAACTGTTGCTGCAGGAGGAGGTTCCATTTGTGAAATAAATGATGGAAAGCTTTCTGTTGGTCCTAAAAGCGCCGGAGCCTATCCTGGGCCAGCATGTTATGGTTTTGGGGGTCCCCTTTGTTTGACAGATGTAAATTTACTATTGGGGCGTCTTAATGAAAAGTTTTTTTCGACACCTATTTCCAAAAGTGAATCTGAAAAAAGAATTTATCAATTAATTAAGAAAACAGGATTTGCAAAAGAATATTTATTAAACGGATTTATTGAAATTGCCAACGAATCAATGGCTCGTGCAATACGAAAGATCTCTGTTGAGGAAGGATACGATCCAAGTGAGCATGTTTTGGTATCTTATGGCGGTGCGGGAGGTCAGCATATTTGTGGGGTAGCAGATCGTTTGGGGGTAAAAAAAATTCTTTCTCCAGAAGATGCCGGCCTACTAAGTGCGTATGGTGTAGGATTATCAAGAATTGAAAGAGTAATCGAAAAAGCTCTTCCAGTTGGTATTAATAATGAGAGGATTACGAAATTTGAAAAGGAATTGTTTGAGGACGGAAGAAGAAAATTTTCAGTTTTCGAAAATGATTTTGTCTTAGTTCGGAAAATCGCTTTTGTTCGTATGAAGGGCCAGGATTATGGTCTGGAGATTGATTATCAAAAAGTCACGGAAATCCGAAGGCAATACCGCATAAAATTCGAAGAAATTTTTGGATTTCCTCCAACAAAAAAATTAGAAATTTATTCTTTGAGAATACATCTGGCTTGTAAGGAAGAGCAGACTGAAAAAGAGGAATTTTCTTCCACACAATCCGGTTCGCTTGAAAAAGTTAATTCGAAAAACATGATCTATCGCTCTGATTTGAAAAAAGGAGAGAAAATGAAGGGACCGTGCATTGTGATGGATAAGTTTGGCACGCTTTTAATTGAAGATGGTTGGATTGGCGAAAAGGGGAGCATGGGAAGCATCTTGCTCAGTAAAAGAAACGATTGTGCAATTAAGAATAACCCCATCGTAATGGAAGAATTATTCATGAGCAGGTTTTTCTGTATGGTAGAAGAAATGGGAGCACAATTAAAAAGAACATCCCTTTCAGTTAATATAAGAGATCGGCATGATTTTTCGTGTGCTCTTTTGGATCCCGATGGAAATTTGGTGGCGAATGCTCCTCATATTCCAGTACATCTTGGAGCTTTGGGAATATGTGTCAGGGAATCTATCAAGTGTTTTCAGAGCATGGCTGAAGGAGATATCATTGTCACTAATCACCCTGCTTATGGAGGATCACACCTACCAGATATAACAGTAATTGCTCCCGTTTTTTCTGAGGATGGTTCAATACTTGCTTTTTTGGCAAACCGTGCTCATCACGCAGAAATTGGAGGGATTTTGCCAGGTTCAATGCCTGCTGGAAGCAAGAAACTAACCGAAGAAGGTGCCGTTATCCCGCCGTCTTACCTTTTTAGGCAAGGCGTTTCGCAAATGGATAAAATTTCAGAATTATTAAGCTCAGCTGATTATCCCACCCGCCAACTTTTTGAAAATATGGCTGATTTATCTGCTCAAGTTGCTTCGTTAAGAATGGGTATCCTGGCAATGGCTGATTTAGAGAAGCAATTTTCTAAAAAAGTTTTAATCAGTCAAATGAATGCCTTGAGATTCACCGCTGAAAGAAATTCATCCAATTTCTTTAACGAACTGAATGGTAAAGAATTAAGGGCGGTTGAAAAGTTAGATGATGGTGATCAGCTATCTCTTTCTTTAAAAATAAAGAAGGGGATCGCTCATTTTGACTTTTCGGAAACTTCTTTATGTCGCTCCGATAATCTTAATGCTAATGAAGCCATCGTGTACAGCGTGGTTGCCTACTGTTTGAGATTATTGATTGATGTGAATCTGCCTTTGAACGAGGGACTTTTGTCCCCTGTACGCATTACTATTCCAAAAGGAAGTTTACTTTCTCCAGTCTTTCCAAAAAACCTCGAAAAATGTCCTGGTGTTGCGGGTGGAAATGTTGAAATAAGCCAGAAATTAGTTGAGTTGATTCTTCTTGCTTTTCAAAAAGTGGCGGGTTCCCAAGGCACGATGAACAATGTTACATTTGGGAACGAATTGTTCAGTCACTATGAAACCATAGGAGGAGGATCTGGTGCTGTTATTGGACGATCAGGAACTTCAGCTGTGCAAGTGCACATGACAAATACCGCAATCACAGATCCTGAAATTTTAGAATCCCGTTTTCCTATTCGTTTAATTAAGTTTTCAATAAGAAGGAATTCCGGGGGTGGTGGTAGGTGGAATGGTGGTGATGGTATTGTGAGAGAATTTTTGTTCGATGAAAAAAGTCAAATTAGCCTTCTTACTCAAAATAGGGTTAATTCGCCAAGTGGCTTGAATGGTGGAATGAATGGAAAATGTGGAGAACAGTACATTATCAGAAAAGACGGAACGAAAGAGAATCTTTTGTCAGTTGATGCATCCGTTGTTTTTTGCGGAGATCGACTAATAATTAAAACTCCTGGAGGAGGAGGGGCGGCAAGTGCTTAAACTATCGCTTTAGAAGTAGGCAGTTTAAATCGATTTTTTATCCAGTTTCTTAAAATCTTTACTGTTTGTTCTTTTCCGTTTTGAGGTGTGAGCTTATCATGTTTGCTCTTTTTTTCCCTAAGTTCTTTTATTTTTTTTATCCATTCCCCAGTTTGAAATTGCTCATTACTGATCTCTAATAAGGGTAAATTTTTTAGTGCAAAGTTGAGTAAGGCTTCAGATTCTCGAAAATTTTTCCGAAAAACACCCATCAATGGTTTTTGATTCCCCCATGCTTCAGCTAGAGTTCCATAACCCACTTTCCCAATTATTCCATCTGCACAGTTTACCAAGTCCGGAAAATGAAACTTATTTCTATGGGGCAAAAGACAAAGGTTATCCTGCTTTTCTACTTTTTTAAAATTTCCAGTTAGAATGAAGAAAAAATCCTGTTCTTTTTTAATTTTTTCTTGAAAAGAATATTCCTGTGAAATTCCACCCGTTGTAATCAAAAAAACAGGTTTCCTGAAATTATTCCCGATTTGTTTATGAATTTCTTCGGCACCTTTTTTAGGTGTTCTAAAAATTGGGTCTACCTCATAGAAATCACTTTTTTTTCTACAAACGGGTGATGTTTGGATATGGAGATTTGCATAGGAATAAATTTCCTTCAATTTTTCAACAGGTCTAGAAAAATCTTTTTCTCTTTTTTCATATCCTTCATAAATCCAGTCCCATGTAAAGTTTTCAAGCAGGCAGGATGGAATTCCCATTTTTCTTCCCAGATATAAACCGAGTGGTGAAATGTCACAAAAAAAACAATCAGATCTATAATTATCTAAAACTTTAGTAACTGATTTGAGTTCAACATCATTAAATTTAAGGAACTGATTAATTTTTTCTTTTGTATCATCAAGACTGTGTTTGAACGGAGTTTCTTGTACCATTCCAACATCCGTCTGAAAATGATGGGTTTGGTAAGAAGTTTCTTTGAGGTTCTCGTGTATGAACCATTTGGGTAATGTACTAATTATATTTAGTTGAATTTTTTTATCTTTTGCTAATTCAGATAAAACAGAAAAAGAGCGAGTTGCATGACCAAAGCCATGCGAAGTAATAAAGCATGTAATTCTCAAAACAGCCTTACACTCCAAATAGTAATTCTATATAAGTCTGGAGTTGCTCAGAAGGATAGTAAATGGANCCTTTTTGAGTAACAAGTCTTCGGCAGGGTTTCTTCTGCGTTTCAGAGTTAAATTTNAAAATTTCAATGTCTTTTTGTCTGGTNGTAAGATTTTCAGTNCTTCGTACGATTTTTAATGGAATTCCATAGGGACCAAAAGTAACATCCCAACTATTCCCAGNCNTATTNTTCANNTCACATAAAGATGGATAGCGGAGGGCAAAGTCAGGAACNTTAGANGACTTGACTCTNGCNACNACGGTTACTGGTAATTTGTTCAAAAAATCAATAGGNGAGGAGATTGATTTTTGTTTGTATGAAGCGAAGAACTCTATGGGGTCNAGACCCACTAGATTAAAACCACTAAAGTTTCCATGCCTGTTNTTTGTTCTAAAGGATTTTTTGTCGTACCATTTTTGAAATTGATCAGTCAGCCTTAAACCAATTTCAAAATGTAGATGAGATCGACTCAAAGGAATATGATAGCCTGATGAGGTATTGCCCATCTGGCCAATCGTCTGGGCAACTTTAACCTTAGTGCCAATTTTGATACCATCAGCAATAGAATATAAATGAGCATACAAACTGTATAAAGAAGGGGTAACACTGGTGTGTTCAATAACAATGTATTTCCCGTATGCACTATATGAAGCGACACTATTAACATGACTTACAACTCCATCCATAGCTGAATAAATTAAGTCTATTGCTTTGCCCTTTTTATCTCTTTTCACCGGATAAAGATCTAAACCTTCGTGAAATTTATAACCGTTATTTCTTACGCATCCAAATGCNCCTGAAGAGAATGATTTTTCAGGTCCCGTTTTTTGCAAGAAAGTTGAATAACCTAANCCCTTCGCAAATGCGGGATTAGGTGTGGGCCATGAAAGTTTAAATTCGGGAATTTGTGCTCCGTGCAAAAAAAAGAAGAAGCCGGAGAATATGAAGATAATTTTTTTAAAATTTTTCGTCATGAATAACTGAAGTNAGATTATTCTCAGCCTTTTTGCTCCGCTAATTCAGCTTTGATGTGAATNANGGAAACATTTAATTCNGTAAATAACAAACGTGCGTTTTCCTCAGTNATTGCTTCAGATAAAACGAAGGGNAGGATTCCATTTGTGATNCCCTGTTCAATTGGATGAACTCCGACAATTTGTCCACCGATGACAAGATGTAATCTTTTTCCGATATTTCGAATAGTTTCCTTTTGCAAATTGATCGCACTTCGTCGATCGAGTCCAAACCATAGGGCATATCTTCTNTCGAGAGGGTCGTCCGAAAGAATATTGTCTACCGAACCCAGTTGTACGCTTGAAAAGTCATATTCATCGAGAATTGGAATGGGTGCAGATCCTTCAAGAAAGACNCGTGGGCGTAAAGTTANTTTNGATGGATCCGATCTNACCCTGTTGNTACAGGAAAGNAGTCCGAGACAAAGAATTAAAAATACTGAAACTCTTATAGTTATGATAAGACTCTTGTTAGATATTCTATTCAAATTATCTTAAGTTCGTTTGGTAAATTAGAAAATTCTGTTGAGATAATCATGTTACATCATTTTGATAACTTCTGTAAGCATAAAAAACTTGTCCTAAATGAATTAAATCATGTGTTAATGGAAGAAGAAAATATAAACAGTGGAGTTGGACTCATCGTCGTCGATTTACAGGAGTCTTTATTGTCAGGGATTTCGAATAAGGATGAATTACTAAAAAGTGTGGAGCTACTCATTCGTGNAATCAAACTTTTTGAAATTCCGATTNTTGTTTCCGAACAGGTTCCTGAAAAGCTTGGTTCAACCGAGAATATCATAAGGTCTGCTCTAGTTGACTCCAAAATTTTTCCAAAGAAGAGCTTTTCAATATTTGGATCTCAATCAATTCGAGCAGAGATAGAAAAGCTAGGATTATCTCATTTAATTTTAACCGGTATTGAATCACCAATTTGTATATATTTAAGTGCCTTGGACGCATTGAAAAGAGGCTACGAGGTAACGATATTATCGGATTGTATAGGAAGCCGTCGAATNAAGGATGAAAAAGTGGCAATCGATAAATTAAAGGATGCTGGTTGCCATATTATTCCGATGGAAAGTTTTTTATATGGTTTTATGACCACTTCTGAGCATCCAAATTTTCGGNAAGTGAGTAAATTAGTAAGAGAGCGAAATATGANTAAATATTAGGTTTAGGAGACTTATTTAATGCTGGCAGTCACAAATTCGGCCACCCTTCAGGGAGTTACAGCTGTTTCCGTAACAGTTGAAGCAAATGGAGGTGAAAAAGGAGAGCCTAAATGCGTTCTCGTTGGCTTGCCTGACACGGCAGTAAAAGAGTCACTTGATCGAATTTTATCTAGTTTATCTAATACCGGGTATTCTCGTCCAAGGACTAAGGTTACAATAAATTTAGCTCCTGGTGACTTGAGGAAGGAGGGGGCATCTTTTGATCTTCCTATTGCTCTTTGCCTGATTTCAGTTATGGGGCACTTGCCAGAGGGATGTCTTAAAGATTACATGATTGCGGGTGAGTTAGCTCTTTCTGGAGAGACAAGATATGTGAAGGGTGGTTTATCCATGGCCATGCTTGCTCGCAAGCAGGGAAAAAAAGGGGTTATTCTTCCATCTGCGTCGGCCGAAGAGGCATGCTTGTTAAAAGATATTGATGTCTTTGCAATTAGTTCTCTAGCCGAAGCGGTTGCATTTTTTAGAGGAGAGAGAACTCCTGTGCCTCTTACCTCTAAACAAAACTTGAATTATACTTCAAATAGCCAATCGAATGATCTTGATTTTTCTGAGGTCAAAGGGCAGGCAAATGTTCGTAGAGCCGTTGAAGTAGCTGTAGCTNNNGNACATAATTTATTGATGATTGGTCCACCTGGTTCGGGTAAGTCAATGATNGCAAAAAGAATCCCATCAATTTTACCTCCACCAAGCACCGATGAATTTCTGGAAATTTTAAATGTTCATTCAGCTGCGGGAAATTCTGTTTTAGCCAACAATGAATTTTTTAGAAGACCAGTTCGTTCACCTCATCATACTATTAGTGATGTGGGATTGCTTGGAGGTGGAACCATTCCCGGACCTGGTGAAATTTCCCTTGCTCACAATGGAATTCTTTTTCTCGACGAGTTGCCTGAGTTTAAAAGATCTGCCTTGGAGGTAATGAGACAACCNTTGGAAGANGGTGAGGTAACTATTTCAAGAAGCGCCGGTAAAATAACCCTGCCTAGCCGATTTATGCTGGTTGCTGCGATGAATCCCTGTCCTTGCGGTTATCTTGGTGATNCGTCAAATGATTGTAGATGTTCGATGCCTCAAATTCAACGCTATCGATCAAGGGTGAGCGGTCCACTCTTAGACCGAATTGATATTCATGTTGAAGCCCCGGCTGTTCAAATTGATGANNTACAAAGTGAGGAAAAGAATGAGTCTTCCAAGTCTATTGCTGAAAGAGTTTTAACATGTAGAGAAATTCAGACTAAAAGATATAACAATGNTGATAACGGGTATAATGCCAATATTTCNAATCAAACCATACAGAAGTACTGTAAAATTGGGCAGGAAGAAGCATCTATTTTAAAGCGTGCCATGAATGAACTTTCTCTATCTGCAAGAGCTTATGATAAAATTCTAAAAGTTTCCCGAACAATAGCTGATTTAGAACAATCAGAAAATATACAAATGAATCATTTATTGGAAGCTATTCAATATCGTAGTTTGGACCGTTCGCTGATACTTTAAAAATTGCTTTACAAAATATCTGTNCCATATTTTTTTTTATATATATTATAATTTTTTTTACTTATGAATATTGATGAAAATGCCAGTTTAAAAGAACTTAAAGCTCAACAAAGAANATTAGAAAAACTCATTTCNTCNAAGCAAGCAGTCAANGAGGATATGAGTAAATACTACNACTTGATAAAAGATGATCACACTAAACACAAACGTGATGATGGTCGAAAAGTTTTCAGGGGGGTTGTTGATTACTTGGAATGTTATGTGAATGGATTACCCCCCATAGCAAAAGCAAATTTTTACAATAGGTTTGGTATAAAGGGAAAAAGNGCTCGAATATCTGCAGAAAAGGTTGCGGAAGTAAAAGAATTATTATCTCAAGGTCTTACACTANANNCTGCGGCAGATAAGGCAGAAGTTTCAGCTGCGACATGCCANAAAATCAAAAAAGGAGATTACGATTCTTAGAAAACTTTTACCCTTTATCAGCAAATAGGGATCATAGATATTTCTAACCCGTTGTTAGAAAGTGGTTCTAAAAATCAAGGGTGAATACTATTTAAATCGGGCGGAAGCAGTCTCTTACATTTTGCAGGGTTATCGTGCAAAGTGGTGTTTTGCACGCTGGAGTAGAGATGAAATTGCTTTTTCTTTTGAAACGAAGGAAAGTATCAGGGATAGACTTTTACTCCCCGTATACAAAGCAAAAAAAAGTAAGACTGTTAGAGTGCGTAAATTCGATATAGATAATTATTTTAGNAAATAATTATCAGAACTCTTCCTCATCCGGAATATCAAGTTTGTGCATAGTGGTCTCTTCTCCCTTAGAGTCCACGGTAATAACTTTCATAATCTTGCAGTCTTTTCCTTGAGCCTCAAATCGTTTGGGTTCTCCATCGGGTCCAATTATTTGCAAAAGTCCTGGCTTTTTATCAATTTCAACACATTCGAGAAGATCTTTTCCATTGTAGCCTTCTTCATGCGAAGTNGAATACAAACCATCAGGATGTACAAAACATACGATTCTGCCATAACGAATAGTACTTCCTCNCTTGTGCCTGATCACATCTCCTTTCTCAAATGTCTTTTTGCTGAAAAGTTGTTTTCGGGGTGTATAATGTTTAAGTTTTGATCTTTTAGTCTTAAAAGTCTTCATTCCATCAGAACCTTTAACCAATGGAGTTAATTCGTCAGGATGAACTTCCACACATTCGAGGGTGGGATCACCAGGGTTATCCTGTAAGATCATGAGGACTTCTCCACATCTCTTCTTGCCTTTTGAAGAAACTGTTTCACGGACATAATCCCCAATTTCAATTTCTTTTTTCTTTTTCTTTTTAGTTGATCCAAACGCCATAATTTCCTCCTACTTCATTGATCCAGTTTGAGCGAGTCTTTTTGTTCGGCAATCCGAACAAATGCAAAATTTTCCATGACCAAAATCTCCNGGAGAAGGTANATCCTCAAAGAGAGGAGTACTAGTTTTTCTTTCATTTACCTTNGTTTTAGGAGCGGAATTGGGTGTAGCTTTTGGNGTTNTATTTANNNCAACTGCNTGCGATTGCTTCGCTTTCATCTCAGCATAAGCNGCTCTTTGTCTTTTACGAAGTTCGAAAAGATAAGCCACACCTTCTTTGAAATCAGTATCATCCATCGCGATCGATCCCCGCATGGTTCCTTTGTTGGAGGGGGATACAATAAGCGTGCTTCCTTTATGTCCAATCGCAACAACTTCTCTTCCGGCAGGTAGCATTGATGAGCCAATTGGCTGACCAGACTGTGAATAGATATTAAATTTTATGTCTTTTTGAATGGTGACGGCACGAAGGGGGAAAACAGACCTTGGAATTGCATTCCAGTTTTTTACTGCGGCAAGTAATTCTGCAGTAAAACCTGCTTTTTCAGGTTTTGCGGGTTTTGGCTTTTTATCAGGAGTTGGTTTTTGAACAACCACCACAGGCTTCTTGGGTTCAGGTTCTGTCTCTTCCTTCTTAGGTGGTGTTACTTTTGTAATCTCGATAGGTTTTTCCGGTTTTACTTCTGCACTTTTATTATCTTCAAGTGCTTCAGGCTTATCATCCAAAACTTCACATGACTGAAATAAAAGAAAGCACAGAATTAAAAGTGACTGAAATAATCGCATCGTGGAATTTGAAGAAAAAGTTGAAGCCTTGGCAAGAATTTATCTCATAAGTGTTGGACTTCATGAGATAATTTTAAAAGATGATTCCGAAGGATGAATCATTTCATATTTAAAAAAAACTTTCTTTATTTAATTAATCTGTTTCTTTTTTTGGGTATTGTACTTATCCCACTTTTAGGAAATGTTTTTTGGTATTATTCCATTTTTACAATCGTATCTTTTGGAATTCTTGGCTTTTTGATAAACGGTGCATTTTTATTTCACCGTTTTTTTATTTTGCCTAAAAAAAAGTTGAATGAAGAATTAAGGAAGATTGAAGAGGAAAAAACTCAATTGATGGACGAATTGGAAGAAGAGGCGATCCGGAGAAAGCAAAAAGATCGATTGGAACAAAATTAATTATGAATTCATATCGTGATGCACCACAAAAAACGTCCGGATTGCCCTCTGGAATACCTTACATCATAGGAAACGAAGCGGCTGAACGTTTTTCCTTTTACGGAATGAAAACGATTTTAGCTATTTTCATGACTCAATTTCTTTTGGATGAGTCGGGTAATATGGATCATATGTCCGAAGGGCAAGCAACAGTCTGGGTTCATACCTTCGTAACAGCTGTGTATTTTACTCCTTTGCTCGGTTCTTTTTTGGCAGATGCATTTTGGGGCAAATATAAAACCATTATTTATTTATCAATTGTTTACTGTCTTGGACATTTATCCCTTGCATTGGATGAAACTCGTACGGGATTAATAATTGGTCTGAGCTTGATTGCTCTTGGAGCCGGTGGAATCAAGGGCTGTGTTTCCGCTCATGTTGGTGATCAGTTTGGTCGTGAGAATAGTGGTTTGCTTGAAAAGGTTTATGGCTGGTTTTACCTCTCCATAAATCTGGGTGCATTTGCCTCCACCTTGTTAACTCCCTGGCTTCTTGAAAATTACGGACCAAGTGTTGCCTTCGGAGTACCTGGTTTACTTATGCTTATTGCAACGATTGTCTTCTGGGCCGGTCGTAATGACTTTGCTCACATCCCGGCAAGGGGTTCTGAATTCATTCGCGAAACCTTTTCCGCACTTGGGCTAAAAACATTGGGTAAGCTGATGGTCATTTATATCATGGTTGCCATGTTCTGGGCTCTATTTGATCAGACTGCATCAAAGTGGGTCTTTCAGGCTGAACAAATGGACCGGAATTTTTTGGGAGTCGAGTGGTTGTCTTCTCAAATTCAGGCTGTGAATCCAGCCTTAATCCTTATTTTAATCCCTCTTTTTTCATGGGGATTATATCCTGCGATTAACCGTTTTTTCCCACTCACGCCGTTAAGGAAAATTGGAATTGGTTTTTTTCTGGTCGTCCCGTCTTTCCTCATTCCCGCATGGATAGAGTATCGCATTGGATTGGGGGAAACTCCTGGAATCGAGTGGCAATTGCTTTCTTATTTATTACTTACTTCAGCAGAGGTAATGATTTCTGTCACTTGTCTGGAATTTTCATACACGCAAGCACCCAAAACAATGAAGTCACTTGTTTTTGGACTCTTCATGGCATCCGTTGCATTGGGTAATTTATTTACCAGTCTGGTAAATATTTTTATTTTGAATGATGATGGCTCAAGTAAACTGGAAGGACCCGATTATTATTTATTTTTTGCCGGAGCGATGCTTGTGACTGCAATTATATATATTCCAGTCGCGATGAAGTATCGTGAGAAGACCTATCTGCACGAATAAGTTTTGCTCTTCCAGCTCAATTAAATTTTAGGTCTTTAATTTCTGAACAGCCTTCCAACTTTTTTATTTTCTCGAGGATTCCTTTTTTTTGAAAAGACAATTCCTGTCGGACCGGACCGCTTGATGTTCGGATAAAAAGAATACCACTTGAGGGATGAAGCCTTTCAGGTGCACATTTCATGTATAGTTTTTTACCGACCAGTTTTTGCCAATTTTCTGAAATTGATTCTTCGGGAGTTTTTTCGTCTCCCAATCCCCAATTCTCCCATGTTTTTTCAATCAATTCCTTCATACTTAATGGCTCGCGGAATTTGGTAATGTCTTCCCCCATGGGCATTTCAAGAAAGTTAGCCACCAATTTTCTTTCGTGGAAAGAAGTGAGCTTTTTAAATCCTGAATGTTTGGCCGCCATGAAAATAAGAAATGTTGATCTTCTACTAATGATGATTCAATGATATGTAAACACATCATTCCTCAATAACCCAATTTCTTATCAATGATTATAAAACCAAGAATTAAAGGCTTTGTCTGTATCACCTCACACCCAACGGGTTGCTACGAAAATGTTCGTGAACAGGCTGAATTTGCAAAATCGATTTCCTTGGCTCCCGAAAAAAAGCCAAAGCGTGTTCTTGTTATTGGTTCATCCACCGGGTACGGCTTAGCCTCCCGTATATCTGCGGCGTTTTCTGCAGGGGCGGATACACTCGGAGTTTATTTTGAAAGACCACCTGCCGG
>NZKY01000062.1 GCA_002694035.1 Opitutia bacterium
ATCGAAATTTGCTCGGTAGCTCAGTGGCAGAGCAGGTGACTGTTAATCACTTGGTCGCTGGTTCGAATCCAGCCCGAGCAGCCATTTACTTGTCGTAGATTTTTCCGACATCTAATTCCGGCCACTTGGAAAGTTTTCTATGAAGGGTTCTTCTGCTAATTCCCATCATTTCGGCCGCTTTAGTTCTGTTGCCTCCAGATTTGAGCAGTGCATTCCTAAGAAGCCTTTTTTCATTCTCTTCAACAGATAAACTAGGTTTTTGAATTTCTACCGATTTTGGCTCAATTTCGTTCTCAGAGAAAAATCTTGGGTCTAATTCATAGGGTGTGATCTCACCACCACGATTTAAAACAACAAGGTTTTCGCAAAAATTTCGTAGTTCTCGTATGTTGCCCGGCCATGAATAAGTGTTAAGAATTCTAATTGTTTCAGGTGTTAAATTAGGAATTGGAAAATTATTTTCTTCGGAAAAGTGAGAAATAAAATGTTCTAATAGTAGCAGGATATCATCCTCTCTTTCTCGAAGTGCTGGAAGCTTGATGGTAACGACATTTAATCGATAATATAAATCCTCTCTAAACTGACCCTTTTTTGTCATTTCAAAGAGGTTTTTATTGGTTGCACAAACAAGCCGAGTGTCTATGCCGATTGATTTAAGACTACCCAAGCGTTCTATTGATTTAGTTTCTAAAAATCTTAACAGCTTAACTTGGGTGGAAAGATCTATTTCTCCAATTTCATCTAAAAAAAGAGTTCCCTTATTGGCAGATTCGAACCTGCCAATTCTTTTTTCTGAAGCACCAGTAAAAGCTCCTTTTTCATGACCAAAAAGTTCACTTTCTAACAAATTAGCGGGCAGTGCGGCACAGTGAACTGGCACAAATGGCCCACGAGACATTGAACTGTTTTGATGGATAGATTGGGCAACTAATTCTTTTCCAGTTCCCGTTTCTCCATCAAGCAAAACTGTAGCTTTAGAAGGAGCCACCAATTTAACCTTTTCTAACACCTCCTCTAGAGCGGAAGATTGACCAAGAATTTCTTGAAAATTAAATTTTTTATCAAGTCTTTGATGTAATTCAGCATTTTCTGTCCTTAACCTCTTGGAATCAATACCCCTTTTGATTAATAATTCTAATTTCTCTAAATTTACCGGCTTTGCTAAAAAATCATATGCACCTCTTTTCATTGCTTCCACAGCTACATCTACTTCACCATAAGCTGTCATCATAATACAGATAGGCTTATTCGGTAGTTGGATAGCCATATCAATAACAGACATCCCTGAATGATTGCCCATTTTCAGATCAGTCAAAACGACATCCAATTCTTCAGCTTCCATTACATTGCTTGCTTCAGTTGGATTAGAGGCTAAAAAAATTTCAAATTTATCCTCAAGTGCAAGTTCCAATCCCTCACGGGTATGTTGTTCATCATCTACTATTAATAAATTAGGATTCATTTGCTTACATCTAATAATTTTTTCCACACCGTACTTCTAGGAAATCTTAAAGTTACTATAGTGCCTGATCCAGTTTTACTGTCTATGCCGATATCACCTCCATGATCACGCATAATACGATGAACAATCATCATTCCTATCCCGTGTCCTGTCTTTTTCGTTGTTGAATAGGGTTCAAAAACTTTTGATAAATCTTCTTTACTGATCCCGGCTCCATGATCAATAACTTTGATGTATACAAAATTCTCTTCAAGGCCACTTAATATGCGAATTTCGGACTCTTCATTTATTGCATCAATTGAATTACCAATGATATTAAAAAAGACTTGTTTTAATTGTTCAGAATCCCCGTTAATAAAGGGCTCTCTAACTCCAGCTTCCATAGAAATTTTTATTTTTTTTGCACTTAATTCCTCTTTTTTTAACCGTACTGTTTCTTCGATTATCGAAAGAAGATTAATTTTTTTAAAATTTGGTTCTTGGGGACGGATTGCTTTTAAGAAATGTGATATTATACCATCAAGTCGTTCTACTTCATTTATACAAGTATCTAAAGACTTTTTAGATTTCAAAAAATTTGGTTCTTGATTCCCAAGTTTTCTTTTTAAAACTTGTAGATGTATATTAATTGAATTAAGAGGATTTCCTAGTTCATGGGCAACCTCTGCAGCCAGATCCATAATACTTGAGATCTTTTCACTTTCTATCCGCTCATCTAAACTCACTTTGTCCTCCGTTATGTCGGTAAGAATAATTGCAATACCACCCTGTTGACTATCTAACTTTTTTACAAATGCTTCTTCGATTGGTACTGCATATACTCGAATAAAACGAACTTCGGGATACGAAATCTCCATTTCTCTAACAATGACTTCAGCCTTCAGCCCCTGAGGCTCTTTATTTAGACCAATCGCCTTATAAATTTCAGGAGAAGCACGCTGTAAGGAAACTTGACCAGATTGTAACTTCTTCAATCCAATTAATTGTCTTCCTTGAACATTTGCATAGCAAATATTTCCTTCGTCATCCAAGACTAATATGCCATCTCTTATAATATCAAAAACTGTTTCTAAAAGCTTCCTCTCATTCGCGAGTCTCTGAACTAATATCCCCAAATTAACCTCATCGAGATCGTCAAGTTTTCCTAAAACTTTGTCTAATGGGCTTTGTGCGGATTTCACTTTAAGATTTCTTCGAATATTTGTTTAGCAAGTAAATTCTTGGGTGCACTTTTAAGTTTTACTTCTTCTCCAGTTGATGAATAAAGAAAAATTTCATTATGATCAGAGCCAAATCCATGGGATGGATTAGAAATATCATTCATTGCAATCCAATCTAAATTTTTTTGTATGAGCTTTTGCTTAGCATTTTGAGCAAAATTTTCTGCTTCAGCTGCAAAACCAACCAATAATTGACCTTTCTTTTTTCGTTTACCGAGACCTTTCAATATATCAGGGTTTTCAACTAAATCTATTGATTTTGCAAAGTCATTTTTCTTAATTTTTCCACTCTTTTTATTTTTTGGTCGATGGTCAGAAACAGCTGCACACATAATAATTATATTTGCACTATCAAAATGATTGGTCATTTCTAATTCCATTTCCTTTGCATTTTCGACAAAATGTGTTGATATCCCCTCAATTTTATCTAGTCGAACCGGCCCTGAAACTAGTACTACAGAATAACCTCTTTTTTTTGCTTCAGATGCCAATGCATAACCCATTTTGCCCGAAGATGGATTCGAAATAAATCTAACTGAATCTACCCACTCCCTTGTTGGACCGGCAGAAATTAAACATTTTAAATTCTTATTCATACTATAATCTGAGCGACATTGTTAGTAAATATAGATTAAATCAATACTATGAACCAAACATTAAAGAGTCAGAATAAAAGCAAAAAAGAAAGCATGTGGTTAAACATCGGCTTCAACCTCCTTCTGCCAATTTTATTTTTGAAAAAAGGCGATGAATGGTTTGGACCAAGTTTAGAGAGCATTCTGAAATCCCCAAAAGATGGTACTTTGGTTGGATCGGTCATGCTTATTTTAGCAATTTCATTTCCAATAGGTTATGGAATTTGGGACTTTTACAGAAGAAGAAAGTGGAATTTCCTGTCAATTCTTGGTGCATTGAGCGCACTATTAACTGGGGGGATTGGCCTTCTGCCAGGTGCAACAGTTTTAATGTTTGCAATTAAGGAGGCTGCATTACCAGCTATTCTAGGGGTTATGACCATAATAACATTAAAAACCAGAAAGCCACTTGTTAAACTATTTTTATATAATCCTGATGTTATTAATGTAGAATTAGTAGATCAAGCTCTCGAGGCAAAGGGTACTGTAAAAGAATTCAATCAATTACTCAGAAAATGTACCTTATTCATTGCTCTTTCTTTCTTACTTAGTGCCACACTAAACTATTTCTTATCGCGTGCAATCGTCGTAACTGAACCATATAAAGACAAATTGGCATTCAATAATGAGGTTGGTACGATGATGGGATGGAGCTTTCCTATCATAAGCATTCCATGCATGGTAGTAAGCGGTTATGCTTTTTGGATTCTAATAAAAGGGATAAAAAAATTAGCTGGTTTTTCTTTAGAAGAGATTCTCAATCAACAAGCATCTAGATAAATTCTAGAAACTATTTCTAAATATTTTATCTATCTAATATAGGAATAAAAGACCTTAACTGGGAACCTTGATAAATTTGCCTTGGTCGATGTATCTTCTTACCGTTTTCTGCTATCTCTTTCCAATGTGCTAACCAACCAGGTGCCCTTCCAATTGCAAATAAGACAGTGAACATATCTGTTGGAAATCCAAGTGCTTGCAAAATAATACCACTATAAAAATCTACATTTGGATATAGTTTTCTTTCCACAAAATAATCATCTTTTAAAGCTTCTTCTTCTAGCCGTCTCGCAATGGATAAAATAGGACTTGAAACTCCAAGTGCCTCTAAGGCTTCATCGCATGCAGATTTAAGAATTTTAGCTCGTGGGTCATAATTTCGGTATACTCTATGACCAAAGCCCATAAGGCGTGTCTTTCCTTGCTTGGCAGATTCGATGAATCGACTTCCATCATCTCCAGAATCGTGAATGTCATTCAACATTTTAATTACCGCCATGTTGGCACCACCATGCAAAGGACCCCACAGGGCTGAAACTGCACCAGCTACTGATGCGAATGGATTTGCTCCACCTGAAGCAATCATTCTGCAAGTAGAAGTAGAGCAGTTTTGCTCATGGTCCGCATGCAGTAAAAAAATTAAATCGAGTGCATTAGAAACTGATTTTGGGATTTCGCCTGAGCCATCTTCGTTACCAAACATCATAGAAAGAAAATTTTCACAGTATGTATTTGATGGGCTAGGGGAAGGCATGTTTTCCGACAAGGAATTGCGATACCTCGTTGAAGCAATTGTAGGTACAGTTGAAATTATTAAAGCCGCAGCTTCATCAAAAGATTCAAGATCATGCCCTCTATTATTGGTACAAAACTGAGGATAGGCACCTCCTAAGGCTTGTAATCCGGATGCCAAGACTCCCATAGGATGAGTGGACAGAGGAAGTGCTTTGATAGCTTGTGTTACTTCAATGGGTAATTTTGAATAATTTGAAACACGATCGCTAAAATTTTCAAGTTCAGCACTATTAGGTAATTCACCGTACATCACAAGGTAAGAAGTTTCTAGAAAATTAGAATTCTCTGCAAGATTAGCAATATCGTATCCCCTGTAGCGCAAAATGCCCTTATCGCCGTCTATAAATGTTACACTACTTTCACAAGAACCAGTATTACCATATCCATCGTCAAAAGTAATAAATTTACTTTGTCTTCTTAACGAACTTATATCTAACGCAAGTTCAGCTTCTGTACCTTGAATAATATTTAAATCATAGGTTTTTTCACCAATGGTAATTTTTGCTGTGTTATCCATAACAAAGGGGTAATAAAAGTTAGGCAAATTAGTTGGGGTGATTTAGACAACTACCTTTTCAATGAAATTTCGGTAAATTTGCAAACCTTTTGCCTGACTTTTTTCGGGATGGAATTGAGTAGCCACACAATTTTTGTGAATAATACCACTGACAAACTCGTATCCATAAGTGGTTCGCAAACAACTTAAGGACTGGTCTTCTACAACGACATGAAAACTATGAACGAAATAAAACTGATCACCATTTTGGATCCCCTTCATAATTGGCGACGAAAAATTTGATTCCCAACTAACAGAATTCCACCCCATATGAGGGACTTTAAGATTACTCCCTGATTTAAATTTTTTAACAATACCCGGAAAAACCCCCAATCCTTTCTTTGCTCCTTCTTCGGACTTTTCAAAAAGCACCTGCAACCCTAGACAAATTCCAAAAAATGGTTTTCCTAATGAAATCCATTCTTTTATTGCATTGGAGAAACCACTACTCTCTAAATCTATCATACATTGATCAAAAGTACCTTGACCCGGGAAGACCAAACAATTCACTTCTGATAGTGTATCTGGCGATTTAATAATTCTCGCTTCAGCACCTAGTTGAATAAATGCATTTTCTACACTTTTTAAATTACCTGTGCCATAGTCAACAATGCCAATGCATTTAGTTTTGCAAGGCATAATAATACTTATTCTGAAAGAGTACCTTTTGTAGATGGAACCGCACCTTTTAATCTCGGTTCAATCATAGTTGCTAAGTCCATAGCCCTAGCAAAACCCTTGAAAATAGCTTCTGCAATATG
Source organism: Opitutia bacterium (assembly GCA_002694035.1). Classification (GTDB taxonomy): domain Bacteria; phylum Verrucomicrobiota; class Verrucomicrobiia; order Opitutales; family Seribacteraceae; genus Seribacter. Next base: position 6,210 of record NZKY01000062.1, read on the forward strand.
GTGTGGTTCATCACCATGCTCCAAACGGATATGAAGATTCATACCAAGTTCATTTACCAATGCCTGAAAAAATTCCTTAAATAGTTGAATGTTAAAATCTCGAACAAAAAATGTCGGACAATCCACATCATATACTAAGAATGAGCGATTACTGATGTCCAAAGCAACAGAAACAAGTGTTTCATCCATAGGTAAAAGAAAGAAACCATATCTCTTTATTCCAGCCTTGTTATCTAATGCTTTATGAAAAACTTGACCAAGAGTAATACCCATATCTTCAACCAAATGATGGTAATCAATATCTATGTCTCCCTTAGCGTGAATTTCTAAATCAAAAAAACCATGTTTAGAAAATAATTCTAGCATATGATCTAGAAATGGAATTCCAGTTGAGATTAAACTATCTCCTACTCCGTCAAGAGAAAGCTTAATTTCAATTTGAGTTTCCTTAGTTTGGCGAACTACACTCGCTGATCTATCGTTTGCCATTTTTGTAGACATTCAATTAGCATATCCAATTCTTCCTGCTTGCCAATACTGATTCTTAGGTAGGAAGATGTCAGATCATGTTCAGGGAAATAACGGATAAAGATTTGATTTTCCGTCAAAAATTCAAACGCCTTTTTTGCAATAGATGCTCCATAATTACCAAAACAATCAACCGGTCTAGTAAATAAAAAATTTGCTCCACTNTCGTANGTTTTCCAACCCCAGTTTTGTAAAGTTAAGAAAAGTTTTTCGCGATTTTTTATGATTTTGCTTAGATTATTAGAAAAATAATCTCTATCTTTCAAAGAGGTTTCAGCTATATATTGAGCAAACCTATCAATATTGTATACTTCCCTAGCTTGATTNAAAACCGAAATGATTTCTTTTGAAGATACGCCATATCCAACTCTTAATCCCGCGAGGGAGTAAGACTTAGATAAAGTTCTTGTAATAATAAGTCTTTGACTCCGATCAAGAAGTTCTAATGCATTATTTTTGGCAAAATCTGCATATGCTTCATCCAAAACTAAAATTCCACTATATTTTTCTAAAATAGCTGAAAATATAGAATTTTCATAAGTCCGCCCGGAAGGAGCGTGAGGTGTTGTAATAAAAAATATATTTGTATCTTTCTGGATAATCGAATCGGGATCAATCTGAAACATTTCGTCTTTAAATGAAACTCTACNTGTTTTTGAACCGTTTAAAGATGCCAATACCTTATACAAAGAATAACTTGGCTCGTAAAACCCAACTGGTTTAGTTTTGTCAGAAAAACACCTAACGCACAGATTCAGAATATCATCAGAACCGTTNCCAATAATTACCTGATCGGGATGAACATCATGTAACCTTGCAATACTTTGGCGTAATTTTAAGGAACTTGAATCAGGATAAAAGCGGAGATTNTTTATCTGATCAATAATTCCATGAGAAATTAGTGACGAGGGAGGGTAGGGATTCTCATTTGTATTAAGTTTAACAAACTTTTTTGTTTCTAATGGCTGNATTCCAGGAACATAAGGAAAATGATCAGAAATATTTTCCGATATAAGTTCGTCTAAATCCATAGAACAATAAAGAGGCTACAATCTTATAGTATGAGCCCTTCCGTGGCCATCGAGCTTCTCCATACGAGAAAANGTAGAAAGTGCATTCGATGCATTTTGAACAGATTTTTTATTGTACTTTATAAAACTGGATCTTCGCAAAAAATCTACGAGGCGCAAACCGGAGGAAAATCTAGATGATCGCCCAGTGGGTAAAACATGACTTGGACCAGCAACAAAATCACCCAAAGATGTAGAAGTATCATGGCCAATCAAAAAGGCNCCTGCAGTTGTTATGTTAGTTGTAAAAAATTCAACATTGTTTTCATCAACTTGAAGTTCTAGATGTTCAGGTGAAATGTAATTAGCAATTTCTGCGATTCGCTCAAATCTAGGTGTGTAAATTGATATAAATCCATCAGATAATACTTTTCGAATGGCATCCCTATGAGACAAGGATTTTATCTGAATTTCAATTTCAGCAGAAACCTTGTCGAATAGATCTCGATCAGAAAATAAAAGGTATAATTTTTCCTTTCCAGATCCATGCTCTGCCTGTGCTAATAAAGCGGCAGCAACATAAGATGGTTTAGCAGTGGAATCCGCAATAACCATAATCTCACTAGGTCCAGGCAAAAGATCGATGCCAACAGTCCCAAAAACCTGCCTTTTGGCCTCATTTACAAAAGCATTTCCAGGCCCATATATCTTATCAACAGATTGTATTGTCTTTGTACCAAATGCTAAAGAAGCAATCGCTTGGGCTCCACCAACTTTGTATATCTCCGAAACTTCGAGGAGTTTTAGACAAGCAAGCATTTCGCTCGCAATTTTCCCTTCAGAGTTGGGTGGGGTAACAACAACAATCTCCTTGACCTTGGCAACTTTTGCTAAGGTTACAGTCATTATGGCAGTTGAAATCAAAGGTACATTTCCCCCCGGCACATAAATTCCAACACGGTTTATTGGAAAGTATTTTTCTCCAACCTCAGCATTGTGAGAATTATGAGTCGACCAATTTTCTGGAATACTTTTTTCGTGAAATAAAGCGACATTTTTTATCGCTTCGATTAAGCTTGTTTTTTCATCAACTGAAAGGCGTAATTCTGCACTTTCTAATTCATCTGCAGTAACAATCATTTGTTGAGGTGAAAGATCCGCCTTATCATAAAGNAATGTCTTTTCAAGTACTGCCTCATCACCGCGATGCTTGACATCATCAAGAATAGTTTTAACCAAAGAAATTACTTCGTTTTGCGAGTCAACGGAAGTAATATGGCTTGTAAGTGTCCCAATCAGATTATCATCATCTTGTAACAAATTGTATTTCATACCAAATCTCTATTCCCACTCGATAGTGCTTGGGGGTTTAGAACTGATATCATAAACAACCCGGTTAGCTCCTTTGACTTCATTTATTATTCGGCTAGAAACTTTTCGAAGTAGTCGATCTGGAAGTTTTGCCCAATCGGCTGTCATAGCGTCACTACTAGTTACAGCTCTCAATGAAATTACATTTTCATAAGTTCGCTCATCCCCCATAACCCCAACGCTTTTGACAGGAAGAAAAACACAAAAAGCCTGCCATAACTTATGGTACCATCCAGATTTTAAAAGTTCTTGTATAAAGATTGCATCTGCATCTTTCAAAATTCTTAAATTTAAAGAAGTTATGGGACCAAGTACTCTAACACCCAAGCCAGGTCCAGGAAATGGATGCCTCATTAAAACCTCATCTGATAGTCCGAGAGAACGACCGAGCTCTCTGACCTCGTCTTTAAATAATTCTCTTAAAGGTTCGAGTAGAGAAAGTTTCATTTTTTTAGGTAAGCCGCCCACATTATGATGGCTTTTAATCAGAGACGATGGATTTCCTTGAATTGGTACACTTTCAATAACATCTGGATATAGAGTGCCCTGAGCAAGAAAGTCTACTTTTCCGAGTTTTTTTACTTCACTATCAAAAACTTCTATAAATGTGCGTCCAATAATTTTTCGTTTCTTTTCGGGATCCGTGATTCCTTTCAATTTTCTTAAAAACAATTGACCTGCTGAAGAAACAATCAGCTTACCAGGGATATGTTTTTTAAATAAATCCTTTACCTGCTCTCTTTCATTTTTTCTTAAAAGACCATTATCAACAAATATGCATGTTAATTGTTTTCCAATTGCACGATCTATTAATGCTGCGGCAACCGAGGAGTCAACCCCACCACTTAATCCTAAAATTACCTTTTTGTCGCCAACTGTATTTTGGATTTCCTGAATCGCAGAAATTGTGAAATCATTCATTCCCCAATCTCTTTTACATTTACAAATTTTATAAAGAAAATTAGTTAAAATCTCAACGCCCCTAACAGAATGTTCAACTTCGGGGTGAAATTGAAGGCCATAAAATTTCATTTCTTGATTTTCTATCGCAGCATAAGCAGAATTCTCTGTTTCGGCTATCGCCTTGAATCCCTTTGGCAACTTCACAAGACAATCGCCGTGTGAATTCCAAACAGTTAAGATATTTGGCAATCCCCTAAACAATGATCCCTTTCTGAGAATATTTAATTGACCTCTTCCGTATTCCCTCAATTTGCTGCTTTTGACCTCTCCTTCAAGCATTTTGCCCATTAATTGTAAACCATAACAAATACCTAAAATAGGAACACCTAATGAAAAAATCTCCTTGGTTGGCTTGGGAGAACCCTTACTGTGAACACTTGCCGGTCCCCCAGATAAAACAATTCCTGAGGGAGATAATTCTCTGATTTTCTTTATACTTGTATTGAAAGGTAAAACTTTTGAATAAACGGAAGCTTCACGAATTCGTCGTGCAATGACTTGGGTATACTGAGAGCCGAAATCCAAAACAATTATTGTCTGTGGCATATAAATAAATCAAATTTTAAGTGAATGATGTAAAACAGCTTGATGAAAACAGCTAAATTATCACTAAGCCTAACTCAGAACAACACAAACTACGAAACTCTACCCCCTCAATTGGAATAGAAGCTATATAGACTATTCAGTCTTTTCAGCTTTCACCTTGGAATTATCAGAATCCTGATCATCTTCTGTACCTGTTTCAGGCTCACTGGAAAGATCTTTAGATTCTTCAGATTTTTTTGCCGGTTCTTCTTGTTTTGCTACTGTTTCTTCTGTGGCGGAACCTTCGTTTGTGGAAGAATCAGTTGATGCATCAGAAGGTTCATCTTCCTTAGTTTCCTCGGATTTAGGTTTTGCCTTGCTTGGTTTTTTTCCGGCTTTTTTCTTTGGTTTTTTCTTCTGAATTTGTTCAACAAATTCAATAATTGCCATATCTGCCGCATCGCCCAATCGAGGTATGGCAAGTTTATAAATTCTGGTGTAACCACCATTTCTGCCTTCGAATTGATCTACCAATTCATCGAAAAGTTTTTTGACTGCAGTTTTACTACGCAAACGAGCAATTGCCTGCCTTCGAAAATGGACTTTTTTTGAACTGTCCTCAGTGACATGAGATTTTTTAGCCAATGTGATAGCTTTTTCAACAGCCGGTCTCAGTGCCTTTGCTTTAGCGAGCGTGGTCTTTATGCGCCCGTTTTCAATGAGAGAGCAAGATAAATTAGCAAGCAAAGAAGTACGATGGGCTGTTTTAACACCAAGAAGATGATTATGTTTACGATGTCTCATCTTGTTATGAAATAATAATTAATTTGTTATGGTTTCGAGTAAACGACTTTCAAACTTCATTCCTAAAGATAAGCCCAACTGTTCTAATTTTGCTTTAATTTCGTTGAGAGACTTTTTGCCAAAATTTCTGTACTTCAGCATTTCAGGTTCAGACTTTGTGGCGAGTTCTCCAACTGTAGTGATGTTTGCATTGTTTAGACAGTTTGCAGCACGAACTGACAATTCAATTTCATTTACGCTCATACTCAATAGGTTCTTAAGCCTATTTTGTTCCTCACTAACTTCCTTAGTATGACTTTCGAATTCGATTTGTTCTTCACTGATCTGATCAAAGACATCAAGATGATGGCGAAGAATAGCAGCCGACTGCTTAAGAGCATCTTCGGGAGTAATCCTTCCATCCGTACTTACTTCAAGAATTAGCTTATCATAGTCAGTCATCTGTCCAACACGAGTATTTTGAACATCATATTTAACGAGCTTAACAGGGCTGTAGAGGGCATCGACATTAATCATCCCGATAGGTTGTCCATCGACTTTACTATCCTCACCAAGACAAAATCCACGACCAACCGAAACTGTCATTTCTGCAAAAACTTTTTGTTTGCGGTCAGTTGTCAAGATAACTTGATCCGGATTAATAATTTCAATTCCTTCCGCAGGAGATATATCTCCTGCAGTTACCTCTCCTTCTTTCTCAACATCAAGAGTTAACATTACAGGATCCGCTTTGTGACTAACCAAAAGAACTTTTTTGAGATTAAGCACTATGTCAGTAACATCTTCGACAATTCCATCCACGCTTTGAAATTCGTGCTGGACACCATCTATTTTTATAGAAGAGATAGCTGCACCTTCAATCGAGCTTAATAATACTCGACGAAAAGCATTTCCAATGGTGTGGCCATAGCCAGACTCAAATGGATCTGCGATAAACTTTGCGTACTTATCTGTAGCTGTTTCCTCTTCTTTAATGAGTCGGTTAGGTAATTCAAACTTTCCAAGTGTTGCCATGATGATTTGTAGGTTTTATGTGTAAAATAGGGGTGATTAACGGCTGTAGAATTCAACAACAAGCTGAACATTGATGCTCTGCTCTAGTTCATCTGCCTGAGGCAATCGGGATACTGTCCCTTGTAAAGAATCAATATTAACTTCAACCCAGGGTGGGGCAGGGTGGTATTGAGAACCTTCTAAGTTTTTAGTCGCGACTTGGCGGGAAGATGTCTTTTCACGAACACCAATGATGTCCCCAGACACCACAGCATAACTTGGTATATCAACTTTTTTTCCATTTACTAACAAATGGCCGTGATTAACAAATTGCCTTGCAGCTTGTCTAGTTTTAGCAAAACCCATACGATATACAACATTATCAAGCCGAGTTTCAAGCATTGTAAGGAATACTTCTCCTGTTACACCTTTTTTACTCTTAGCTCTTTCAAACATGTTACGAAACTGTTTCTCGGTTAATCCATACATCATTCTGAGCTTTTGTTTCTCAATTAACCCCTGTCCATAATCACTAACTTTTCTACGAAAGCTTGGACCATGCTGCCCAGGTGGATATGTTCTTCTTTCAAATGCTTTGTTTGCGGGAAACAAAGCCATTCCGAAACGACGATTAATTCGAGTAGTTGGACCAGTATAACGAGACATAGTAAATTAGGTTTGAAAAATTTATTTAAATTATACCCTTCTTCTCTTGGGTGCCCGACAACCATTGTGAGGGACAGGAGTCACATCCAAAATGGAAGATACACTAAAGCCAAGACTTTGGAGAGCTCGAATAGCAGAGTCACGTCCCATACCTGGACCTTTCACCTTTACAACCACATCCTTCATTCCGTGAGACATTGCAACCTTACCAGCATCCTGCGTAACAACTTGAGCTGCATAAGCAGTTGATTTTCTTGATCCACGAAAATTGCATTTTCCAGAACTTGACCATGAGATCACATTGCCTTTCATGTCAGTAAAAGATACTTTTGTATTATTGAAAGTAGCGACTACATAACAAATTCCGGAACTAATATTTTTACTTCCTTTTGCCTTGCGAACTTTTACTTGCTCAATGTTAGCCCCAAGAAGATCAGCTGCAGTTTCTTCTTTTTTTTCTTCTACAACTTTTTTCTTTTCTTCGCCGTCAGAGATACTATCTGCTTGCTCAGCAATCTCTTTTACATTTTCAGCTTTATCCTCTGTAACTTTTTCCTCTGTCTCGTCTTCGCTCATAATAAATCCTATGCCTTTCTTACCACGCCAACTGTCTTGCGACCACCTTTACGAGTACGGGCGTTAGTGATTGTACGCTGTCCTCTTACAGGTAAACCTCTTTGATGTCTTAATCCGCGATAACACCTTATACTCTGCAATCGTTTTAAATTATTAGTAACCGATCTCCGAAGATCGCCCTCAACCATAATTTTGTTCTCTATGATGTAATTACTAATTAAGCTTAATTCTTGTTCGTTTAATTCTTGAGTTCTTCTATCAGGGTCAATCCCGGTAGCTTCTAAAATTTTTAACGCCCTTGTTGGACCAACGCCATAAATGTAACGTAAAGAAAACTCTATCTTTTTACGGTTTGGTATATCTACTCCGAGCAATCTAGCCATGATAATTATGTGTTAAGGTTTAAAATTTGTCTTTATGAGGTTTTAAGTAAAAATCCAACAAGTCCGAGAATGAACAATGCAATTGCAATGTAAATCAAGGGTCGCCATTGTGCTTCAAAATCTTTCAATTCAATAGACTCTATTCCTTGATTCGTTGAGGTGGACCGACCTTTAATCCTGCCTTTACGAAGAAATCCGTCATAATGTCTTTGTAATAGAAATGTTTCTAATTGTCGCATAGTATCAAGAACAACACCAACAATAATCAACATTCCTGTGCCTCCAAAAAAAGTTGCTACATTGTAAGAAACATTGGCTATATTAAAAATGAAATCAGGGAAGACTGCAATTGCTGTTAGAAAAATCGCACCTGCCAATGTAAGCCTTGTCATTACAAAATCTAAAAACTTAGCAGTATGTTCCCCTGGTCGAACCCCAGGAACATATCCACCGTTCTTTTTCAAATCATCAGCAATTTGAACAGGCTTGAACATTATCGAAACCCAAAAGTAACTGAATATTAATATCAAACCTCCATAAACAAGGTAATAAAACCAACCACGACTTGCAAAAATATTGGCTAGCTCGATTGCAAAGTTAGTTTCATTTGGCGAATCGGCAATAGCTGCACCTAATGTTCTAAGTAATTGTGCAGGAAACATTAAAATTGCACTTGCAAAAATTACCGGCATGACACCAGCATAATTTACCTTGAGGGGAAGGAAAGAACTTTGACCACCGAATACTTTTCGACCTACCATTCTTTTGGCATATTGAACCGGAATTTTTCTTTGTGCCTGCGTAACAGCAATAATTCCACCAACAACAACAAGAAAGAGCCCAACCATTAACAGAGCCTTGACAATAACCATATTATCGCCAGCAGGGGCAAGAAATACCAATGCATAAGCATCCGCTAGTGCCTTTGGAAGGTCCGATAATATACCAACTGTTATTAGAAGTGATATTCCATTCCCTATTCCTCTCTGAGTAATTTGTTCTCCCAACCACATGAGGATCAAAGAACCTGTTGTGAGAAAAATTATCGATGTGAAAAGAAAGATAGAAGGCGAACTAGCAACCACAATTTCACCAAGGGGTTTCCCATCAAGTCCAATCTCGGAAGGATTAAAACCTTGTATCAAACTACCGGGACTATCTCTCAAAGCAAGTGCAAGGAGTCCACCTTGAACCAAACAGATGAAAATAGTTAAATATCTTGTATACTGTGAAATCTTTTGGCGACCTGGTTCTCCTTCTTGCTGAAGTCTTGCCAAATGGGGAAAAACCGCACCCATTAATTGCATGATAATAGAAGCACTAATGTAAGGCATAATACCAAGCGCAAATAGGGCACCGTTAAGAAGAGCACCGCCTGTAAACATGTTGTAGAACCCAAGAATGTCATTACCTTCAGATTCACTCCTCGTTTGTTCTCGCAATTCAAAAAACTCTTTAATTGGAGAAGGGTCGACCCCGGGTAAAGGAATATTCGCACCTACTCTTGCAATAAAAAGCAAAGCCAAAGTGAAAAAGATTTTCTGCCTGAGCTCAGGGATTTTTAAACAATTTGTAAATGCAGAGAGCATAAAGATTTACTCAACGATATTTCCACCGGCGGACTCTATTTTTTCTTTAGCTGCTGTAGAGATGAAATTTACAGAGACTTTAAATGCTTTATTGACATCACCGGTGGCAAGAAGCTTTACAGATTTTGCATTAGAGCGAATGAGTCCAGCATTTTTGAGAGATTCTAAATCTACTTTGTCTGAATCTAATTTGGCCAGATCATTAAGGTTAACAACAGCACACGGAGTCTGAAAACGCTTACGATTGAATCCACGTTGTGGGAGTTTTCTAAAAAGTGGCATTTGCCCACCTTCGAAACCTGCTCTAAGAGAATATCCTGCTCTTGCTCCAGCACCTTTATGTCCGCGACAAGATGTCTTGCCATGACCATTTCCTTCACCACGTCCTATGCAGCGTTTCTTTCTGTTTGCCCCCGAAGGTATTTCGTTTTCTTTCATGATGGTTAAGTCGTTGCCGATAATTCTTCTACAGGTAGTGAAATATCAGAATTTTCCATGTAGGATGGCCCTCTGACTTTTTCGCCTCGTATACTGGATATAGTTTCAGCAGATCTAAGCTGCAAGAGACCATCCATTGTTGCAGAAACAATGGACAAGGGGTTGTTTGAGCCAAGAGACTTAGATAGTATGTTTTTAACACCTGCGGCTTCAACAACGGCTCGAACTCCGCCACCAGCTATAATACCAGTACCTTGTCTTGCTGGTTTAAGCAGAACCTTGCCTCCATCATAATTACCTAAAATTTCATGTGGTATGGTATCTCCATAAATCTCAACACTAACCATGGATTTTTTTGCTTGCTCGGTTCCTTTTCGAATCGCATCTGGAACCATTTGAGCTTTTCCATATCCGAAGCCAACTTTTCCGGCTTGATCTCCCACTACAACAAGAGCAGCAAAGCTAAAGCGTCTACCACCTTTAACAACTTTAGCACATCTATTAATGTGAACTACTTTCTCAAACAATTCCGGCTCCTCAGGTGCAGATTCTTCTACTTGTTTTGTTGATTTATTTGGCATACTCATAACAATTAAAATTTAACTTCTTTTTCCCTGAGAGCATCCGCAAAGGCTTTCACGCAACCATGATATCTTTTTCCAGAACGATCAAAGACAATAGATGTGTATCCTTTGGATTTCATTTGCTCACCAAGAGCATGACCAAACTTTTGAGCACCTAAAACATTTGGAAGAACATCTTTAAAATCAGAATGGTTTGTTGATAAACCTAGCAATGTTGTACCGTTTTCATCATCGATACACTGGGCATGAATGTTTTTGTTACTGAAGCAAACCGCTACTCTAGGTCTGGTAGAGGAACCATTTATCTTTTTTCTTATACGCCAACGACGTTTTTGTGCTAGTTCTTTTTTCTTTGAAAGTTTCATATTAAGCAGATTTTTTACCTTCCTTGCGACGAACATACTCGCCTAAGATACGAACACCTTTCCCTTTGTATGGCTCAACAGGATAATAGTTTTTTATCTCAGCGGCAACTTGACCCACCATTTGTTTATCAGCACCCTCTACATGAATTTTTACATTATCGGCAACAGTTACATTAACTCCATTGGGGATTTCGTGAAGAATCGGATGAGAATATCCCAATTCTAAGTCAAGTTTATCTCCCTTGACAGTAGCTCGGAAACCGACTCCTTCAATTAACAAATCTTTAGTAAATGGTGAAGTTACACCTTGGACCATATTAGAAATTATAGATCTTGCAGTACCATAATTTGCCCTCGCGGTCCGACTATTATCAGCTGGTTTTACAACAACTAAGTTGTCTTCCTTAGTTATGACAACCAAGGAAGAAAAGTCTTTATTTAAATCGCCTTTGGGACCTTTAACATGAACGCTTTGATTTGTGATGTTGACTTCAACTCCGGAGGGAATTTCTACTGGTACTTTTCCTATTCTACTCATAACTAAAGGTGTAAACTTACCAAACGCTGCAGAGAATTTCTCCGCCTAATTTATTTTGCCTAGCTGTTTTATCATCAATGACGCCGCCAGGAGTGCTTAAAATAGAAACTCCAAGACCACCCAAAACCCGGGGAATTTCGCGGTAGCCACAATAAGTACGACGTCCCGGGGTACTCACACGATTAATGCCACGAATCGCAGACTGACCGTTAATGTACTTAAGTGTAATGTCTATCTTCTTGTGGCCACCATCCTCAGAAGATTCGCCAAAATTTTCGACAAATCCACGATTCTTTAAAATTTCGACTATTCCCACGCGAAGATTTGAGTGAGGATATGAGCATGTTGTTTTGCCAGCTTTGCCAGCATTTCTTATAACTGTAATAAAATCGCCTATCGTATCGTGAACGGACATAATAAAATATGGTTGGAGTTTTTACCAAGATGCCTTAATTACACCAGGAATTTTTCCCTGAAGCGCAAGCTCTCGAAAAGAAATTCTAGAAAGCCCAAATTTTCTAATTGTAGCACGAGGCCTTCCAGTTAATGTACATCTGTTTACTAGACGGACAGAAGAGGAATTTTTTGGCAACTTTGCAAGTTTTGCCTGAGCAGCGTAAAACTCTTCCTCACTTGTATTAGGATCGGCCAGAATTTTTTTGAGGCTTGCTCTCTTATTCGCATATTTTGCGACAAGTTTTTCCCTTTTAATATTTCGATAAATTACTGATTTTTTAGCCATAACAAATAAATCCTATGCAGCTTCTTGTTGTTCAGGTGAATCAGGAGTGCGCTTACGAAAAGGCATTCCAATTAATTTAAGAAGTTCAGCTCCCTCCACATCTGATTGGGCAGTTGTAACTATGCTTATATCAAGACCGGTATTAGTTCTTTGCCTCTCAACATTGATCTCAGGAAAAATACTGTGGTCAGTAATACCCAAAGTGTAGTTTCCTGACCCATCCAATTTAGAAGAAACACCACGAAAATCCCTAATGTTAGGGAGGGCAATTGCAATCAACCTAAGGAGAAACTCCCACATTTTATTCCCTCGAAGTGTTACCTTGATGCCAACAGGCATACCTTCTCTAAGTTTAAAATTCGATACACTCATTTTTGCTCTTACAACAACAGGTGCTTGTCCGGCAAGAGACATGATATCTTTTCTTAATTCTTCAATACCATTTTTATCAAGTTCTACTCCAAACGAACTGTTAAGAACCACTTTTTCAATTTTGGGCACTTGGTGAATATTTTTATAACCCTGACTTTTTAATAGGGCAGGAACTACTTGATCTAAATATGTTTGTTTTAATTCAGGCTTATTCATTGTAAGTTTGATAAAACTAAAATTACTTTTTGTTTGATACGTCAGCCTTTCGGACATTTGAAATATGTATAGAAGACTCACGTTCAACAATTGCACCTTGTGGATTATCCTGTGTTTTCTTTTCGTGCTTTTTAATCATGTTAACACCTTCTACCAAAACACGATTTTTTTCTCGAACTACTTGAAGTATTTTACCTTTTTTACCTTTATGATCTCCGGTAATTACCAAGACTTCATCTCCCTTTTTAATTCTATTTGCCATTTTACAATACTTCGGGGGCTAAAGAAATAATTTTCATATATTTCTGTCTTAATTCTCTCGCAACTGGACCAAAAATACGGGTGCCTTTAGGCGTACCATCATTGTTGACTATAACAACAGCATTTTCATCAAACCGTAGATAGCTTCCATCTCTTCTGCGCACAGCTGTTTTAGTTCTAACCACAACAGCACGCACAACTGTACCTTTCTTGACTGTTGCCTCTGTAGAACTTTCTTTCACATGACATACGATAATATCACCTATTGATGCTGTCTTTTTATTCTGACCAATACGGCGGATCATTCTAACTTTTTTGGCTCCCGTATTATCTGCCACTTCTAATCTGCTAAGTAATTGAATCATGTTGTACTATGCTACTGGTGCTTTTTCAATGAGTTCAACCATTCTCCATCTCTTTAATTTAGACAAAGGTCTGGTAGCTAAAATTTTAACTTTATCACCGACAGATGACTCGTTTTTTTCATCATGTACATGAACAGTTGTTTTACGACGGATTTCTTTTTTGTAAAGAGGGTGAGGTATCTTATACTCGTAAACAACTTTAACTGATTTATCACCAGTCTTGGATCTGACTATTCCAATAAGTTCTTTTCTTTGGTTTCTATTTGATTCAGTTGACATAAGAGTGTTGGTTTAAGCTGATTTATCTTTAGATAAAGACAGTGCCGTTAAGATTCTAGCACGATCCCTTCTGATACTTTTTATCAGATGGGGTTTCTCTACTTGACCAGTTTGTTTTCGAACTTGAAGTTGGAGCAACTCATTGCCTAGTTCTCGAAACTTTTTCTCGAGTTCCACTTCAGATAAATCATTTATTTCTGACATTTTCATTAGAAAGATTGTTGTCTTTGAATCAAACGACAGCGAAATGGAAGTTTTGCATCAGCCAAGCCCAATGCTTCTCTGGCCAGAGTTAGAGAACAGCCGGCAATTTCAAACAAAACATGACCAGGTTTAATAACCGCAACCCAATGATCAACAGGTCCTTTTCCTTTTCCTTGACGGGTCTCAGCGGGCTTTTTTGTTACTGGTTTATGTGGAAAAACTCTGATCCAAACTTTCCCTTTTCTTTTTAAGTGTCGGTTAATAGCTACACGGGCAGCTTCAATTTGATTAGATGTCATCCTGCCACGCGATAATGACTGGATGCCAAATTCTCCAAAAGAAACTGTGTTACCTTTTGATGCAGTACCCCTAACTCGTCCCTTAAAGACTTTTCTGAACTTCGTTCTTGATGGTAGTAATTTTGGCATGGTTTCTTAATTTAGAAAATTTTGTCTTCATCTTTGAGGCAAATCCAACATTTTATACCTATTATTCCATATACTGTGTTGGCCTCGACTAAACCGTAATCAATGTTTTCCCTTAAAGTATGAAGTGGTACTCTTCCCTCCCGGGCTTGTTCTGTTCTTGCGATATCAGCCCCGGCTAAACGACCGGCACATTGTATTCTAATACCTTCAGCACCCATAGACATTGTTGTCTGAACAGCCTTTTTCATAGCACGTCTAAATGCAATTCTTCGCTCTAGCTGAAGTGCAACATTTTCAGCAACAAGGGAAGCAACCAAGTCGGGTTTTTTGATTTCTTGAATTTCTAAACGTATATCCTTATTGATTGTACGATTAAGAGCATCTTTTAGTGTATCAAGTTCCTGCCCCTTTCTTCCAATGACAATTCCAGGACGGGCGGTCCAAATGGTAACTCTTGTACGATTTGAAGCTCGCTCTATGACAACCCTTGGAACTGAGGCAAAACGTAGTTTTTTCTTTAAGAAACCACGTATTTTATTGTCTTCTTCAAGAAATTTAGAGTAATTATGCTTATTTGCATACCATCTTGCACTCCAATTACGCCTAACACCTAGACGGAAACCTATCGGATTTACTTTCTGTCCCATAATAATTAAAGTTCGTCAGTTAAAACAATACGAAGGTGACTCATGCGCTTTTTGTATGGATGGGATGAACCACGGGCACATGGCCTAAACCTTTTGAGTGCAGGACCCTCCTCTACAATTGCTTCTCTAATAATGAGATCATCAGCATTCAAATTTGAATTATTTTCTGCATTAGCCATGGCTGATTTCAATGTTTTATCGAGAAAACGAGCTGCTTTGCGGGGAATATACTTCAATAGAGACACTCCTTCTGTTGCACTTTTACCAGGGAGAATACGAGCTACTTCTCTGGCTTTCTTCGGAGAAATTCTCATATATTTGGAATACGCCTTAATTTCCATGGTACTATTTTTGTGTATGAGGGTTGTGAGATTTAAATGATCGAGTAGCTGAAAACTCACCAAGTTTATGGCCTACCATATTTTCAGTAACATAGACCGGAAGAAAATTTTTACCGTTATGAACAGTAAAATTCAGACCAACAAAATCAGGCGTGATCGTCGACTTTCTTGACCATGTTTTTATTGGCTTACGATCGCCAGCGTCCTGAGCAGCAAGAACTTTTTTCATTAAACCAGGTTCCACAAAGAAACCCTTTTTTATAGATCTAGTCATAACGAATAATTACTTTACTCTTCGCCCATTTCGACGAACAAGAATTTGAGAATTTGATGGTTTAGATTTTTTTCTTGTAGGAAAGCCTTTAGAAAGCTGTCCCCATGGTGAACTAGGGTGCCCGCCACCAGAAGTTCTTCCTTCGCCTCCACCCATTGGATGATCAACCGGATTCATGGCTACCCCCCGTACTCTTGGTCTACGACCTTTCCACCTGTTTCTTCCAGCTTTACCAATTGTTGCTTTCTGGTGGCTAACATTACCGACAGATCCAATTGTTGCTCGACAACTTTCCTTCACTAATCGAATTTCCCCGCTTGGCATTTTGAGGGATGCATGATTTCCGTCTACAGATATAAGACGAACGCCACAACCTGCGGATCTAGCTAATTTTGCTCCAGCATTTGGCAACATTTCAACGCAATGAACCTTAGTGCCAAGGGGTATAAGTTTTAGAGGAAGTGCGTTACCTGGTTTAAAATCAATCTTATCATTTGAACTCAGCAAAGTATCCCCAACTTCAACAGATGCAGGAGCAAGGATATAAGATTTCACGCCATCTGAGTATTCAAGCAATGCTAGGTGTGCGGTACGATTTGGATCATACTCTAGAGCAATAACTTTTGCTTCCACATCGAGTTTAGACCTTCTAAAATCAATTTCTCTGTAGAGCTTTTTGTGGCCGCCTCCACGTCTTCTTGATGTAATTCTACCGTAACTATTACGCCCTTTTTTTCGATGGACACCTTTAGTTAAAGAGCGTTCTGGTCGTTTTGAGTCAAGATCTACCTTGTTTTTAAGAAAAAATCTTCCAGAAGGAGTTACAGGTTTTTGTTGTAAAATTGGCATAACAAGATTCTCCTAAGCTAGATCAATGCTATCGCCTGATTTCAAGGTAACGATAGCTTTTTTAAATCCACTTTTGTAACCCAATTTGTTTCTCCGCGTACGGTCTCTTTTAGCCTTAGGTTTAATATTGGTTGTATTCACCTTTGATACATTTACGCTAAACGTTTGCTCAACTGCGTTTTTGATATTTATCTTGGAGGCGTTTTTATCCACAGAAAACACATACTTATTGTGATTGGCAGAAAGCATTGTTGCTTTCTCTGTAAGAACAGCCTCCTTTAAAACAGTAACAGATTCTTTCATGATTTTGTTCCTTTTGCTCCCAATTTGGCAATCAGGACATCTAGTCCTTTAAGGCTAATTACAAGTTGATCAGACTGGACAATATCTAACGGACTTAAGTCTTGAGCCCTTCCAATCCTAGCAGTTGATAAATTCCTTGAAGCGAGAACGAATTTATCATCGAAAGAATCAGAAACTGCCAGTACCTTTTTGGACTTTGGTGCAACTTGATTGATGAGATCTTTAAACTTTTTGGTTTTAGGCTCATCGACAATCCAATTTTCGATGAGACAAATATTATTCAAGTTAGCTTGATCAAAAAGTGCCCTTTCCATGGCTAGCTTTTTGATTTTCTTGTTTAATTTTTGATTGTATGATCTAGGTCTTGGACCAAAAATCACTCCACCTCCTCGCCTTTGGATAGCTTTTTTATCACCGGCACGACCAACACCAAGCCCTTTTTGGCGATAAATCTTTTTCCCTGAACCAGCAACTTCTGAACGAACTTTAGTAGATGCGTTCCCTTGTCGTTGATTAGCATGTACGGCGATTATTGTTTGCCTCAACGCATCAACTCCCTTTCCATCATCAAGAACAGGGAAGTCCTTGACATCTTTTTCACCATCTGAACTCCCATCGGATTTATAAAACTTAAATTTCATATCTAAAATTAGTTTTCGATTTTGGATTTCTTGGCTACTCTAAGGGTTAAAATAGAACCCTTATGACCAGGTACACTACCCTTAATCATAATAATATTTTTTTGAGGTAGAACTTTTACAACTTTAAGATTCTGTGTTGTACGACTTACATTTCCCATATGACCCGGCATCTTTTTATTTTTAAAAATTCTGCCCGGCCATTGACAAAGCCCGTAAGAACCGCCTCTTCTGTGAAACATAGAACCGTGAGATGCAGGACCTCCAGAAAAATTCCATCTTTTTACAACACCTTGAAAACCTTTACCTTTTGTCTTAGAAACAACATCGACAACTTTAATATCTTTAAAATTCTCGAGTGTTATAATGGTACCCTGTTGAAGATCATGTTCAGGAGAAGTTCTAAATTCCTGAGATAATTGCTGAGGGTCAACTCCTGCTTTTGCAGCTTGTCCTTTCTTACAAGAATTAACTTTATTTGGAGATCGTCCTTTAGGGTTAAATCCAATTTGAACAGCAGAATAGCCGTCTTTTTCGTCCGTTTTGACTTGCAGGACGGGACAAGGACCTGCCTCAACTATTGTAACCGGGACTAAGTTGTTATCGTCATCATATACTTGGCTCATGCCAAGTTTTTTTCCTAATAATTCTATTTTCATGCTTTAAGCGGCAGGCGGTACGACCTTTTGGAACCTGCTTTAAAGGTTTATTTTTATATATAAGTTACACGTTTATGTTAATTTCAACACCAGCTGGTAAATTAAGCTTCTTTAATTCATCAACGGTTTGAACAGTTGGTTCAATGATATCAATTAATCTTTTATGAGTTCTTAGTTCAAATTGATCCATGGACTTCTTGTCTACATGGGGTGAACGGTTAACAGTGTATCTCTCAATTCTTGTAGGCATAGGAATAGGTCCAGCGACACGAGCACCGGTTCTTTTTGCAGTATCTACAATATCAATAGATGATTGGTCAATTACTCGGTAGTCAAAGCCGCGAAGTTTAATTCTTATACGTTGTCCGTTCATTCGGTAAATTAGGTTCTGGCAGGTTCCCTGCTGGAAGATTCAACAATTGAATCAACTAAATTTTGAGGTACTTGTTCAAAGTGAGAGGGAGTCATTGAATAATCTGCTCTTCCTGAAGATAATGATCGCATATCAGTTGAATAACCAAACATGTTTTCTAGGGGGACAAAGGCTTGAATTACGCAAGCATTCCCTCTTGTTTCCATACCTTGGATTTGCCCCCTTCTGCGATTTAAGTCTCCCATTAGTTCACCTTGATAATCTTCGGGTGTGGATACTTCTACTTTCATAATAGGCTCTAGTAGAATAGGCTTTGCATTTTTCATGGCATCTTTAAAAGCAAAGATTCCCGCCATTTTAAATGCCATTTCAGAGGAGTCTACATCATGGAAAGATCCATCAAAAAGAGTTACCTTAAAGTCTATTACTGGATAACCTGCAACCACTCCTGAGAGTGCGGCCTCTTTTATGCCATCAAAAGTTGGTTTTATAAATTCCTTAGGGATAGCACCTCCAACTATCTTATTTTCGAGTTCAATCCCCTTACCTTTCTCAAGAGGTTCTAATGTAATTACTGCATGACCATATTGACCGCGTCCCCCTGACTGGCGGACAAATTTTCCATTGCCCTCAGCTGAACTAAGCATTGTTTCCCGGTAAGCTATTTGTGGTTTGCCGGCAGTGGCTTCAACTTTGAATTCTCTAAAGAGACGATCGCGAATAATATCAAGGTGAAGTTCGCCCATTCCAGAAATTATAGTTTGACCGGTTTCCTCATTAGTAGAAAGTCCAAAGGTAGGATCTTCCTCAGCAAGTCGCTGCAGGCCAATTCCCATTTTTTCTTGGTCTGCCTTAGTTGCTGGTTCAATAGACATAGAAATGACTGGTTCGGGAAAGCTGGGAGGCTCAAGTCTGACATCTAAATCTTTGTCAGCAAGTGTATCTCCTGTAACTACATCTTTGACGCCAATTAATGCACAAATATCACCCGAATAAGCGACCTCAATGTCTTCTCGGTCATTTGCCTTCATAACCATCAATCGAGAAACTCGTTCGCTCTTCCTTGTGCGAGGGTTGTAAAGGCTTGAACCTTTTTTTAAGGTTCCTTGGTATATTCTGAAAAAGACTAATTTTCCAACATATGGATCTGACATTAATTTAAATGCCAGTCCAGCAACCTTCGCGGAATCATCTGGAGAAACTTCAACTTGGTTTTCTTCTGAATCCTCACCTTTCATAGGAGGAAGATCAAGGGGGCTAGGCAAATAATCAACAACGGCATCCATGAGCATCTGTACACCTTTGTTTTTGAAAGCACTTCCAGGTATGACACCAATAAATTTAAGGGATAGAGTAGCCTTCCTTATTCCGAGTTTAAATTCATTTTCAGAAATATCTTCACCCTCTAAATACTTATTAGCAATGTCATCGTCAAAATCAGAAACTGCTTCGATAAGACTCTCCCTGTATTCATTAGCTTGATCTAACATTTCCGAGGGTATGTCTTCTACGCTAAAGCGAACACCTGATGCATCAGACTCGTCGTAGATATAAGCAACCATTTTAACAAGATCAACAAGACCTTTGAAATTTTCTTCGGCACCGATTGCCAAAAACAATGGATGAGCATTGGCACCAAGCTTATCCCTCATTGTTCCAACAGCAGCAAGAAAGTCAGAGCCCATTCGATCCATTTTGTTAATGAAGCCAAGGCGTGGTACATTGTACTTATCCATTTGCCTCCAAACAGTTTCAGACTGTGGTTGAACACCCTCAACGGAGGTGAAAACTCCGACCGCACCATCGAGAACTCGAAGAGACCTTTCGACTTCTGCAGTAAAATCAACATGGCCCGGCGTATCGATGATATTGATACGGTGAGGAATTGAATCAAATGGACCATCCGAAGTAGTCCAACCGCATGAGATAGCAGCAGAAGTAATGGTTATTCCACGCTCTCTTTCTTGCTCCATCCAGTCGGTTGTGGCACCGCCATCATGAACCTCACCAATTTTGTGAACAACGCCAGAATAAAATAGTACTCTTTCAGTACATGTAGTTTTACCTGCATCAATATGTGCTGCGATGCCGATATTTCTAGTGTGCTCAAGAACAGTCGGACGAAAGTCAGAGTTTGCAGAGGAAAAATCTTGTTTGTCACTCATGTTAAGTTTGAATTACCAACGTAAATGTGCAAACGCTCTATTTGCTTGGGCCATTTTATGAGTTTCTTCTCGTTTCTTTACAACAGAACCAGTATTATTATACGCGTCAATCAGTTCACTTGCTAAAGAATCTGCCATTGGAGAGCCTTTACGAGCAGATGCGGCTTTGACCACCCAACGAAATGCAAGGCTTTGCTGACGCTCAAAAGGGACTTCAATGGGAACCTGATATGTTGCACCACCAACTCGACGACTTTTTACTTCAATTTTGGGACGAATGTTCTCTAGTGCACCCAAAACAAGATCGATCGGGTTGCCCTTTTCAAGTTTTTCCGCCATCTTCTCGATAGCACTGTAAACAATCCTCTGAGCCAATGCTTTTTTGCCGCTAAGCATTACTGCGTTAACAAGAGTACTAATGAGTGTACTTCCATGCCTTGGATCAGGGCTTGTTGGCCTTTTTACTGCTTTTCGTCTCCTTGACATAATAAATTACTTTTTTGGTCTTTTAACCCCGTACTTAGAGCGGCTTCTTCTTCTCTTTTCTACTCCCTGGCAATCCAGAGTTCCGCGTACGATATGGTATCTAACTCCGTTTAAATCCTTTACGCGACCACCTCGCAACAGAACGATACTGTGTTCCTGTAAATTGTGACCTTCATCAGGAATGTAAGCAATTACTTCATGTCCAGTAGTTAAGCGAACTTTAGCAACCTTTCGGATAGCAGAATTCGGCTTTTTTGGTGTACGCGTCGTTACTTGAACACATACTCCACGTCTAAATGGGCATGCCTTTAGAGCAGGTGATTTGGTTTTCGCTTTTTGTAAACGACGACCCTTACGAACAAGTTGATTTATGGTGGGCATGGAGTAGAAATTTAAAGAAAAGTTTCGAAGATAACACTTTTTGGAATAATCTCAAGTATTATTTGTTAATATTTTTTAAAACTAAGCACTTTTCTCATCAGCTTTTGCAGAACCCAATGTGTCGATCTTTAATCTTCTCCATTTTGGCAAACCTGTGCCTGCAGGAATTAAATGACCCATTATCACATTCTCCTTAAAACCTTTCAAAGAGTCCACCTTACCCAAGGTGGCAGCATTAGTAAGAACACGGGTAGTTTCTTGAAAGGAGGCAGCTGAAATAAAACTGTCTGTTTCTAAAGATGCTTTTGTTATCCCCAATAAGATCGGTTCACCTTCTGCTGGTTTACCTCCTTTTTCAGAAATATTTTCATTGGAGTTCATAAAGGCGAATCTATCAACTTGATCACCCCAGAAGAATTCTGTGTCACCGGGATCAGTAATTCTGACTTTAAAGAGCATTCTTGAAATGATTACCTCAAGGTGTTTGTCATTAATCGTAACACCCTGCAAACGATAAACTTTCTGAATTTCTTCAATTAAATATTCCGTAACCGCAGAAGGTCCAAGAATTTCTAATATTTCATGCGGATCTTTTGCCCCTTCGGTGATTAACTGTCCCTTTTGAGCAAAATCACCTGGTTGGACAAGCACATGTTTACCATGAGGAATCAAATGTTCTTCCACTTGACCAGAATCTTCATTGGTAACAAGAAGTCGCTTTTTAGATCTGAGAGTTCCAGCTTCGGAAACAATTCCATCAATTTTGGCCATCTGCCCCACATTGCCCTCCTTGGGCCTTCTTGCTTCAAAAAGCTCCGCTACGCGAGGAAGACCTCCAGTAATATCTTGAGTTTTAGATGCTTGTCTCGGTGTTTTTGCAATAATCGATCCCGCATCAATTCTGGTCCCTTCGTCAACCGCTACTTGTGCACCAGTTGGAACGGAATAAGTTGCGATAGCATCTCCACTTGAATCTTTAACAATAACTTGTGGATTGAGATCTTCCTTATGTTCAATAACAACCATTGACCGTCCCCCTGAAGCGTCTCTCTCGACCTTGGTGGTAACACCTGGTAACATATCCTCAAAAGAAATAATTCCTTTTTTCTCGGAAAGAATAGGGATATTGTATGGGTCCCATTGTGCGAGTAGGGCCTCATCTTGAACATCTTCTCCATCTTTAAAATGAAGAAGGGCACCTGCAGGAATTGGATAGTCGTCCACAATTCTCTCGTCTTCATCTAAAACCTGAATTGAGCCAGTTTTATTTAGTGTAACCTGTTGACCATTTGAAAGTGTGACTAGTCTCAAACCCTTAAATTTCAACTTACCTGCTTTTCTAATGTTTATTACTGGATCTTCTCTTCCGGCACTTGCAATTCCACCAATATGAAAAGTTCTCATGGTTAGCTGCGTTCCAGGTTCTCCAATAGATTGGGCAGCAATAATTCCAACGGATGAGCCTTCTTTGACTAAACTGTTTGTAGAAGGATCAATTCCGTATTCCAAGGCTGTTAAGCCATTTTTAATCCTACTCGATAAGGGAGACATAACTCGAACACGAGTTATTCCAAATGCATCGATTTCTGTGGCAATTTCCTCAGTTATTAAAGAACCAGAAGATATAATTAATTCGGATGGATTGGATGGATTTTGAATATCATCTGTTGAATACCTTCCAATGATGCGGTCACGTAAAGGAACAATTTCATTATCGCCCTCCATGATAGCCTTTTTAACAACTCCGTCTCTTCTGCCGTCATCTTCACAGACAACAATGCAATCCATGGCCACATCACACAACTTTCTTGTTAAATATCCAGCATCTGCTGTCTTAAGTGCCGTATCAGCCAAGCCTTTACGAGCACCATGTGTGGACATAAAATATTCCAAGACAGATAACCCTTCTCTAAAAGAGGCAAGAATTGGTTGCTCTATGATCTCACCAGATGGTTTTGCCATCAGACCACGCATTCCACACAATTGGCGAACTTGCTGACGATTACCACGGGCCCCAGAATCCATCATAAGATAGACTGGGTTAATGGTATCTTTTCCTAGATTTTCATCTAGACAGGTAAAGACCTCCTTAGCAATATCATCCGTTGCACTGGTCCAGACATCAATAATTTTATTATGCCTTTCACCACGAGTGATAATACCTTTCTTAAATTGATCTTCAATTTTATCAATTTCCTTACGAGCGACTGCAATTCTTTCCTTTTTTTCAGGCGGAATAATCATGTCAAAAATTCCTATGGAAATTCCAGCTTTTGTAGCCATATCAAATCCCATTTCTTTAAGCCTGTCTAAAGACTCAATAGTCTCTTCATTGCCTCTAAGTCGAAAAGTTTCTAAGATTAAGTCACCAAGATCTCCCTTTAATGCTGGCTTGTTAAAAAAACCTAATTCTTCCGGCCAAATAGTGTTAAATAATGCCCGACCAACTGTGGTTCTTATCACACTTTTTTTAGAAATCCCAAATAAGGTGTCTTTACCCTTATCCGGATTTTTCATGTCAATCCAATCATGAAGGCTTAAAACTCCCTCATGTAAAGCACTTAATGCCTCTTCTAGACTACCAATTAAGGGCAATCTAGCATCACCCTTAAGCTCTTTTTTTGGATCCATTGTCAAAAAGTATGAGCCCAAAACTATATCTTGAGAAGGTGTTAAGATAGGCTTTCCACTAGATGGTGAAAAAATGTTATGGGTTGCCATCATTAACAGCTTCGCTTCCATTATCGCTTCCACAGACAAAGGTACATGGACTGCCATTTGATCACCATCAAAATCAGCATTGTAAGCTGTACAAACCAACGGGTGGACCCGTATAGCGTTCCCCTCAATGAGAACTGGTTCGAATGCCTGAATTGATAAACGGTGTAAAGTTGGTGCTCGATTCAACAAAACAGGGTGACCTTTAGTAACCTCCTCTAATATGTCCCATACTTCAGGAGATCGGCTTTCAATCATTTTTCTTGCTCCACGGACAGTATGAACGAATCCAAGCTCTTTTAATCGTCTAATAATAAATGGTTCAAAAAGGATCAGTGCCATTTTCTTTGGCAATCCACACTGATGGAGTTTAAGTTCTGGACCAATTACAATCACTGAGCGACCTGAGTAATCAACACGTTTTCCAAGCAAATTTTGACGGAACCTACCTTGTTTTCCTTTAAGCATATCGCTTAAGGATTTTAATGCTCGGTTTCCAGAACCAGTTATTGCCCTTCCATGCCTTCCATTGTCAAAAAGAGCATCAACAGCTTCCTGTAGCATTCTTTTCTCGTTATGAATAATTACATCAGGGGTTTTGAGTTGTAAAAGATTTTTAAGGCGGTTATTTCGATTTATTACCCGACGATAAAGATCATTTAAATCACTAGTTGCAAACCTACCGCCCTCGAGAGGTACCAATGGCCTTAAATCGGGGGGGATAACAGGTATACTGTCAAGAACCATCCACTCTGGGGAAGCCCCTGAATGAATGAACCCTTGGGTGACTTTGAGGCGGCCTGCAAGTTTCTTTTTGATTTGCTTGGACTTTGTATCATGCATTTGATCATAGAGATCTTCCAATTCGTCTTCTAAATTAATTCGACTAAGAACATCTCGCACAGCTTCTGCACCCATTTTTGCTTCGAATTCGTCTCCAAACTCATCCTGTGCTTCACGGAATTCCTTATCAGATAACAATTGTTTCTCTTCAAGGGGAGTGTTTCCCGGATCAGTAACCATGTATTGCTCGTAATATAAGACTCGCTCTAAGCTTTTGGCCGTCATATTTAGAAGTAGGCCGAGGCGGCTTGGCATACTTTTTAAAAACCATATGTGCGAAACTGGTACGGCTAATTCAATATGTCCCATTCTATCCCTTCGCACTCTTGAGACGGTCACTTCAACGCCGCAGCGGTCACATACAACTCCCTTATATTTAATCCGTTTATATTTTCCACACGCACACTCATAGTCACGGACAGGACCAAAAATTTTCTGACAAAATAAACCTCCGGGCTCAGGTTTAAAGGTTCTGTAATTAATTGTCTCTGGATTTTTAACTTCGCCTTTGGACCAAGATCTTATTACATCCGGAGAGGCGACCGTTATGGAAACTTTATCCATTGGTCCAACATCGACACCTAAGGCTTCATTTACTGCTTCTACGCTCATAATTAAATTTATTAAGAGATTAAAATGATTAGAAAGAATCTTCGCCCAAAACTCTTATATCAAGGCAAAGGCTTTGCATTTCCTTCATCAAAACATTAAAAGATTGAGGGGTACCAGCCTGTAAAGAATTATCGCCCTTAACTAGAGACTCATAAATCTTTGTACGTCCGGAAACATCGTCAGATTTGACGGTTAGAATTTCCTGTAAAGTGTAGGCCGCACCGTACGCTTCTAGAGCCCAAACCTCCATTTCTCCAAACCTCTGTCCACCATATTGTGCTTTACCCCCAAGTGGTTGCTGAGTGATTAAACTATATGGGCCAACCGCTCTAGCGTGAATTTTGCTCGAAACTAGATGATTTAGTTTAAGCATATACATGTAACCCACAACAATTTTCTGATAAAACGGTTCACCTGTGCAGCCATCGTAAAGGACAGTTTTACCAGTGTCAGGTAGTTCGGCTTCCTTTAGATACTCTTTTATTCTCGACTCTGAGATACCATCAAAAATAGGAGTTGCTACCTTAAATCCCAATTTATTACATGCCCAGCCAAGATGGGTCTCTAAAACTTGCCCAACATTCATACGACTAGGCACTCCTAACGGATTTAAACAAATTTCAATAGGAGTACCATCTGGTAAAAAGGGCATATCTTCTTCGGCAACTATCTTGGCCACTACGCCCTTATTGCCATGACGACCAGCCATCTTATCTCCAACTCGCATCTTTTGCTTTTTGGCTACAAACACACGAACATTTTTGATAGCTCCCTGATCGATTGAATCTCCCTGTTCAATCGACTCAATTTTACGATCTCTATCATCTTCCAAATCGTTAAATTTTGATTCGTAACTTTCTATAATTTCGAAAACTTTAATTCTTACGGGAGAAGGGGGAATATCAATGAAACGATGAACGGATGCAAGCCTCCTTAATAAAGTTTTTGTAATTTTACGATTGGATGGAATTATAATATCACCAGTTTCAGAATTGGTAACATTTAACGGTATTTTTTCACCAAGTAAAATATTTGATAGAGATTCAGTAAGTTGAGATCTTAGGTCATCTGATTGATTACGATAATCCTCTTTTATTTGTTTCATCTGCCTACGCAAATCAGAAGGGGAAAGTTTTTCCTGTTCAGCATCTGTTCTACTTGAAACTTTTACATCCATTACAATTCCCTGTGTTCCAGATGGAACTTTTAAAGAACTGTCTTTAACATCTGCTGCTTTTTCACCAAAGATGGCACGTAATAACTTTTCTTCTGGTGCTAAATCCGTTTCACTTTTAGGAGTGATTTTACCAACTAAAATATCGCCGGGCTTGACTTCTGCACCAATACGAACAACTCCGAGATGATCAAGGTTTCTTAGTGCCTCTTCGCCTGCATTTGGAATGTCTCTAGTGATTTCCTCAGGTCCGAGCTTAGTATCCCTAGCAGTTACCTCAAATTCCTCGATATGAATGGATGTGTAAATATCATCCTTAATCATTTTCTCAGAAATTAAAATTGCATCTTCAAAATTATAACCTTTCCAAGGCATAAACGCGACAAGTATATTGCGACCAATAGCCAATTCTCCCTGATCCGTACAAGCACCGTCAGCTAAAGCCTGCCCGACCTTTACCTTATCACCTTTGCGGACAATCGGTTTTTGATTAAAACAAGTACCGGCATTTGACCTTAGGAATTTACGAAGGTCGTAACAAAATATTCCTCGTTTATGATCACTTCTTGGCTCTCTTAAAAAGCGAGGAGGAAGGTTACCATTATCCGTAACCACAATTCTTTTTCCATCTGCTAGTGCAACTACTCCTTCAGATTCTGAAACTGTGACGGTTTTTGAATCTTCAGCTACTTTTTTTTCAATTCCAGTACCCACTAACGGAGAATCTGTTTGGAGAAGAGGAACAGCTTGGCGTTGCATGTTT
This sequence comes from Opitutia bacterium, assembly GCA_002694035.1. Classification (GTDB taxonomy): domain Bacteria; phylum Verrucomicrobiota; class Verrucomicrobiia; order Opitutales; family Seribacteraceae; genus Seribacter. Next base: position 33,636 of record NZKY01000062.1, read on the forward strand.
GCACCCATAAGTGCTCTGTTTGCATCATCGTGCTCGAGAAATGGAATTAATCCAGCGGCAACAGAAACAACTTGTTTGGGGGAAACATCCATGAATTCGACATCATTGGCGTCGTACTCTGCAACTTGGTCTCGATAACGGCAGGTAACCCTTCCTAATAACTTACCAGATTTTACATCAATTTCAGTGTTGGCCTGTGCAATGGTAAATCTTTCCTCTTCGAAAGCGTTCAAATATTTTACATTCTTTGGATTTTTATCAACAACTCCCTTATTTACCGGGTGATATGGTGACTGCAGAAAGCCGAATTCATCTATTTTAGCATACGTTGATAAAGTATTGATTAAGCCAATATTAGGACCCTCTGGAGTTTCAATTGGGCAAATTCTTCCATAGTGCGTAGGGTGAACATCACGAACTTCAAAACCTGCTCTTTCGCGGTTTAAACCTCCAGGTCCAAGTGCTGACAATCGCCTTTTATGGGTCATTTCTGCCAATGGATTAATTTGGTCTTTAAATTGACTGAGTTGACTTCTCGCAAAAAAATCACGAACTACTGTAGTCAAAGCCTTTGGGTTGATAAGCTTACCGGGCGACAAAGACTCAACTCCTTGATCATACAATGTCATACGTTCGCGAACCAATCTTTCGGTCCTCGAAAGTCCACTACGACAAACATTAGCTAATAATTCACCTACCGTACGAACACGGCGATTACCAAGGTGATCGATATCATCAATACCCATGTCGTAAAATTTTCCTGCATCTTCACGAGCTTTTTCCTCATTTGACTTACCTCTTTTAAAATCTGTAAGCTTTCTAGTAGCAGCAACCAAGTCTTCAACGGTTGTAATTCTAACTTCTAAAGGAGTATTCAAATTAAGTTTGAGGTTGAGCATATGCCTGCCAACCTTTGCTAAGTCATATCGTTTAGAATCAAGAAATAAACGTTTAATCAAAGCCTCCGCGTTAGCACTATCAGGTGGTTCTCCAGGTCTTAATTTTTTGTATATTTCTTTCAGTGCCTCATCTTTATTTTTTGTAGTGTCTTTTTTTAAGCATCTAATGATGGCACCCTCATCAACTGAAGTATCAATGGCACGCAATTTAGATTCACCCGCTTTTTGAAATGCTCGTAAATATGTTTTCGTTAATGGCTCAAACGCTTTTGCTAAAACAGCACCTTTTGCTCTATCGAACATAGGTTCAACCAAAACATAGTTGGAAACATTGTCTCTTTTAAGAAGTTCATCGATGGACAAATTTTCTATATTGTAAAAAAGCTCAATTATTTTTTGATCAGAGTCTTTTTCCTTATCCTTCCCGTCATCCAGCAATGCTCTTAAAAAAGTAGTGATCAAGAACTTTCTTCTTCTACGACGACGATCTAAATAAACATAAAGAAGGTCGTGCTGATCGAATTGAGCCTCAATCCATGTACCTCTATCCGGAATGATTCTAAATCCATGAAGTGTTTTCCCGCTAGTGTGGATAGATTCCTCAAAGCTTACACCTGGTGATCTGTGCAATTGACTGACAACTACTCTTTCTGCACCGTTTATTATGAATGATCCTCGCTCAGTAACAATCGGCAGTTCTCCCATAAAAATCTCCTCCTCACTGTAGAAAGGTTTACTTTGACCTTCTACTTCAAGCCTTAACCTTAGTTTAACTTGCAAAGGAGCTGCATAAGTGCAGTTTTGATCGATACAATCCATCTCAGTTAAACTTGATTCGCCTATAGAATAGCTTACATATTCTAAGCGAGATTTTTCGTCATAACTAACGATTGGAAAAACTTCTCTAAAAACTGCTTCTAAACCTGCTTTTTTTCTATGCGTGGTTGGTACATCTCTCTGAAGGAATTCAAAAAATGAATCAATTTGATTTTGCAGCAAATTGGGTGGCTCAATTGCTTCAGTTAACTTTCCGAAGTTTTTCCGAATTTCTGTGTTCATAATATTTAAGAGTGGCTTTTAAAATTTACAGGATCA
>NZKY01000063.1 GCA_002694035.1 Opitutia bacterium
GCGTCAATCCGTGGAGTGGGGTAGGAACTTCCACCGTAACATCCAAACCCATCAATTCCGACATCGTCGGCCATGATCAATAGTATGTTAGGCTGTTTTGCCGGTGCAGACAGGACAGTAAAGAGAATGAGCAAGAGAGATTCAATAGGAACTCTCGGGATATCTAAGGATTGGTGGAAAACTGACATGGGTTGAATTTTTATCCAAGCACCTATAAGAAAGGCCGTCAACTTTTGGCCGTGAATGATTTATATATTTCTATTTTTGAAATTAAGAAGTAAGGGGTTGCCAAGAAGTAGCCGTGGTAATTAGGTCAGGAAATATGAAACCTTATCTTTTATTCGTCTTTTTAGTTCATGCATTCTTTTACAGCACCGTCTTATCCGAGTCGGTAAGTCCCTTAAAAATGATAAAGCCGGATAAGGTTGGGATGGATGCTGAAAAGCTCAAGATGGTCGATCAGAAAATGGAAGAATTGATTAAGGAAGATCGACTAGCCGGTGGTATCGTGGTGGTGGCAAGGAAGGGAAAAGTAGTTCATTTTGGAACCTATGGAAAGAGAGACAGAGAGAATAATTTGCCGGTTGAGAAGGATACGATTTTTCGGATTTATTCAATGACCAAGGCGATCACGTCGGTAGCAGCTTTAATGTTAAGCGAGGAAGGGAAGCTTAATTTGGATGATCCACTTTCAAAGTATTTCCCGTCGCTAAAAGAAATGAAAGTCTTAAACAAAGGTGAACTTGTTGAGCCAAACAGGGAAGTAACAGTAGCCGATTTACTGAGGCATACTTCGGGTCTCACTTATGGACGTACACCCCATAAGGAAATTAATCAGGCACATAAGAATGCTGGCATTCTTGACCGTGGAAAAAAAGTGATTCCAATGATGAATGGTATGGGCAAGGTACCTTTGCTTTTTGAACCGGGTTCGGACTGGGTATACGGATGTTCAACCGATGTGCTGGGTGGGGTTGTAGAGGTGGCCTCGGAAATGTCCCTTGATCAATTTTTTAGAGATCGGATTTTTAAGCCATTAAAAATGAAAGATACTGGATTCTATGTTCCGGCAAACAACGCTACTCGTTTTGCGGCAAATTATAATTATAAGGATGGTAAGCTCACATTGAAAGATGATCCGAAAACCAGCCGTTATTTAGAAAACCCAACTTTTCAATCAGGCGGAGGTGGGCTGTGTTCCACCGCATCGGATTACATGCGTTTTTTACTAATGATTGAGAATGGCGGAAAATTGGAAGGTGCAAGAATACTTGGGAAAAAGAGCGTAAAATTAATGACCACTAATCAGGTATCCAAGGATGCAGGCTGGGTAACCTTTGGAAATCAAATTCGCGAAGGAGTTGGATTCGGGTATGGATTTTCAGTGCGGGTAAAAATGAGTGATTGGGATCCGGACGGCCGAGTGGGGGAGTTTGGATGGGGTGGAGCCGCTAGTACCCATTACTGGATTTCTCCGAAGGATGATTTGGTGGTGCTTACTCTTGAGCAAGTTATGCCATACAGTTTCAATACCGAGTGGGCCCTTAAAGGTTTAATTTATGACGCTCTATTAGATTAAAGATAACCAATCGAAAAAATGATAAAAGTTAGAAAGTGTGTAAGGTAAGTTTTTCCGAATCTTTGATCAATAATCCATTATTTGTCATAACGGGTGGTGTCCAAGTTTGACCTGATACTTTATAATTTGCGACTTCATGCATTCGGTCTTTGGAGGCAAGAAGAATTTGAATTTGTCCGTGGTTGGTTAAGCTGAGAATAAATTGGTCGAATGATAAGAAGGTCGAATTTTGTGCAGTTCTTGGGTTTCCCAACCAGAGAATTTCCCCATTTTTTAAATTGATACAAAAAAGCCTACCCAGACCATAATGTGAGAGACCATAAAGAGACTTATTCGCAATCAGGGGCGTTGCCATGTTCAAGGCAACTTCTTTCTGATACCACAATCTGTTTAATGTCCATTTTTTATTTTTGTATTTTGGTTCTATGCAATAAATACCCCGGTTTTCTCCTCCAAAGAAAACCTTTTCTTCAAATATTACCGGCGTAGTGGTGTTTTGGTTATGAGTTTTGTGAGGAAATGGAAATTCCCAAAGCTTTTCACCGGATACATGATCTACTCCGATCAGAGAATCGTGGTGAAGGACAACCACTTGTTTGATTCCTTCAAAAATGCCTAAGGTTGGAGAAGAATAACAAGTTCCACCACATGGAATAATCCAATTGGTTTCACCGGTGATTCGATCCAGTGAAATCAAGGCTCCTTTTTCATCGTTTCCAAAGAGATTAATTAATTGATTATCCAAAATGATTGGAGAATTACTTACTCCCCAGTAAGCATGCGATTTTCCATATGCCTTGCCGGGTACCTTCCTCCAGATTAATTCTCCATTCTCTGCTTTCCAAGCAGATAGAATTCCCGATATTCCCATAGTGTAAAAAATTCCGTCGTTAAAAACCGGATGGGCTTTTGGACCTTTCCCATGTTTTTCTCCACCGCCTCCCATTTTAAATGGAGCAAGATATTTTTTACTCCATATAGTTTTTCCCGTTTCAAAATTAAGGCAAGTTGCCCATTCATGATTGCCCCTGCGCGTATGAATAAAAATTTTATCATTTACCAAGAGGGGTGAAGCATAGCCAGAGCCTACTTGAACGGACCATTTAGAGGAAAGATTTTTAGACCACTTTAAAGGTACCTGAAAATTTGAAACCCGCCCGGTTTTTTCATTTCCGAGCCAGCCCGTCCAATTATTATCTTGGGCATGGGTAGAAAAAGTAAAAAAAAGATGGGCAAGAGCAAGAGTTCGAAAGGATATTATTTTTATGAACATAGAATTCTTAGATTTTGGATGATAAAGAATTTGTTTCTTAAATTGATTTGGTTTTGGCGGTGGAGATTTTATCTATAATTTGTCCAGATTATACAAATAAGAATGTTTATATCCGGACATTAGGGAACTGATTTGTGTAGGGAATTAGGTAATTATTTATTCAGAAGAAACTGGTCCTTTTAAACTATGTTTCGAAAAGAAGTTCCAAATTAACTGGTTAGTATCAAAACCATTGAGATCGAGGTCGAACCATACATGATCACCACCATTTATTTTATATCCTTCCACCCAGATGATTTCTGAAGAATCAAGAAAAGTTGACTTTTCTACAGTCACATACCCGGATGTTAAATTTGTAATGACTGGGGTTGTAATAGCTCCGTTTTTATTTGCCCAATAATTAAGAACATCAGAGTTTGATAAGTATCCGTTTCCACCTGAGAATGGAACTACGGTGTCCGATGTTCCATGAATACTAATAACAGGAGTTGGGTTGGTGGGGTCCGGATTGCCCTCCAACATGGTTCCGGAAACAGAGCCAATTGCAGCAACAAGATTGCTTTTTGTTCCAGCAAGGAAATAAGAGAAGAAGCCACCGTTTGAGTAACCACATGCATAAACTCTTGTAGGATCGACTTTATAAGAAGATGAAATTGAAGTTAGCATAGCCTCAAAAAAACCTGTGTCATTTGCTGTGCTTTTGTTGTCACCACCAGGCATTGCAGCGTTCCAGTGACTATATCCTCCAAGAAGCGAACCTTGTGGGTAAACTAGAAAAAACATTTCATTGTTTGCGAGCGTTCGCATGTCTGCTGTTTTCATGTGATCACTTGCCGTTCCTCCAAATCCATGAAAATTAAAAACAATAGGGAGTGGCTTGGTTCCGTCGTAAGACGTTGGAATGTAAAGTTGATAATCTCGAGATACTCCCTCAACAGTTAGAGTCAAAGATTGAACAGTACCTAAATTTGAAATGAGATTCGTTTTTTTGGTGCTGCTTTTTTCGTTGGATTCTTTGGATGAATTATCAGTTTTTGTCTTTGGTGTGAAAGCAGACCAGTTCTTTGTCTTACTTTCAAAAAAGTACCATGTTTTTTCGGAGTTTTTATAAAGATAAAATTGTCCATCTGAACCGGCTTTAAGATAATGCCAATCTTGTTCTTTGTCGTTGTATATCCAAGGAAAGTCTCCGAACCAATTCCAGTCAGTATTAGTTTCTGCGAAATTAATTTTCCAAATGCCAAAAATAATCAACAGAAGAAAAATCTTCGAAAAGAAATTTGTTGAATTTTTTTGCACTACTTAGATATTACCGATCGAGTTAAAGAGAGTCAAATGACACTGTTGTAAGAAAATAATTTTTAGATATCCGATTATAAAATTTTTATTTTTTGTAAACTTAGTTGGATTCTTGTTGTAAAGAACATGAAACAGCTCAAGTAATAAATTATCAGAAATATCATGAAAGTTATTAGTTTTATAGGTTCTTTATGTCTTTGTCTTTCACTCGGAGCGAAGCAACTCGACTTAAAAATGGTTTCCGAAGATTCAAATTGGATTATGCATCTTGATTTTGAATCAATGAGAAGTTCAGAGATTGGAACTTTTATGGAGGATTATTTAGAAAAAATTCCTGAAATGGAAAAGAAAATGAAGGATGTTCAGGATAAATTTGGGATCGATTTGCGAAGTCTCTCTAACCTAACTGTTTTTGGTAACGGTGAAAGACATAAAGGAATTGGCATTCTCGAGGGTGGGGTGGACCCTGTTGTTGTTTCAAAAGTCACGAGGGAAAGAGAATATATTGAGGAAACAAAAGCTGGGAAAAAAACCATCTTTTCAACAAATAAAGGAAAGCGTCCAATGGCATTCAGTGTTTTAAAAAAAGGAAAAATTATTTTTGGACCAGATAGTGATTATGTATCGGAGGGGATTCTTTTGGCTAATCGGAAAGCGGACGGGTCCAAAGGCCATTCGCTACTGCTCGAGTTGACTAATTCAATAAGTGATCCTGGTTTTCTTCTCTTTGCAGATGTTGAGCAAATAACTGGTTATACTGATTTAAATTCAAAAATGAGTTTTATGGCAGATAAAGTTGATTCATGTGGTTTGGTCATAGGAGATCACGAAAGTTCAGTTAAAATGGTCGCATTCATAATAGCTGAATCTGAAGAAGCGGCGATCAATATGGAAAATATGATCAAGGGAGGATTGGCCATGATGGATATGAAAGTGGCGAAGGATGAACGAATGGCAGAGATATTTGAAGGAAGCACTGTTTTACGGGACAAAAGCTTAATCAAGGTGGATGTAAATCTTTCAATCATCGCCATAATCGACCTGATAAAAAAAGAAATGAAGAAAAAGGTCTGATTTTTAGACCTAATCTTTTTATTTTAAAAACTAAGACTAGAGATGCCGGAACATCTTGATCCATTTCGTGAGGCAAGAGAGAGTTCCGGTTTGCAGATAACCGATTTTAATGGCGAGCAAATTCCCTTTGTTTTGCGTTTAAAAGATCTTCGGAAAACGGTAAAAGATTGGCAAAATTTTAGCAGTGATCATCCTTTTAAGGTAGTTCCCCATTCTGAGGAACACCTTCGGACAATGCGTCAGATTCCCATTGAGATGGATCCACCGGATCATACGGATTACCGGGGATTAGTAGAGCCTTTTTTTAAACGCCCTACCCAGACTGAGTATATGCTCGAAATGGCGGAGATGATCCATGTTATGGTGTCTGATTTGTTAGATGGAAACGAGTTTGAAGCTGTTCATGAATTTGCTTTGCCTCTTCAATGCAAGGCCCTCGCCCTCTTGTTAAATGTTTCTGAATCTGAGGCTGAAGTTTGGAAATCCTGGGGTTTGCATGCCTTGACTGAAGGAAGTGGCCTGGAGGATTATACAGCAGAGCAATTTGCCAAAGCGGAAAAGAATCCGGGTGATGATTTTTTTAGCATGTTAAATGATGTAGAGTGCAGAGGGGATAAATTGACTTTTGAAGAAAAGCAGGGAATTGCCAATGTTACTTTTGCTGGTGGAAAAGATACGGTGATCAATGTGGTAAGTAGTATTATTGTTTATTTTGCAGAACACCCGGAAAGCCTTAAGTTTTTGAAACAAGATGAGAAATATATCATAACTGCTTGCGAGGAATTTGTCAGATATGTGAGTCCCCTGACCGCGATTAGTCGAAGTTGTCCCCATGCCTCTAATGTAGGCAATCACGAAATTGCTCCAGGTAGTAGGATTGGTCTTTGTTGGCCATCCGCAAACCGGGATGGTTCGGTTTTTAAAAATCCTGATCAAGTGATTCTTGACCGGACTCCAAACCCGCATATCGGTTTTGGATATGGTATCCATAACTGTTTGGGTGCTCCACAAGCACGATTGATAATCAGAAGTTTGCTCAAAGCCTTTTCTGATCTTGTGAGTCGAATTGAATTAATTTCTTATGAACCAAGGGTGGAGAGAGAAAAGTCTTTTGTTAGGCAAGTCGGATATGATTCTGCAGTGGTTAAAGTTTACTAAAACGAGAATCTAGAGAAATCATCCTGCCCGATATGCCTGATCATTTTTTCTTCTGTATTTAAATAGTTTTTGGTGTTTGATACTTTTGGTTGAAGCACGTTTACGCCATAGACGAAAACTACTTGGTCTGAGAGATTTTCTCATCCGATCAATTACTTGTCCTTCAGTAAGTCCGGTGACTTTCCTAATTTCTTCAAAGGTAATTCGATCCGCCCAAGCAGCCCATATAATCCAATCGGGACTATTTTTGGAGGGCTCGGGGTTCTTGACTTTTGTTACCGGTTTATACGAAGACTTGGGTTTCATTCTGTAATTATAAAACTTATCCGTTGTTGTTCTACTAGACAAATAGATAGGGAAATAGAAATTTTCTTATGACACATATGACACCTGCAGGACTAATCATATTTTAAACCTTTAANAGAGTAATCTATGATTTTCTTACTTAAAGATTTCTTTCACTATTGCCTTAGATCCAAATGAGTTTAGATGATCATCGTCATAATATAGGGGAAGTGATTCATCGTTACTTGATAGTTTAAAATGATTTAAAAATTTTCCGTCCTTTGATGTTAAGTAAATATGTGGAAAGATAACTTTTACTGATGGATTTATTTTTTGAAAATTGGTTAAATAGGCTTTCAAATTCGCGGAAGGTTACTCTAAAAAGACCTAATTTTTTTTGGCTAATAAATTTGAATTGAAATTTGCAGAATCGATCTTTTATCCTGAAATTTTATAGNTTAAAATTAGGTAATGTTAAATTTGATAGTTCTTNTTTTTTGCTTCTTGGTTAGTTTTTCAGTTTTTGCTGATAAATNTCCTAATGATGTTCGTTGGGTCAGAAATTCCCAAGAATATGAAATCATTTGTACNCAAATTTTTCGTGATGCAAAGTTGAGTNTAGAGGAACATGCTAAATCAGTTAAACTCNNGAAANCTAACNCTGTTAATAAACGATTGGCTGTAGTTGTTGATCTCGACGAGACAATTTTGGATAATAGTTTGTATCAAATTGAGCGTTGGAAAGCTGGTCTTGAGTTTACTCAGNAATCCTGGTCGAAGTGGGTGAATCGAAAAGAAGCTGGGTTAGTACCAGGTGCAAAGGACTTTCTTGATTTTGTAAGANATAAAAAAATACAAGTTATCTTTTTAAGTAATAGGCTGGATGAAAATCTGGGACCTACGAAGACAAATTTATCTACCTTTGATTTACTAGGTAAAAACGACATCTTTTTACTCAGGCAAGAAAAATCCGACACTAAGGAAAAAAGACGGAATGAAGTGCTTAACGGTACTGGAAGAATGAAGAGTGTTGGTCCCTTTAATGTTATTTCCTACCTAGGGGATCAGGTTGGGGACTTCCCCAATAAGAATTTGAAAGATTTCGGGAAAAAATATTTTCTTTTTCCAAATCCGATGTATGGGAAGTGGTAAGGTGAAGTCTTTACTCGTATTTCCATTTTAAAATCCATGGATCATTAAACATAGACTGTGCTGACTTTAATTTATNTTTGTAGGATTTTAAAAGTGAGGAGTAATTTGAATTACNGGCTAGATTTTTNGATTCGTAGGGATCCTGCTCGATCTGAAAAAATTCAAATTCAGGCCTATGGATATAATCCCTGACTGTTTTTTGACCATAAGGTGCACTCATCGATTCTCTGTATTGTGCCTGAAAACTACTTGCTGCCCAGAGGTCNGATGCAAATGGATAGGGTAGTGGATGGGCAATATTCCAAATCAATTTAAACTTTTGATCACGAATAACCCGCATNGGNTANTACATTTGGATTTCATGAAAGGTATGTGATGCAAAAATCTCTTTCCAATGTTTTTTAGACGAATCGCCTAAGATAGAAAGCCATGATTTTCCGTGATAAGTCGATAATTTACTAGTCATTCCTTTATTGTCTTTTGGACTGCCGGGTATNGTTGCAGCAAATAATTTTTTTGGATCTTCCCAATTTACAGGCCGATTTTTTTTTGAATCCAGTGCTCCCGCAAAATCAAGCAGGCTGGGAGTAATGTCAATATGGCTTATTAAAGCAGAGTGTTTTACACCACGTTCTTTAATNTAAGGATTACGAACAATAAAAGGTACTTTTAACCCACCTTCATATACGGTAGTTTTACCCCCGGCAAAAGCCATTCCATGATCGGAGGTAAAGACGATCATAGTTTTTTCATAAAGGTTGGCTTCCTTCAGAATTTTGATTAATCGAGCCAATCCCTGATCAATCCNAGAAACGCTTTGATAGTAGTGCACCAGCTCCTCACGAGTNTCCACTGTGTCGGGCAAGAAATGAGGGATTGGCACATCCTTAGTATGATAAAATATTTCTTTCACACCGTCGTGTGATCTTTTATTTGGTTTGTTTCCAAAAAGATCAGGTTTTAGTTCTTGTTTTGAATTTTGATCTTTTCCACCACCTCGGTGCGGGTCTGANGTTGCAAAATAAAGAAAAAAGGGTCGATCGCTTTGAGAAGTTAAAAATTCGCGCGACTGTTCAGCCATTTGAACAGCATTTCGAGGGTTTCCTTTGAGATAGGTTTCGAATCGGAAAACTTCTTCTGGAGAGACATGGTATTTACCAATTTGTCCAGTACGATAGCCAGCCTTGGCTAAATTTCTTGGCAGAGATAAACTAATGACATTATCAAAACTTGAAAATTTATGAAATGAATGCTGATGGCCATATTGGCCATTAGCATGATTGTGCAAACCGCTCATAACAACCGATCGACTAGCTGAACAGCTGGCGGTAGTTGCGAAAGCATTTGTAAAAATTGTCCCATCCTTGGCAAGTGAATCAATTGCGGGCGTTTCAGCAACCGGATCCCCATAACAACCAAGAGTGGGGGACTGATCATCAGTTATAAAAAAGATTATGTTTTTTTCAGCTGCAAAACAAATCCAAGATATTAAAGGTGAAAAGAAAAAATATAAAGGTCTCATTGCAGAAATATGCATATGACAGTTTTTATCGTCAATCGAACGAATAAAAGCTTGAGTAGATGTAAGTTTGCCTAATTTAAAATGGCAAGTTGTTGTCAGTTTTTTGGAGGTTGTAAAGAGACTGAATTTTTATAATCCCAGAATTTTCGGTTGTTTACATCCGATTGGTCAAATATCCAGCTTTGAGTCGAGTTCCGGTATAATTTAGGAAATAAATTCTTACCAGTATACAACCATCCTAAAGTTTCATCAAATATCCATAGATCGCTTTCGTCATTTCCATGTATATAAAGCCATCCATGGTTGAGGTGGTATGTCCAACCTCCGGANTTTCCATAAAAATTTCCAAACCAAGAGGAGGAATACCAGCCAATTCCAAGGTCGGTTGTGTTTGAATCAGACCAAAGTGAATTCGCAATGTTGTTTTGTACTGCCTCGTTGTTATTTGTGTTTGTAGAATTATTATTTGTATGGTCAGTGCTTGTTACTTGTTTTTCAGAAACATTCAGAATTAAATTGTAAGTTGGAGTAGAGTTACCTGAAAGGGCAGAATATCGGTATCCTGTAATGTCAATTGTGTAGGTGCCGGCGGAGGGCAGGGTGCCTGTTATTTTNGGACCGTNAATATTATTATTGAAAGTTAATCCGTCGGGTAAATTTTCGACCTTGTAGCTAAATGCTTTGTATCCATGATTGTAAAAACTAAAGCTGAAACTATCCCCTTCATTTCCGGAGGATGGATTGGAATCGGATGTGGTCACATAAGTAGTCGCCCCTGATAGTGCATGCCAACTTGCAGACGAAAATGTAGTGGGGATAATCATTTTCCAAGTCCATACTTTTTCAGCAAGGATAGAAAATTTGACCGTAAGGCTCTTGGCTAAAGGCAGATAGGGAGATTTCTGCAGNAGTAGTAGCACGGTTATCCACGAGAGTTTTTTTGAATTATTTTTTAATTGCATCCGCAACCTCCTCCCCCAATTCCTCTACCACCCCGTGATGCTTCTCTGCTGAAATAAGCATGATCAAACATTTTATTTGCGAGTGTATCCCGATCGCTTTTCATGAGGTAGTCAAAATGGTATGCACGATCAATTTGTGAGACTGTGACTTTTGGAGAACATCCAATCGAAAAAATCGTAAAACAAATAAGAAAAATTTTCATAAGCATAAGAATTTAATTTTTGGCAATGTGTGAGGTGAAATTCTTGCTCCAAGAGATGCCATTTTTTGTCCAAAGGCATCCTTCGGCTCCAAAATAATCTTCAATTATTTTTAAACCAGACTCTTTACCATCCAATAGAGAGCANGTTGATAAAATGCCTGCCTCCAGGCATGTTTTAGCTACAACGGAAGCAGAAAGATATGAACTTGTAGTGGGATAACCAGTTTGATGATTTAATAAATGACCGTACCTAACCCCGTTCGATTCGAAATATCTTTGATAGTTGCCGGAAGTTGCCACAGCTAGGTTGTTTGCGATCAAAGCAAAGCGGGCTTGGCCTTTAAAGTTTGGATCTTCTATACCAATCCTCCAGAAATCAGAGTTCGGTGGTGAGCCAATTGAGCGAACATCACCGCCTAGATTAACCAATGCTGAACTAATTTCATGCTCTTTTGCTAATTCAATTACTCGATCTACTGCATATTCTTTGCCGAAACCACCCAAGTCTATACCCATTCCAGATTCAGGTAAAAATGTGTAATCCTCGTCAAAAACTACTTTCTTCCAGCCGATCTTGCTTAGGGCCTCTTCAATAATGAATTTTGGAGGAACGGTCGGATCTTTTGATTTAAAATCCCAAATTTTGGAAAGGGGAAGTGTGGTTGGATCAAAAATCCCCTTGGTAAGAAAGTGCAGTGTATCACAGAAATTAAAAAGTCTATAGTCTTCTTCTGTAATTTTTACTGGCTGGATACCCGCGGAATTATTAATCTTGGAAATTAAACTTTTTGGCAGGTATCTGGAATACCTATTTTCGAAATAATTAATCCAATTGAGAGTTTTTTCACGAAAGGAAAATGCCTGATTTTCCGAGGTAGCCGTGTATGAAATTTCGCAGTTTGTTCCCATTGCAGAGAATGCGATTCTAAATTGCCCATTTTCAATGATGTCAGGAGTGATGGATGAGAGTTTCATATTAAAAATTCCATTGCATACCGAGCGTTAAAACATTTGAGTCGGGATATACCCTTTGATCGGTAAAACTATCCTTCCCACTAACAGAGTAGCGGTCGAATGAAACATCAAAATTTAGGTCAGATTTGTGGAAATAAATCAGTTTGATACCAAGTGTTGATGCGTTAAATTTGGAAAGTCTGTAATCAGCTGAATAGTATGGATCGTTTTTGCTTGGTTGGACTGCTGGGGAGATTCCAGAGCCATCGAGGGTAAGTCTGTAGAAATCAGCTTCTCTTTGGGTGTAGAATCTGTAAGTAGGTTGTATAGCAAAGGAATCTCCAATTCTTTGTATCCACTTTATTTCAAATGTATGCCCCAAAAGATCAGAATCATCAGCAAAAAGTCGATAGGAAGTTTCCAAGGTACCATCAGGGTCTTCAAAATATCTTTTAGCTTCAAGATATGTTGTAAAAGTTTGTCTTTTGCCGGGACGGTTTTCGGGGTACAAATAAAATACATCCCTTTCGTTTACTGGGTCTCCTGGAAAGAGAGTTTCTGTAATGCCGATCTGTTTGTANGGATCGCTTAGGTANCCCTCAGGTCGACCGTAGGTAATATCCAAAGAAATNGAGCTTTTTTTATCAATCATTCTGTATAAACCAAACATAATTTCCTTGGTTTTTTTAGATTGTATTCCAAGGGATGGACCACCTGGGACATTGCTATCCACTTCATCATCCATATATGATAGGCCAGCACTTAAAATTAGAGTATCTTCCGCAAATCCACGGCTTATCTGACCAGCATAACTCTTGGAAAAATAATCTGGTTCGTCACTAACACCAAGTTCAAATGAATAATCAAAAGTTTCTGTTGATTTGCTAAAATTAATCAGACCAGCTTCTCTCTGTTCTTCCAATTCAGCTAACCATTCAGATCTGTTTTCAGTGGGAGGTCGTCCAATGGGTGTTGCACCTGAAATGGTATCCACCATGCCAGTAACGCCTAAGCTCCAATTGTTCCCTATATCAGTATTCGCTTCAGCGTACCAGGAACGGACATGAATTCTGTTATCATCTTCGCTCCAATCTTGATATTTAAATTTTAAATTTTTTTGTGCGTGTGTTTTTAAGTGGCAGCATGCGAAGAGAAATGTAAGTAAGTATGGCTTGAAATCTGACAAATTTAACAACACATACATATAACGCATAGACCGTTAGGTTGGTTTAAATTATTATTATCAAATAATTATTTTTCTTTTAGCTTCATCCACTTCTGAATTCTCTCCAAAATGGCTGATTCTGCACCAGAATTTTTTGGTGTATATAATTTAAGTGGTTTTTCCAAATATGATTGGCCGGAAATATTTTCGGGATAGTTGTGGCTGTATAAGTACCCCTCGTCTTGTTCACGATATTTTTTATTTCGACCATGCCGGTCTTGGATAGATGGAGGTATTGCCTGAATTGGGCTATTATTTATCTCCTGCTTCGCTTTACTAATAGCAAGAGTTGAACTGTTGCTTTTAGGGCAGGTTGCCAAAAAAAGGGTGACATGAGCAAGGTTCAATTCACATTCTGGGAGTCCTATCGTTTCGCATGCACGAAAAGCAGCATCTGCCATTAGTAGAGCACGAGAATCAGCCAGTCCGACATCTTCAGATGCAAAAATGATTAGGCGCCGTGCTATAAATCTCGGATCCTCTCCACCAGCAAGCATTTTGGCTAACCAATAAATGGCAGCGTCAGGATCGTTTCCTCGCATGCTTTTTATGTATGCTGAAGCGGTATTGTAGTGCTCATCCTCATCACGATCGTAGCGAATACTTCTTTCCCTACAGAATCCTTTTATATGTCCCTCAGAGATTTTAGTTTTAGTGGGTAATCCTTCAACTATTGTTTCCAGGAAATTATATGCTTTTCGTAGGTCACCTTCTGATAGAATAGCAAGTTGTTCAAGAATAGATTTTGTTGCGGTACATGCTTGTTCACCAAGTCCGTTTGATGTGTTCTGTAGGGCATGATTGAGAGCTTTTTCAATCGTTTTTGCTGGAAGTGGATCAAGTGTTAATAGTTGGCATCTGCTCAAAAGAGGATCGATTATGTAATAGCGTGGATTATGTGTAGTCGCTCCGATTAAGCGTACTTCGCCAGATTCCACATCTGGAAGAAGAAGATCCTGTTGAGCTTTGTTGAAACGATGTAATTCATCCACAAACAGAAAACAGTTTTCGGAACCATAATATTTTACCAGTTTGATGGTTTCCCTTAATTCAGAAGCATTTGATGTTACAGCATTTACCCTGAGCAGTTTACAATTACCTTCTGTGGCAATGACAGATGCAAGAGTAGTTTTGCCGGAACCCGGTGGACCTGCAAGGATAAGGTTGGATACACGGTTCTCTTTGATCAGATTAGGCAACAGACAACCTTCACCGATAATGTGTGACTGACCAACGACTTCCTCGATAGATCGTGGACGCATTCTTTCAGCGAGCGGGCGGCGTACCTTTCCTTTATGCTGAGGTGAATCAAGAGAAAATTCTTTATCTTTCTGTACCATTGGCAAGATGAATATCAAATCATTGAATTTCAATGTGTGCAAGGAATTGGGAGAAAACAATTAGAAATTTTGGTCTTAAATTTCAACCATTGAATGGTTGAAAAAATATGACAAAAAAAAATTATNATGGGAGTGAAAATCGAATTTTTTAAATGGATTTATTTNAAAGCCAGTTTGGCTNTCTTGTTTTTTTCNGNTGAGNTAATNGCNGAAANTTTACCGCCTTTGTCTNAAAACAATGCACCTCAAACATGGAACGAAGCATGGACCGGTTTTGATCCAAGGAAAGAACCATTGGATGTTGAAATCTTTAAAGAATGTCAAGAAGATGGAGTCGTAATCAGGTTGCTTCGTTACCAAATTAAATATTCTTTGCAGCAACGAGTAGTAGTCTTTCAACTTTAGTCCATCAGACTCTAAAAATTTTCAAATGATTTCCAAAAAGAGTTGGAAGGGTATCAAAGGATTAAAATTGATCAAAGCGAGGCACTCCAACCCAAAAAAGGTACAAAATTGAAACCAATAATTTACAGTGCTAAATGGATAGGTTTACCACCTGAATTTAAATCTCTTCGTTGGATGTAAGAAACGAGTTTAATGCTGTTAGCTAAAAGGTGGTGATTAGAATGGAACATCATCTTCGATTCCATCATCATACTCATCAAAAGTATCATAGGATGATGAATCCGGTTCATTCATTGGAGGCGGGGCATCTTCTGATTGAATCTTATACCCACTTACAGATGTAAACCATTTGGTTATCCCATCTTTTCCCTGCCATTCCCTACCATTTAAGCGGGCTTCAATTGTCACTTTTTGTCCTTTTTGTAGGTTTTGACTAAGATCAATTGAATCTTTAATAAATTCAACTGGAATGGGGTTTGCCCACTTCCCGTCACCGGTTTCCACCACAACTTGATGTTTTCTGAACCCGTTTGCACCGTATTCCCTTACTTCGTCAACGAAAACCACTTCTCCTTTAATTGTTACTTCGTTCATAGATTTTAGAATTTATAATGTGTGATCATATAATAGGAATGATTAATTTATTGAAATAAAAAAAAGAGTTTCTGCATGAAATTCGAAATTCTTAAAATAACTTAGTTAGAAAATTATCTAGCTAAGCTAATTAAACTGGTATGCTTGATTATAAGTTTAATTAGCTTGAGATTATATTTATTAATAAAGGACTCTTAATTTGTTTAAATAGAGTTCATTACTTTAGAGTTTAATAATTCTTTTGCTAAAATTAAATTGTCTGTAAGGTTAACATTATGAAATTATCCAAGACTTCCCTCTTTATTGTTTTTTTATTCACTTTCTTTCTTTCTTCCTGCGGGGTAGATCTTGCAGGAAATTATACGGGATTAGTTGAAGGAAAAAAAGTAAGAATACTTTTTCAAAAAGATGGCCAAGCACAACTATTTGGCTATTTCCCAGATGAACTTTCTGGTCAGTGGGTAGAGGAGAAAACATTTAAGGAACCCCAAATTTGGACTACTTTTAATGGACCTAAAGAGAAACCATTTAGGGTTCGTTTTGAATTGATACAAGAGGGAGAAAATTTAGTGCTTGTTGGGCTCAAAGCCAGACCAATGGGTAAGGGAATGAAGTTAAACACCGTACGATTCCAGGGGAAACCAATATTTAAACCTGGAGCTTGATTGTATGATATTGAATCTGGTAAGTGGGAGTTTAGATCAATTCCAAATTTTTTTCAGATTCGTTTTTAGGGAAGTCAAATTCCGCTACTTTTGGAACCACACTAATTGTTTTTTCCCATTTGATTTTTTCAAATTCCAATATGATCATTCCACAAGTCGGTACATTATCAATAGGAAGTCCCCATACTTGATTTACTAAACTTGTGATTCCAGGATTGTGCCCAAAGAGCATGACCGAATTGTAGTCATTATTTAACTTCCCAATGATCTCGAGCCATGCAGAAATTGAAGCCAAATAGAGATTTGGATTTTTAATTATACGCTGAAGGGTAAAATTGATTTCCTGACAGATTATTTTCGCTGTAGAAAATGCCCGAAGGGCCGTGCTTGTTTCAACATAATCGGGTGAAAAACCTTGGTTTTTTAATCTTAGTCCCATTTCTGGGGCATTTTTTAGACCTCTTTGATTTAACTGACGATCATGATCATCGACATGTGGTTCGTTCCAACTCGATTTTGCATGACGGACAAGAACTAGTTTTTTGAAACTCATAGGATTTTCATAAAACAACTTTATTTTATTGTGTTAATCCCCATCCATCATCCTTCCTAATCCACCTAAAATAGAACCTTCTCCCTGACTTTTTCCTCCTGCAGATGGGGCACACTGAATTATCCGATCTGCAAGTCTAGAGAAGGGAAGACTTTGGAGCCATACTGTTCCAAACCCACTTAAACTGGCCAAAAACAAACCTTCCCCTCCAAAGAACATAGACTTTAAACCTCCGGCTCTTTCGATGTCGTAATTAATAGATTCTTCGAATGCAACTATACAACCGGTATCCACTTTAATTGTTTCACCATTTAATTGCTTCTTAACAACGGTACCTCCCGCGTGAACAAATGTTTTCCCATCTCCACTTAATTTCTGCAGAATGAAACCTTCACCCCCAAAAAATCCAACGCCTAATTTCTTTTGAAAGGCTATTGATATTTTTGTACCCAGTGCAGCACACAAAAAAGAGTCCTTCTGGCATAAAATGGTTCCCTGATGATTTTGAAGATCTGCACAGATAATTTTACCGGGGTAGGGAGCAGCAAAACTTACACGTTTTTTGGCCATTTCCATATTTGTAAAATGAGTCATAAAAATGGACTCTCCAGTAAGTGCTCGTTTACCTACATTGACTAATTTACCGAACAAACCTTCGCTCGGATTTGAGCCATCTCCCATTTTTGTTTCAAATGTTATACCGTCTTCCATGTAATTCATGGCACCGGCCTCTGCAATTACAGTCTCACCTGGATCCAGTTCAATTTCAACAATTTGCATATCATCTCCGATGAGTTCGTAATCAATTTCGTGGCTATTCATAACTCGTTGATAATGTAATTACCTGTGGTAAGTAAATTATATATCTTAGAAAAGAATTAATTACAGAGCAAAAACCCCTTGAATTCCAGTGTTTGTAGTCGAATTCTGCTTACTATTAAAATTGGAATTTGCCAAAAAACTTGAATTGCAAGATAAGATTTTGAAAGAAGGGCCGACGTAGCTCAGTTGGTAGAGCATCTCATTCGTAATGAGGGGGTCACCGGTTCGAATCCGGTCGTCGGCTCCATTTTGTAAGATGTTTTTTCGAATTTTTTTTAAGTCTTTTTTATTTGTCCTTAGTTCTCTTTTTGCCTATTCGCACTTAGCTATTGGAATAAAAGAATCTGATACAATTATGACATTGGGAGGATTACTTGCCTTGGTTTTATCACTCAGTCTTCTGATATCAATTTTTCTAAGTCTTAAAAAATAAAAAAATATAAGCAGGATTAACAGCACCCAGAATTTGGGTCGCAACCGGATGAAGTTTCAGGAATGTTATTACTAGTGATTCCGCATTTTTCCTTAGCCAAGCAATCAGTTTGTGTTACTGAAAGGTGAAATTTATTTTCATAAAATTCTAGGTTGTATTTACCAATTGTCTCATTTTGATACTCTACTTCAATTTCCAAATCTTCGAGATTAATCTCTTCTTCAGCTTTTGAAATAATTTCTAAGATTTTTTCTGATTGAATACGATGGTCAAAATCCTCAGCGGTCCAAAGTTGGAAGTTTGCAACTTTTTCTTCTCGAACGGTTCCTCCGCAATCAATGTAAGTTTTGGTAATAAAACCCACCTCAGTGATGTGATAGTGAGATGGTACATTGCTTCCATTTGGCAGTGAAAAAATAACTTCGCTGACGGTAGATAGGTGATTCTTGAATTCAGAAATTCTCATTCGTACTAGATTAGAAAACCTCAAATTTTTTCAAGGTTAAAAATTCAGGATTTTAATTTCAGAACTCGGTAATCCTCTTGCATTTAGTATTGAACAGGTTATTGCGTTTTACTATGGGACCTTTCGTTTTTTTTACTAGTATTAGTTGTCTTTGTTTTTTTAGTTGTTCAGAATTTGATTCAATAGAGACTAATGACAGTGATATTGAAGGGGGAAAATCAACAATCAATCGAATTCAGAAATTAAAAGAGCAAGAGATGGTGATTGATACACTCAAGTGGGAGAATACAAGATTATCCCTAAAGATTAAACAGGTAAACGGAGAGTCTTTGGTAAAAGATAAACAAACAGGTTTGTGGCACTATGATGTTGAGCGCCAACCTTTCACAGGAAGAGCTTTAGAAGTTTTTCATGATAATTCACCTAGAGGTGAGGCAGACTTTCTAAAAGGAAAAAAAGATGGGATGGAAAGGTTTTGGTGGCCAAATGGAAAATTAAAAGAACAGGGTCAATGGTTTGATGGACGTGCACATGGTATTTTCAAGAGTTGGGACCAAAAGGGAAATATGAAAAAAATGAGCCGCTATAAAAATGGCGAACTAATTGAAATAATTCTCGAATGAATGAATTCCTTTAAGATTAGAAAGAAAGTCCTCTTGGAAGGGTAACTTCGCCTATGAAAGAAGGTCGCTGGGTGAAAATTGGACCTTTGTGACTAAGGACGACTTGTTTGATCATAATTTGAAAGGCTCTTTTTGGTTGATCGAAGGAAAAAGTAAGCAATAGATCCAACCTTTGATTAGGTTTGCCCTGATCATCGGGATCCTTAACCAAAATCGGACCACCTGCTCCTTTTTGATCAGGACAAAAATAAAAAAGTTTTGATGGTGTTTTTTCATTGAACTTTAAAATGACATCTCCTTGACCTGATCCATTGCCAATAATTCCAGTGTCGTAGTTTAAGTCTGAATTTTCGGGATCAGTTCCAATCATAAATGTCCGACCGTAAGTATCTTTACTTAGGGTAAAGCGATAGCTTAGACCAC
Organism: Opitutia bacterium; assembly: GCA_002694035.1. GTDB lineage: Bacteria > Verrucomicrobiota > Verrucomicrobiia > Opitutales > Seribacteraceae > Seribacter. Next base: position 19,011 of record NZKY01000063.1, read on the forward strand.
GGTCAATGTATAGAACTCTTTCACTGCTATTGCTTTCGTCGAGGTCTAAATCGCCTTTAATTTCAAATCTCCCATTCTTCCAGCCTACTGGAAGAAGAACTTCAATCCCTAAAAGCCTAGTGGTTTTCCATTGAATACCATATTCACTGGCTTCTTTAAGAATTGGTATGAATGATTCTGTTTTGATTTGGCTTGATGAATGGCGAGCTAAATGTCGAATTTGATTCCTCCATTGATGTTCGAAAGCAATTTTCCACTTTTCGTTATAACTGGTATCTTCAGGAAAATCTTGCTGGTGAAGATAAATTAACTCATCCCTGATAGATTTATTTCTTATATTGTTGAGAAACCATTTGAACTCACTTTCTTTAAGGGAGAAAATTGAGTTTTTTAAAAATAAATCGAAGTTGGATAGACGAAAACTATCGAACATTTCTCTGCCCAAAGCGTTAACTGGGTGAAGCTGTGCACGAGACTGGTTTATTAATATAAAAATAAAACAAAAAAAATAAACTAACTTTATAGTAACTCGCATTCGCGAATGCTAAGAATTTCTTTTGCCTCAGACAAGCGAGAAGATAAAGTTTTCACCGTGAATGTCTTAAGCAAGAATTATACAAAAAACGAAGACAATCATAATTTGGTTCGCGATTTGCTGTTGTTTATTAATGAAAAGAATTAGACCTTTCGATACAAGGCAATTGGAAGCTTTTGACATGCTATGTCGAACGGGAAGTTTTACAAAAACAGCTAAAAATCTTTTCTTAACTCAGTCCGCAGTTAGCCATTCGATGAAAAACCTTGAAGAAGAAGCTGGTTGTCAACTTTTTAGGAAACAAGGGAAAAAAGTCACACTAACCGAGGCAGGTGATCGATTGCTAGATTTTGTTCGTCCCTTTTTAGATGAAATGGGAAAAGTCAGAAATGAACTTGATGGCTTTGAAAAATTTGGTACCGGAAGAATAAGACTAGGTGCAAGTGCCCAAGCTTGTCGCTTTCTTTTGCCATCCATCATTAAGGAGTTTAATGAAACTCAATCGATTTGCCGGTTCGAGATTGAGTGTGCGGACACACCCGGTTGTTTAAACCTTTTGATTGATGGCAAAATTGACTTGGCGATCACATTGTCTCCAATGAATGTGGCAGGGGTCGAATTTGTTCCTTGTTTTAATGATGAATTAAGAATGGTTGTTCCTCCCTCTCATCCTTGGGCAAAGGCTGGAAAGATAAATTTTGAACAGACAAAAAACGAGAATTTCATACTTTATAATCGAACAAGTTACACTTTTAGAATCTTGAATGATTATTTAAACAAGTCTGGAGTCCACTTGACTTCATCAATGGAGATTAGCAGTCCTGAAGCCAGTAAAGAACTAATTAAGGTAGGTATTGGAATTGGTATTCTTGCAGATTGGGTTGTCGAAGAAGATGTTAATAAAGGGGAGTTAGTTAGTCTTCAGTTGGGTAAGAAAAAACTGGCAAGAACTTGGGGGATTTCTGTTAAAAAGGGAAGAACTTTGAACAAAGCAGAACGAATGTTTATTAACATTGCAGAGGAATCGGGTTGTCATTGGATGCTGAATAAAAAGTTGTAGTGGTTAAAAGTCGAAGGATTGACTTCTCTTTACAATATTAAATAAGTGAGGAGATGATACGATTCGGCTTTTTTTTAACTTTATTTATTTTTTTGGTTTCTTGTTCCTCAGAAGGAAAATTTTTCAGGCAATCATATCCTGATAAGTTCAAATTAAATGCTGAAACGGATGTTATGGAAACATTGAATGGGAACACATTTGTGGCTAATGTGAAAAATATTCATCCAGTTTTTGGTGAAGCCTTGACCATAAAAGTTAGAGGTTTGAAAGTAGATTCAATTGAAACGGAAGATTCCTCATCTGCCAGTAGAGCTTTTAGGCAGTGGCATAAATTTAGTAATTTGTTGAAAGAGGCAAGTGACATTGAGTTGAGAAATTTAGAGAGGGGGAGGAATGGTTTTTGGATATGGGCAGATGTATATATTGATGGTGAAATTTTGGGAGATCTTTATTAATCAAACTTGCAGGAATCATTTTATTTGATCAGAACATTATGATGACCAAGTTTTCTTCCCCTTTTTTATTCTTTCTTTGCTTCTGTGCATCTGTGTTATTTTTGAATAGCCAATCGCGGGACCGAAGTGGTGATTCAAGAAAATTTCGCTTGGCTCCGATTGTCGAAGTGAAATCGAATAAAAACCCGACTATGGATGCGGGTAGATTAAATGTCAGTTTGCTAATGGACGGTCAATTACCTAAAGATGGTTGGCGTTCGACATGGACAGCATGGTTCAAAGTGGATCCAGTTCTTACTTTTGATTTAGGGAGTGATAAAAGAATTGGAGTAATCCGCATATATTTCCAACCCACAGATCGAGCGGATGAACTTGTTGAAGTCAAAGTCGAGGTAAGTAGAGATGGAAATAATTTTGTTCTTTTTAATGAGTACGAAGAGTTTGTGACCGAAAAAGGCAAAGGAGCGTGGGCTGAATTAGATCTTCGAGCAGTCAATGCGAGATATTTCAGAATTTCACCAAAATTTCAAGGTTGGGGTCATTTATGGGGAGAGGTCGAGTTTTGGGAAATAACAAATTGAATTTCTAGTTCAGTTAGTCGGAGTTTAGGTTCTTTGTGTTTAATAATTTGTAGATTACATCTTCTTTTTGATTTAATTCGTTTCTGAGCCTAAAAACTTCCCATATTAAAAAAATATTAAGTATTATGGATGCTGCGAGAACTAAGGATATTTTAATTTTGAGCTTTGTCTTCATGGCAGGATTTAATTTTCAAATATCTTATCATGCTTGAAAAAATTGCCTCTTGGGCAACTCATTATTTCCCACTCTGGTCTCTTTTAATCGCTTTTTTGGCTCTTTATGATCCGTCCCTATTTTTATGGTACGGTAAAGACGCTATTGGGTATGGATTAGGGATCATCATGCTTGGCATGGGAATGACACTCAAAGTTGAAGATTTCATTCTTGTTTGGAAGAGTCCATTTCTAATCGGTTTGGGAGTAATACTTCAGTTTTTAATTATGCCAGCGTGGGGTTCTTTTTTGGCATGGTCTTTATCTTTACCAAAAGAAATTGCTGTTGGATTAATTTTGGTGTCCTGCTGCCCTGGTGGAACAGCATCAAATGTGGTGGTCTTTTTGGCTAGAGCAAATGTGGCCCTTTCTTTGAGTTTAACCCTGATGTCAACTTTGCTTGCTGTTGTTATAACCCCATGGTTTACAGAATTTTATGCCGGCCATTATGTTCCGGTAGATGCGTGGGCTTTATTAAAAAGCATTGTTTTGATCGTGCTTTTGCCCCTCCTTTTCGGTTTAGTTTGGAAAAAGTTTTTTAAGAGGTCTGGAAAATATTTTTCTCAATTTTCTCCATTGTTGTCTGTTATTTTTATTTTATTGATTGTTGGCTATGTTTTGGCTGCAAAAAAAAATATTATTTTAGAGAATTGGACAATTTTGCTTTGTGCTGTTTGTTCTCTTCATGCCGGTGGTTTTTCCTTTGGTTATTTATTAAGCAAAATTTTCAAACGAAATAAGATTGAATGTCGAACGCTTGCAATTGAAGTTGGGATGCAAAATTCCGGATTAGGTATGGCATTAGCAAGTAAGCATTTTCCTCTAATGCCTATGGTTCCTTCACCCTGTGCATTGAGTGCTGTTGTACACTGCTTAATTGGAAGTTTTTTGGCTGTTTTGTGGAAGAAAAGATAAATTATTGTTTGACGTAATTAATTTCTACCTTTTTTCTTTACGCATGCGCACGGATGCGCGTGCGGTTTTCAAACCTGCACACTAAATTTGCATGGAGGCATTTTTCATATCTTATGCTTTCACCAAATTCACCAATCTACAACAATCTTTCCCATGCTACGGGTAAAGCTATGCTTGATTTGCACAGAAGCATATCAAAGTCACTTAAGGTTAAGTCGACTGAAATCGCAATTGCAGAGGGAAATTCCGGAGACGCCAGTTATTCTGCTAGATTGAGCAGTCTGAGCGATCACCGACGGGTGGAGGCAGATAATCTCCAGAATTTAATCAGCTTTGGACAAATGCAGGATGCTGGCTTGGAAAGTGTTTTTTCAGTAATGGATCGAATGGGAAGGATTGCCGGAACAGCCTCAAGTCCATTAATTAGCTCGACTGAACGAACCATTTTGACTGCAGAATTTGATTCTTTAAAAGCGAAATTGTCGGAATTAGAGGATCTTCAATTTCAGGGATATAATCTTTTTAAAGCTAGTGAAGCATCTCTTTCTGTAGACGCTGGTAATCACAAAATTGTATTTGAACCGGCAAGCTTTGATAATTTATCTGCTTACTCGGTAAGCAGTGAATCAAATGCTAGTCAGGCAGGTGCCAAAATCCTTGATGAATTAGATACGATTACCGAGCAGAGAGGAAAAATTGGAGCAGTGACCAACCAAATACTATTGTCCACTGATCGTCTCGATTCTTACTTTATCGCAGAGCAGGCACACCTTGCCAAAAAGGAAAAAGATTTTGCTTCTTCTTCAATAGATTTAGCAAAAAAAAATCTTCATTCAAGAACGACTACGGCCCTGTTGGTTCAGGCACAAGGTATTAATCAAAATCTTGTTAATCAGCTAATATAGAAAAAATGCTATCTGTTAATGCACCAATTATGGGAACTCTAGCTGCCTCAAGCAGGCAGTCTCAGATTGGTTTGCATAGAGCGTTTGCAAGAGTACAAAAAGCGGGTGATAGTTTAGAATCCACTCGGAATAGTGGAGACAGTGGACAATTCGCTTACGCCACAAGATTAAGTGGAAACACACGACACCGAAGTGCCCACTTAAATAATTTACAAAATGCGACCACTTATGTCCAAATGCAACAGGCTGGACTTGAAAAAGCTACACAGGTCTTTGAAAGGATTTCAAAACTAGCCATGCAGGCATCCGATCCATTTTTAAATTATGCTCAAAGACAGAGTTTAAATGAGGAGATGGATGGATTGAAAAAGGAGCTTGAATCACTCCGCACACAGGATTTTCAGGGGAAATATCTATACGATGATTTAGCATCTTACACCGCAAAGTCCGTAGATTTTGGGGATGCTTTGGATGAAACTCAACCACCAGCTCAGAGTAATTTTGATGGATCTGGGACCAATAGATGGATAAGCACAAAAGATGTTCTCTACAATAGTGGAAGAATTACCTTAGAGGTGAATGGAGGAACAGCTGGTGAAAGGTATTATGTTAAGCAGGGAAATAATATAATTTTTGATTCTGGAAATAATTGGAGGACTGCAGGAAATGCTTACAAATTTGATTTTGATAAATTCATTATTGATTTTGCCCCAGGACAGGATACGACTTTCCAGTTTGTTCCCATGGATACAGCGGGAAATGAAGATACAAGGTGGGGAAACACTCCAACTCCTAATGGAAATTTTGATAATCAAAGTTTTTATACTTCTCAACTTGGGACTTCAGATTTTTCCGGTTCTTTTACAAGTGCCGGACAAGTTTCAACTTCTCGAGCAACCACTGAATCGTCTGAAATTAGCGTTATAGTTGAGTCTACTACCTTGTTTCAAATCTCTGCAAAATATGAGCAGACTGGACCGACAAATTTTCAGACAGTTGGGCAGGAAGGTTCTAATGAAGCGGTCACCCTAACACCAGTTGGATTCGGCACCCTTTCAGGAATGGGGATTGGTACAATTGAGGATGCAAAAACTACTCTTGATGCAGTGCTGGAGGAAATAAAAGGTGTGGGAATACAAATCGGGAAAATCGGATCCAATTTTTCATTGATTGAACAGTCCTACAATTTATCTGGTGAAAAAGTAGCAGCTGGACAGGTTGCCCTTTCCAGAATGAATGAGGGGGAATTTCCTCAATCTTCACTCGAGTTTGCCATGCAAAAAATAAAAATGGATAGCAATGTTGCTCTTATGACTCAGGCTAAGGATATGAGTAAAAAGATTTATTCTTTACTTTGGTAGTAAAATCTTGCCAATGATTGGAATTGACACATCTACCCTGAATAAAGCTTCGGTAAGCATGCACCGAAGTACAAATGGTGTTCAGAATGCAGTGGGTCGCTTATTGAACTCCGGAAATTCTTCCAAAAGTCTCTTAGACGGAGGAGATACCGGTGGTTTAAGCATGGTTTCTCGTTTAGGAGCTGAGAATCGGAGCAAGTCTCAACTTGCGAAAAGTATGCAAAATGCAGTTACTTATATTCAGATGCAAGAAGCCGGTCTTCGCAAAGCACTGGCAATTTATGAACGAATGAGCGACTTGGCATCCAAGGCGATGGATCCTTTGTTGAGTGAAAAAGTAAGAGCGGAACTGAATGCTGAATTTACTTCACTTAAAGCAGATAGTCTAAGTATTAGAAAGGATTCTTTCCAAGGCCAAATTTTATATGATGATATAGCTGCATATGTTAAGGAAAATATAAGCTTTGGTGAGGGTTTTACTGAATCTTCAGTCACGGATCCTAGCATTGGTTTAACAGTTGGGACCATAACTGGGAATCCTGACTATAATAAATACTATGAATTTGAAAAAGATGTTCTATTTACTTCTGGCGACTTTAAAATGGAAGTAAATGGTGGTGGTAATGGAGAAAGGTACATTATAAAGCAAGGGAACTCTACTATTTTTGATACTGTGAATAAATGGGCGACTGCAGGAACCGCTTATACATACGACTTTGATCGTTTTGATATAAAATTTGCACCCGGTTCAACAACAACTTTCACTTTTACACCCCAGAGTAGAGGGAATAATCAGGATGTTAGAGGTGCTAACGGTACGATTGGAAAGATTGATCCTGACACTTTAGAATCTGATGATCCAGATGATATTGCTCCTCCAATTGATAATGGTATTTATGATAATAAAAGTAAATATCTAGCTAATTTAGGATTAAGTGATGATGGTACAAGTTCGGGGATGGGTACAAGAACAGGAGAGAAATTTACAAATCAGGGTCAGATAAATACTGGAGAAGCTAGCGGCGAGACAACCAGATTAACTTTAAGGGTAGAGGCAAATTCAATTTTTCAAATACGAGCTTCGTATTCGACACCCACAGAACCTTCAAATTATGTGGATGTTGGTGATTCATCAAATAGTTCTGTTACGCTTGACCCAGTTGGGCTAGGTTTAATGCAAAATGTTTCAATTGATACAGCTAATGATGCAGCAGATGCCGTTTCAAGCTTGGCGAAGGAGATTGAAGGAATCGGAGTACAACTAGCAACTTTGGGTGCAAATATGACTGAGTTGGAAGTTGCTGAAGAGCGTTTGAATAATCAGGTATTTCTTACTGAATCAGGTATTTCTCGCCTTACAAGTGATATTTTAGTCGATGAATCGACTCGATTAGCAAAAGAACAAATTCGACTACAAAGTTCACAAGCTCTTTTAGCTCAGGCTTTTTCTTTGAGTGAAAATATATTAAATACTCTCCTGTAAAATTATTCCTTGTCACTTGCGGAAATCATAAATGGTTATTAATTTTATTTTGTGTCTGATTTAAAAGGTTTACCACCACACATTTTAAAACCTCAAACGCATTGGGAACGGGCCAAAGGATATTCAGAGTTATGCATGTATGATTTTGCCCTCAGGGAATTACGTGCGATTCCCGAGGATGAAATATGGACAAAAAAGGTCACAATCTTGACTTTGAGTATTTATCAGGAATTAGAAAATTGGGCGGAAGCACAAAAATATGCTCGTAATTTAAGATATGAATTTTCAGAAGAAGTTGATTGGTGGATAGCGGATGCATATGCCACTAGAAGGTGCGAATCAATAACAGCGGCCCGTTCGATTTTACTGGAAGGTTTAGTTTTGCATTACGAAGATGCTTTAATACGCTACAATTTAGCCTGTTATGCATGCGTTTTAAAGAGTCCGGGGGAATGTATGGATTTTTTAAAAGAGGCGGTTAGAAGAGATGAAAAGTTTAAACTGATGGCAATTGAGGATGAGGATTTGATCGAGGTTAGAGATGCCTTAATAAATTTAGGATGGGGAAAAGCATTGGTGTAACTAAGAATTTGAGAGCTTTTACGCTTGTAGAATTGCTCGTAGTCCTGGCAATTTTTGGGGTTCTTATTGGCATTATGTTTAAAGGTTATTTTTATGTAATTAACCAGCAGGCGTATAAACAAGCCAAAGTAGAAATTGAAGCTTTAAAGCTTTCTGTTGAGGATTACAGAAGATCATTTGGAGGGTATCCAATTTGTCCACAAAATGTGTGCACACCTGGTGAATGTCTTTTTTTGTCTTTGGCGGGTTTTCACAATGAGAGGGGAACTTTGGAAATGCCTCCTTACCCCGCGACTATTTCCACCGATTTATTTGGTTATGATCTAAATTCATATGATATTTCTGAAGTGCCTGATATTTCTCATAACGATGGGAAATCCTTAATGTTTTGGCTATCCAAGATGCTTGGGAAAGACGTCGCATTTCTAGATCCCTGGGGAAATGAATATATTTACGAATATCCACTAGAAGAGGGCGGGCCAGGCTTTCGTCTTTTTTCAGCAGGGCCAGATGGAAAAACTGGGAAAGATTGGAGTGCTGATGATGTTAATTAGAGAAACAAATATAATTATTTTTGCGACTGAATTTCAAGAAGACGATTCTTGATTTCCCGTAGAGGTTTAATTTCTGGATTTTTTTCGTCTTCAGAAATAAGAATGTCAATATCTTCAATTGCTCTGGCATGGTTGCCGTTTCCGTAGTTAAGCATTGCACGCATTGCACGTGTATAACGATCTTCAGGTTCTATGGCTAAAACTGCATCTATATAAAGAAGTCTGGAATCGGAATTACTATTCTGCTCAGAGACATGTATGAGATTACGGAGCATCCGGGTTATAATATCTTTTTTACTGGATGGGACTAAGTCCTGTTCACTTAACCTGATTCCGGTTAACTCAGATGCTTCTTTTCTAGAAACGATTTTTCCCCCGAAAGGATCAATTAAGATTTCTGACCCTTTTTTATCCGGTTTTTCTTTATACATAGCCATAAAATGACCTGGTAAGCCAAGTCCTGAAAGAGGTAAATCAAGCCTGTTTCCTAATTCAATGAAAAGAACAGAGAGAGTAATTGGAATTCCTTCTCGGTCGTCCATAACTTCGTTCATAAAACTGTTTGATGGATGGTTGTAATCAATAGTACTTCCATGATAGCCCATTTCGATAAATAGTTGTTGTACAAGAATTTTAAGTTTTTGCTCGTCAGTGGCTTTTTCGGGGAAATGAGAGGCAATTTGTTGGGCAAGTCTTTCCGCTTTATTCAAATAGACATCCAAGTCGAAGTTTTTGTTTTTTATTCTAGAAATGAGAAGGGCAGAGCGGAGCAAATCGACTGAGTTTTCATCTTCATGTGCAAGTGACTGGGCAAGTTCGTTGATAGCTTGCCTTTCACTCACTTCTTCTGAAAGAAGATTTAAGATGGATGCTCTTTTTTCCAAAGCAGCAACTTCATCGCTGAGAGCTTGTGAAACTTTTGGACCAAGTCGAATTAACTTTTGTAGATCCTGCTTGGTGAGTTCTTCATTATTTTGCAGAAAGTTTGAGATTTTTTTTATTTCCCTTCTTATTTCGGCAGAAATTTCAGATGAAGGAAATTTTCTAGCCTGTTTAAAATTCCTGAATTTAGCAGTGGGGGATCGAAATTTGCAGAGCCCTATTTTTCCTTCAGTTAAGGATTTATCATTGGCTTCGATTACAATTTTACCGTTAATTAAACAGGTAATATTTCCATCTTCATCGACTTTAACCTTCAAACGATTCCATTCTTCTAATTCGTAAGCTGGGGAGTTTACAGTTTCTAGAATCGTCCAGGAATAGACATCCGCTCCCTTAAAACAAGTTAACCGAAGGGATCCGTTTGTTGGATAAAAACCATAGTGTTTATTTCCTCCGTCAGAATGAAAGGCTAGCCCGGCAGCACCTGATTCATCATCCAGAAGTACTTCGACCTCAAGTTCATAGGGAGCTTTTAGAATTCCTTGTTCAGACAAGCATAGCATTCTACCTCCAAACCCATTTCCAAGTCCGGATGCGGTTATGACACCTGCTCTCTGTTTCCAACTTCCAGCCATAATCGACTCCCACTCTGAATCATCTAATTCGCCAATCGTAAGCCATTTTTTGATAGGTATGGGAGAGGGATTATTAATGAGGTCTTTTAAACGATTAACAGGAATACCAAAGCCCATAGCTCCACCCGATTTTATAGCCAGAATACAGATAACATTTCCATTCAGATCGAGAGTAGGACTTCCACTACTTCCAGGCTCAATTGGAATAGCTACTTGGACTAAAGGACGACCGTCTCCAAATTCAAGTTCACGAATAGCTGAAATAACTCCCCGAGTAACACTGTGACTATAACCTAAAGGATTACCTATAGCAAAAACAGGTTGACCGGGGGATAGATCTTTGGAATTCCCTAGAGAAAGAACAGGAAGATTATTCGTATCTATCTTGATGATTGCTAAATCGTTTTCTCTGTCTATTGCCAGAATTTTTGTTGGACGAAAAGATTTACCATTTGCAAATCTGATAAGAAAATCTCGATGTTCTCCAATAACATGAAAATTTGTAGCAATTACCCCGTCTGATCTAACTACAAAACCTGTGCCCCGCCCACCTTTCCGACCAATCCTGTCAACGCTTTCGATCACAACAATAGATGGTCTAACAAGAGCGGCAAGTTTTTCGAAATCTTCAGCATTCTTCTTAGCAATTTCGAGTTCAGAAAGATTTGTGGAATTGGAGTCGTGCTTGGGTTTTGCAGAAGTCCCGCTGACAAAAAGCAGAATTACAAGGATGAAAGTCCAGAGGTTTGTTACCATTTTTTAATTTATTAGTCTGAATAATTAAAAGTCAAGTTTGGCTATGTGCCATAATTTATCAACTTGTAATACGAAAAGCGTTTTTTAAGAGTTCAAGATAAATGAATGTTTTAGGCATATTCGAATAATTGTTCTTTTTTGTAATGGTATGTACAGACACTATGTTGTAACTTAAGAGGATGGTTATTAGGATTTTGTCCATAATTCTGTATGCGTTCTTTACATTAGAATGTTTATCTTCTAATTATCCCTTTCGGACTTGGACTTCCAAAACGGGAGTAAAAATTGAAGCACGTTTTATAGAGACATCAGGAGATCAGTTGACGATTGAAAGAAGTGATTACAAGAAATTTGTTTTTCCTCTAGCTTTACTCTCTAATGAAGATCAAATTTATGTCAGAGGTACATTAAAAAGCCTTTCTCAAACTCAAACATATTCTAAGCAATCTCAAACGCCTTTATCATCATCTGAAGCCCTTCCTATTTGGAGTCCTGCGATTATTTCAAATTGGTGGCAGGAAAATGCACAGAACGATTGGTCTAAAGCCTCTGATAGACTAATTGAAAATTTGAGGGATATCTGGGTTAACAAAGAAAAAAGATCTGCAAGAGAAGGTCGTGATTTTTTTTCCTGGTTTGATCATTGGCGGTGGCTTGATTTGATGAATCAGTTACGGGAAAAAGGAGGGGGTGAGAGTCTAAGTACTGTTTTTGTTAAAATTGGAAGCAATCCAGAATTGAGAAAAATTTTCTTAAACGCCTTACACCCTGAAGATAATCAAGTAGCTGCACTATATATTTTTCTTTCAATCGCAAAAGATCATCCGGAGCTCGTTGAACAATACGGATCCCTTGCAGTCGCATATTCTGTGGTTTTCGATCAACCATTTCCACGAACATGGCCCCATCATCAAGTAGCCAGAAACGATGTGCCTTTTGATTCTGCTTTACCTAGTTCAAGGTTTGCAGAAATGGTAAATGCTCATAAAAGTAGGCAATTGGAATATGATCCTACTCAGTTATCCGTAACAGAACTAAAATTTGTGGTTGATCATCGTCTTCCCAAAAGTGAGCTCGACTGGGCTCGCGAAAGTGTAAAGTTGAGGAGAGCAAGCTTTGATAAGATTTTCTCATCGATAAAATATGACCGGCCAAGACTAGAGGGTGGAATTTTTAGATGGCCATACGGTGATTACTCGCTTGGTTCAATTAAAGAAAAAGGGGGAATTTGTGTGGATCAGGCTTACTTTAGTTCGATGGCTGGCAAGGCAAAAGGAATACCCACACTTACTTTTGTTGGCCAAGGTAGCGGTGGGGGCCATGCATGGTTTGGATTTTTAAAAAATCCAGGCCGTTGGGAAACGGATTGCGGAAGATATGAGAATCAAAATTATCCGGTGGGTAATGCAATCGATCCGCAGAGGTGGAAATTAATTACGGATGATGAGTTGGGGGCACTGGCCCGTGGAGAAAAAAACCTTACCGGTTTTCGTGGAAAAGCTGTAGATTATTTTGCTTGGGCTCAAGCTAATCCAAAAGCAAACTTCTATCGAGAATCTTTGCAACGTGCTCGTACTTTGCATCCTGCTTATATCGAAGTGTGGAAAGAAGAGGCAAATTGGGTGAAAAACAACATTTCTGATTTGAGGGAAAAAAGAAATTTCTGGGACGCATGGTTGAAAGCATTTTCAAATACAGTCGATCTCAAGATTGAAGGGCAAAAAAACCTCGCCGATGTTTATGATGAAATGGGCAATCCAAGACAGGCTGATCGAATTCGTTCTTTGATTGTTAAGCAAAATCGTTCAGGCAGGTTTGATTTAGCGATTAAAGAGGGTGCTGAACAAGTAATGAATCTTGTATCGGCAAAAAATTGGACAAGTGCAGAAAAAGCCTATGAACGGATGGTAAGAGATTTTGAAAAAACTGCTGGAGGAGAATTATACTATGGTTTGATTAGACCTTATGTTGAAAAACTTGTAAGTATGGATCAAAAAAAACAAGCTCTTGATGCGATCGAGTACTTGAAAAAAAGAAAAGTTTTGGATTTAGGTCCGGGAAGTATTATTGCTCTTGAAATGGATAAACTGATCGGGCAGATCAACTAATTGTTAATTGCCAAAAGTTTAGTGTATTTCGAAAAAAGTTCGTTGGTCAATTTTAACTGCGATTCTATTTTTGCAAGCATTGATCTATGTTCTTTTTCAACATTTAAATATTCTTCAGAGGCTCTTTTGAATAATTGATTTTTTTCTTCCAACAGTTTGGGGATGGTTTCCTTCAATTTAAGAATTTCCTGATGGCTTTTCTCGGCATTCTGAACTGCTTGTTTTGCAAGAATTATTTCTTCCTGTTTTGCAGCGAGTTCATTTTGGGTTTCAATAAGATCTTTTTTAAAAAGTTCCAATGATTCAGCCAGTTTTACATTTGCATCCTGTAAAGTACTTTCGGGCTTTAGGGTCTCAGAGAATTTTTTTGAAGATTCGGCAATAGAATTAAATTCTGCTATGAAGGATTTTTTTCTTTCTAATAATTGAATGACGGAAACATGATTTTTTTCCGCTGTAACAACAGAATTTTTGCTTTGATCTATAACTGTCTTACTTTTGGCAATTTTATTGGGTAGTAGTCGTAAAGACTCCCGAGTATTATTCAATTCATTAAGGGCTTGAATTTTGGTTTCTTTTGCATCCTGTAAAAGGGTAGTCAAATCTTCCATTTCGTTCTGAAGGAGATCTAGATTTTTGATCTGAGTATGTCTTTCAACATTAATTAATTCAGCTTTCCATTGTTCTATATCTTTTTGCACTTCTTCAATTTCCCTGCTGGCCTTTGCTACCAGCATAGAGGGTTGTTTTATTACCTCTTGGCATTGAGCCAAAAGAGTTTTGTTTTTTTCAAAAATGCTTTTGCTTTGATCACGTTTGCTAGTTATGGAGGATTGTTGATTTTGAAATTGGCTTAAATTTGATTTTGTTTGAGAAAGTAATTTTGTAATGGTGACTAAATCTTCTTGAGCACCATTCAATGCTTCAGAGGCATTTTCGGATTGTAATTTAAGCGATTTTTTTTCGGCAATTAAATTGTCTGTTTCAGCTTTATGGTTCGCAGAATGTCGGGAGGCATCATCAGATTTTTTCTTTATTTCATCAAAAGCAAGTTTTGCTTTTTTTGCTGCATCGGCCAAGGAGAGATCACTTTTGTTCTGATCAGAAAGTTGTTTTGCTTTGCTTAAGGAATCTTTTAACAAGCTCAATTGTTTAGAGTATTTGTTTGATAGATCATTCCACTTTTTGGATTCTTGATTGCTCTTGGCGAAGGAATCTTGGTTGACAGCAATTTTCGCTAAAATTTTCTGATGGGTCTCGCTCTTTGCTTTTTTAATGTTTGTTTTGTTATTGAAGTCGTTTGTAGTCTTAAGGAGTTCTTGCTTTGCAGCCATAATCTTGGCTGTCGAATCTTGTAAGTTTTTTTCATCGGCGTCTAGATTTGCCTTACTTAATTCCAAGGCTTTAGTCAGTTTGTCTCTTTTTTGCTGGAGTGGTAAAAGTGCATTCTGATGTTCTTTTAGGGAGGATTGTATTGTAGCGAGATGATTTTCAGAAAGTAAAATTCTTTTTTCAATGGTGGGTGGGTTTGCAATTAAATCACCCAAGTGTTTGCCGTCTGATGAATTCCATAAACCGACTTTTCCAGTCCAGTCTCCAGCAATGATTTTGGAGCCATCATGAGAAAGTCTGGATTCCATAACGATATCGGTAAAACCTGAAATCGTTCGTAGAGCTTTTCCATTACCATCCCAAAATTTTACTGTTTTATCCCTTCCCGCTGTGACAATGTTTCCGTTTTGAGCAAAATGAGCGGAGAGAGTTCCTCCGCTATGGGCATTCCAAGTTCGTATTTGCTTACCATTTATCATTTCCCAGGTTCTAACCGCACCTTCCTCGGATGCTGAAAGTAAAACATTTCCATCAGCACGCCAACTTAGACTGGTTATTTCCTGCTTGTGTCCGTCTAACGTGTAAAAAGGGTTACCTGTGCGAGCTTCCCATACGAAAAGTCCGCCATTTCGATCAGCTGTGGCCAGGAGGATACCGTCAGGAGAAAATGCAACTTGAGTAACCCACTCAGAGTGTTTTTTAATCTTGTAGAGGATTTCATCAGTAGCTAAGTCAAAAACCTTGATTAATTTGTTGGTTCCTCCAATAACGACAAGGGATTGGTCGGCTGATAAGTCAGCAGTAAGTATGCTATCCTGTTCTTCTCCAACGGTTAGGACTCTTTTTCCAGTTTCAATATCCCAACCGGCTACATTTCCACTTTTTCCACCGCGTCCACCAGAGGCAATCACAAGTTTCCCATTTCGGCTAAATTTCATCGATTCAATAAAACCCTCTTCGTATGGGAGGATTCCAGAAATTTTAAGTGTTTCTGTGTTGTACAGAATAACTTGTTTTTGACCTGATAACGCAACCAAAGGTGCCCATGGAGATGCCGCCATGGCAGAGGGAGCAAATGCACGTTCTGTAACGAGGAAAGGCTCGAGATTCAGGTGCTTGGGCATGGGTGGTGGTCCCGTAGGCTTACCAATGGAAGCTCCGCTTAGAGCAAGATTAACGGATGATTTCTTTTTCTTCATTGGTTTACCCGAAGCAGTAGGAAGCATACCCTGAGCAATCCAGTTTTTAATCAAAAGAAGTTGAGACTTTTCAATTTTCTCACCCCTTGGCGGCATATGAGGTTCCTGTAGTCTAGCAGGGAGGAGATAAAGTAAACTGCCATCAGGATCTCCCGGTAGTGAAACTTCGCCCGAACTGCCTCCGGCAATAATTCCATTAATGCTAGTAAGATCGAGTCCCCCACGAGATCGATCTGGGTTATGACAGGAATTACACGATTGTTCAAAAATGGGAATAATATCGTCCTGAAAGTTTGGTTTCTCAGGAGACGCGATTGCAAAAGCACTAAATAGGGCAAAGAACCAAATGTGTTGTAAGAATTTCATGAATGAAACTACATTTCTAGAAGATTATTGGCGTTTCTCAACGCAATGTTTAGTGATTGAAAATAAATTCCTTGGAATTCAGTAGAGCCCAAAAAACATCTTCCAAACCTTCTCGTGGATTACTCATATCCAAAGATGCCAATAGGTTTGCTTTCTCTGCCTCACGCGGTTTTCGCGAATAACAACGAAGATAGAGCTCGTCGATAATTTGATCTGGCTTTTTCCCTTCTTTCAGGCTGGTATCCACAACTTTCCCCTGTTTAATCCGGTTGTTTGTGGTGTCACCGTTTAAAAGATGCAAAGCCTGCGACAAACTTGGTTCCATTACCACTTCACAGGAGCAAACAGTCTCTCTTTTTGCTCTGCCAAATGTAGTGAGAAAATAATTACTTACACGGCCGTCTGCGATTTGAATTGCTTTGGCACCCAGGGGTAATCCCTGAAATTTATTTTTGGTTGAGGTTGCCTGTGAAATAACATCGAGCATGACTTCGGCACGTAAGCGGCGAAGGTGAGATCTTGCGAAGTTTCGTGTGTCTGATTCATTCGATACATTCGTCTTGGTTGAAAGTTGATAAATTCTTGAATTGCAAACATCTCGAACCAACTTTTTGAAGTCATAATTATATTCGGTGAATTTTTTGGATAGTTCATCTAAAAGTTCAGGGTTGGAGGGGGGATTTGAAACCCGAACATCATCAACTGGTTCGATGATTCCTTGTCCGAAGAAATGTGCCCATACCAAGTTGGCCAAGTTTCTAGCAAAGAATGGATTTTGTGGAGAAGCAAGCCAATCAGCCAGAACTTCTCGGCGATCCGCACCACGAGGGATTTCTGGGGTGTCATCCCCAAGGAACTTTGGGGGCATGGGTTTTTTGTGTACAGGATGATTAATCTCTCCGCTTCTCCGGTTATAAATAATATTTTCGCGGGGATCGGCCCCTCTTTTGCGACCTACCTGGCTGAAGAAAGAGGCAAAAGAATAGTATTCATCCTGGGTCCAACGGTCAAACGGGTGATTGTGACACTGTGCACACTGTAGGCGCATTCCCATAAAGACCTGAGCAACATTTTCAGTAATTTTCAGGTTGTCCCTTTCCACTTGGTAGTAATTGGTAGCGGGATTGGTGAAGGTGCCTCCTTTGGAAGTGAGTAAATCCTTTACGATTTGATCCATAGGAACATTATTAGCAATACGGTCTTTAAGCCAATTGAAGTAGAGTAGGGTGGCTTTGTAACTCATCCCCTGGTTGTCATCAGTCTGAATTTGGAGAAGTTCGGCAAATTTCATTACCCATAACTCTGTAAATTCTTTCCTCTCCAGTAATTGATCAATCAGTTTTGATCTTTTATCTGTTGATGTGTCGGCAAGAAATGCAGCTGATTCTTCGACCGTGGGCAAGAGACCAGTGATATCAAGGTACAGACGTCTAACAAACACTTCGTCGGTACAAAGTTCTGATGGAGTCATGCGAAGTTTGTGCAATTTATTGTGCACATGAGTATCAACATAATTGTTGGCAGGTAGTTGAGGCCGTTCATATTTAAGATCCTCCGGTATGACCACCATGGGGACTCCTACTGTAAAGATGTTAAACCGGGCCATCATGAAAGCCTCACCCCGTGAGCCCGCAGTAACTAATCCTTTTTCATCGACTGCAGCAGATACATCATTACTGGATTGAAATACAGTCAGAGGAGTAACATCCCTAGTCGTACCATCGGAGTAGTGTGCGAGCACGCTTAATTGTTGAGTGGCACCTTCACCTTCGAGAAGGGCTGATGGTGGGAAAAGTTCGATCTTTGTTGGCTTTGCTATGTTTTCAGGATCTTTGTGTGCACCGTCTTTTAACCAATCAACCAAGGTGTGCCAGTGTTTGCTGTGCTTGCTGAATAATTTTCCTCCAGTATGTGGAACCGTTCCAATAGCCTTTTCCACGAGCATACTTTCCTCGGGTACTGCAAGATTTATGCGTCGAGTTCCCTGCTCCCTAGTTATGCGATAGTGATCTCCTTCAGGATCATATCCAAAAAGGGAAAGCATAAAACGGTCTTGCCCACGGGCGGAACCGTGACATGAACCGGTATTACAACCTGCTTTCATGAAAACCGGCATTACATCAAGCTTGAAACTTACAGGTCGTGGCGTAGTTGGTTCTGAGACTTGAACGGGTACTTCGACCCTCTTACCCATGAATTCAGCAATAAGTTTGGTTTCACCTTCCTGCTTCGGATATAGAATGCGGTCCTTAAAATCAACAATAGCTGAGTTTTCAAGCCAAACGGACGACTCAAAAGTAACATCGCGTGTTACATCATCAGAGTAAGTGGCAGTGAGAACAATGGAATTGAAGTCTTCCTCAGTATTAAGGTTTATGGCGGATGGATAAGCTTCAAGGGAAACAAATTGCTTGTTCCTTGCTTTGGTGCGAAGAACAAGTTCACGTTCCGTAATTTCTTTAAGTTGTATACCCTTTGGCCAGTTTGCGCCGGTTTCAATCCAGCGATCGAGAATGTCTTTTTGCTGAGCGGAGAGGGGGCCGTTTTTTGGTGGCATGATTTCATCATCATCTGCCGGAAGGTGAATTCTTTCGAGGAGAATACTTTCAATTTTGTTCCCCGGCACCAGGGCAGGTCCGGAATCTCCGCCTTCCTTGGCAAAAGCGAGAGTATCCAATCGTAAGCCTCCTTTTTGATCATCGGTACCGTGACAGCTTATGCAGGTACTCTCCAATACTGCCCTGACTTCGGTATGAAAGTCAGGAGCTTTCACTACTGGTTTGGGTGGAGTAGCAGGTGGGCTTGGCTGAGCAGGGGGTGTTGCTGGGGGAACTGGAGTAACCACGGGGGGAGTCTGTTTATCCTGATTGGCCCAAATGAAGGATGCAGAAAGTAGAATGTAAAAAACAAGTTTCATAACAAGGTTAATTGGTACCTCCTTGAGCAGCTAAGCGCAATTGTTCGAGCCTGCTCAGTGGCTTATCTTTTTTAACGATAGGTTTGGGGGCAGAAGGTTTAGGTTTTGCTGCAACAGCCTTCGGTTTTGGAGGGGGATTATCCATACGGATTTGTCCACCCTGTCCTACAGTATGCGTAACTAAGTTTTTTGAAAATGGCACCCTGACGAAACAGAACAAATTCTTGGTCAATCCAGCACGTGCTTTTTCTTCGGTGGTAATGGGGAAACTAATCTGTGAAGTATTTGAATCAAATTCAACCTGTTTGGTAATAGCAAAAGGAGGAAGACCTTTGAGTTCTGCTTTAGCTAAACCCTTAAAAGGTCGAGTAATATCAAGATCACAAATCATTTCACCTTCTTGTCCTCGTTGAATAGCCGCCATGTTTATTTTCATTGAAAGGTACGGTTCTTCAACTTTTAACTTAATAAATTCTGAAGCTGCCAGCATATTGCCTCCTCCATTTGCTGGGGATTCACCTTGTACTCCGATTTCCCATTCACCCAAAGGAGTTCCATTATTGGCGGTAAGAGGATAATAACCAGTAGTATCTTTAGCTAAAATTTTGATATTGCTTTTTGCCCCAATTCCAGGAGGACGAGTGAGAATTTTAACGACAACATCCTTGGTGAAATTTGCGTCACGGATAACTTCTACTTTCAGGTTTATGGAGCCTCCTTTAACAATGGGAGTTGCGGGAGTGTGCAATTTTACCCTGAATGGGACCGGTTCGACAACCGCCACTGGGAGAACATCGTAGGTACCTTCATAGTATGTTCGATTATTTGGAGGACCATAGACTAAATCCACGCGATGCCGATAATTTCCACTGATAGTTACATTACTGTCGGGTTTCTTGTGATTGATGTCAATTTTGGTTAAGGTTTCACTAAGTGGTGCATCAGGCTTTGCAGAAAATAGGACGGGGACGGAGGTAAAATTGGATGGTGCTTTGGGTGCATGCATGGTTACACCTTCAGGTAAATTTTGAGCTATAAAATCAAGATCACCTGAGAAGTTACGTCGGGTGATGGTGAAACTGGTGGCGGCAAAGTTTCCGCGGGGGACTGGAATCATTTGACGGGTCTGGGAGTCACGGTTGCCAAACATCGGAATAGAAGCGGTTATTTCAGGTTCAAGTTTTTCAGTCTCAATGCGGTAGGCATGCAGGGGGCTCCCTCTTCCAAGGTGGTCTGTTATTCGTAAAATATATTCGCCATCCCTTGGGAAGGTTTGAGTAATTAAACTGTCTGGACCGTTACTGGCATCATCATTTCCACGGATCGATTTTCCGTCCCCGTAGTATAGATTAAGGACTGGATCAAGGGGTGAAGCTACAGATCGGGCGTGTGCCTTGATGTAATAACGGTCTCCTTTTTTTGCCTGAAAACGGAAGCAGTCAATATCGCCGTCTTCCTGAATAACCCCGTCAAATGCGAGTGGAATTGAAAGTTCTGTTTTGGTAGCGATACTAGAGCTGTTATTGGGTTCCACTTCCGAAATTGCGGGAAATTTTGAAATCCGGATATTGTTGGGACTAGGGGCACGCAGACCGTTTTCCTCGTGATGATAGGCCAAGATTTCCTTTCCATTATTCGGTAAGGTAATCGTCTGTTTGAAAGGCCCTTTGGGATCTCCGAGAAAAGTAAATTCAATTGGCTTGCCTGCCTCTCCTCCTGCAGGGATTACAACTAATGGTCGTGGGAAGGAACCAATGTGCAACCGGTAGCGATAAGAACCGTTCCCTCGATAAGAAGATTCCCTGACCTCGATGTAATACTTTCCTGTTTTTGGTGCAATCACACTTGTAGTTGAGTCCTGTAGTAAGAGTTCGGAATCGTCCGATGTCGCAATTTCGAAACGATTTTCGTCAAGAATTGCTATATAGGGATCGAACAAAGGACCGGAGAGTCGGATTGCCTCGACTTCCGCACTGATACGTTGCCCTTGAGTGGCATTAATTTCGAAATAGTCTACATCTTCATTTTGGGCCACCCCGTTAACAGTGACATTCAGAGGAATAATCTGAGCTTCATCTAGGGCAGAATTTGGCTCTGATTCAGATTCATTAGGGAATGGACCCACCCAAAAAGTAAAGAGTTTACTGATTCCATTTTTTGTTCGAAGACGTAGTTCATGTTGTCCGATTTTCGCGTCATCAGAAATAACAAATTTCGCAGATAGTTTAGTTTCTTTTTCTTCAATTATTTCAATTGCGGAAATTCCCTTGTCATAAAAGAAGATTTCCTCCGCACCCTTTAGACGTTGCCCGGTAATTACGATCTCTTGGGTTGACCCAAGTTGTCCGCCACGCGGAAGAAGTGAGGAAATTAAAGGTTCTGTAGCACCAACTTGGCTTAAAATAATAAAAAGAAAAGGGAATAATTTATTAATCATGTTTAAAGTAAATTACATAAAAACCTCCCCAAAAGTGTTTTTCTTTTGAGAAGGTTTTAAAAAAAGATTGTTGATTAAACGCAGAGTTCTTTAATGACTTTACCGCCGTCCACTATTTCCATGGGGCGATCGCCTGGAGCCATTAATTCTTTGTCAGCCACAATTCCGATTCTGTCGTAAACTGTGGTAGCAAGGTCTTCAACAGAAAGAGGATTATCTTCCGGTGCGGTGGCAAATGCATCAGATGCACCGTAGACCTGACCGCGAGTAATTCCGCCTCCAGCAAGGGCCACACTAAAAACGCGAGGGTAGTGGTCTCTACCACTGTCTTTATTGATTTTTGGAGTGCGTCCAAATTCAGAAGAAAGCATAACAAGAGTGCTGTCTAGGAGTCCTCTTTCATCAAGATCAGATATCAAAGATGCATATGCTTTATCAAGTTCAGGCCCTTGTCTATTGAAACCAGCCTCAATATTTTGGTGCATGTCCCAACCTCCATAAGTTAGAGAAACAAATCGAACACCAGACTCGACAAGGCGACGAGCTAATAGCATGCGCTGACCGGCTTGGTTCTTGCCGTATCTTTCTTTCACTTTTTCAGGTTCTTTTCTCATGTCGAAGGCTTCACGAGCTTCCTTAGAACTAATTAAAGAATAGGCGTCATTGTAAAATTTGTCCATAGCACCCAAGGCATCGGAAGACTCAATTTGACGGAAATGATCATCAACTGTGTCAAGCAAGCTACGGCGTTTTGAAAATCGGTCGTTATCTATTTCTTTTGGCAAGGAAAGATCACGAACTTTAAAATTTTCTTGTGCAGGATCTGAACCTAAACCAAAAGGGCCGTATGAAGAACTTAAATATCCGCTTCCTGCAAATTCATTAGGAACATTTGGAACACAAACATATGGAGGTAAGTTCTTTCTTGATCCATATTCATGAGAAACCACAGATCCAAAACTTGGGAATTTGATTGCAGGGCTCGGTTTGTATCCGGTGAACATATTGTGCGTGCCGCGCTCATGTGCAGCTTCGCCATGTGTCATTGACCGACAAACCGTAATTTTGTCTGCAATTTTCGCAGTCTCCTTAAAGTTTTCGCTGAAATGAACACCAGGTATCTTTGTTTTAATGCTCTTAAAAGGCCCTCTGTATTCTAAAGGAGCATATGGTTTAGGATCAAAAGACTCCTGATGCGCCATTCCTCCAGGTAAATAGATATGTATTACACTTTTAGCCGGACCCTCTACAGTTTCGTAGTACTTCTGAGCACCATGTGCTTTAATTCTCATGAAATCCGCGAGGGTTAGACCTAGTCCCCCAACCAGTCCAACATGCATAAATTCACGACGAGAAAAATGTTTAGGTAATTCTAGGCATTTCTGTTTGTTCATAGGCAATAATGATTATGAAATTTATACTACAATGATTAAATATCCAAACAAGCATGAATTTACCCATAAAAATTAAAAAAAAATATATTGCAGTGCAATACTTTATATTATAATTATTAAGATAATTTTAAATATACAATTTTTATTGCAATGTAATAAAAAGCACACACAATTGATCTCGTGCCAAAAGGAAAAACAATCACTATTCGAGTATCGGAGGATACGGTGGAGGAAATTAAAGGAGTTTGTTCGAATTTAGGGGATAGTTACAACTTCAACCAATTTGTTAATCAGAGTCTATCAGCAATTTTGGAGGTCATAAATCATGACGGAGAATCAGTGCCGATTCCCAAATTTGCAATGATGGCAAGGTTGATGAGAAATTACGAGGAGTCAGTTTTTGAAAATGGGGGAATGAATAATGGCGGAAAAGGATAAAGTATCGGTTAAAAACAAAGTTCCAGCAATTTATTTGCTCTCTAGATTGTGGATTCCGGTTTCGGTATTCTTTTTTTTCCTGGCTTCGATTTTTAGCAGGGATGAACTGATGGTTCATTTTTTAGGAAATGCATCCCAAGTTATCCATCAGATTATAAATTACGGAAGCCAAATCGGACTTTGGATGTCGTCTGCATTTTTGGTCCAGAGAATGACGACTGTATTTGTATGGGATGGCTTAATTGCAGGGATTTCTGGTCGATCCGTGCCAAGGTTACCCAAAGATGTTACTGGCTTGTGTATTTTTGGTGTCGCGGTGATAGGAATTGTGGCAACTGTTTTTGATAAATCTGTAACTGGTATCTGGGCAACTTCCGGGGTAGTCAGTATAGTTATTGGAATAGCCTTAAGAAATGTAATCCTAGATGTTTTTATTGGATTGTCGATGCATGTTGAGAAACCGTTCAGGATAGGTGACTGGGTAATGGTCCATCAAAACAGAAGGGAAAATCATATCGTTGGGCAGGTCATTGAAGTCAATTGGCGAACAACCCGCTTGAAGACAACCCAGAAAAATATGGTCGTTATTCCAAACAGTAGGATGGGCGAGGCAATTTTAACAAATTACATGGAGCCGAAACCTCATTTTAGAATCGAACTGTCTTTCATTCTGGATTACAGCGTTTCCCCGAATCGAGCGATTCGCATTCTTTCATCTGGAGTTAAGTCGCTTGCGGATGATAAACACATATTATCAGATCCTGCCCCCGAAATTAGGTTAGATCAAGCCGTTCCCAATGGGCAGAAATATGAAGTACGCTTCTTCATATTACCAATAAATATAAGCCCAAAAGAATCAAAGCATATTGTAAATAAAAGTATTTTAGAACACCTAGCACAAGCTGGGTTGAGTCCTTCGATGGAAAAAGAGACAGTATTTATAAACAAAAGCGCAAAATTGCCCTTAGTGCCTTCAGTTTTAAGTGAGAACTTTGATGAAGTAATTAACAGTAGTAAACTAATGGATGTTCTTAAAGAAAATGAGCTTAAAGGACTTTTTCAGGATTCAAAGATGAGCGAAGTTAAGGCTGGTGAAATTCTTTACAGGCAAGGGAATTTAGGGGATGCATTTTATTTTTTGGCTGAAGGACTATTATGTTCCTCAATTGATCTACCGAGAGAACCCATGAGCATAAAAATAGAACATTTCGGTCCTGGATCTCATTTTGGGGTAGAAGGTGTCTTAAGTGAAAAAATCCGATTTTCCACGGTTATGGCAATTACTGACTGTATTATTTTCTTAATTGATAAAAAAATTGTTATCGAGCTTACGAAAAAAAATCCGAAATTTTATGATTTCTTAAAAGAAAAAATGATGCTCGGACAAGAGAAAATTATTAAAACGAAGTGGGGGCAGAAACAAAAGCAGCATTCCTTTTCAAAAGGCAAAAAAAGGAGTAAGATGGGATCAGCTATTCAAACTTTATTTACTGAATTTTTACCTTCTGCCAGCCCAACATCAAATGTTGAAAATTCAAAATAAAAAATTATGAGTAGTTACAAAAAATTTATTTCTTCATTTTTTTGTTTCCTAATAATCGTTTCAAATCCTTTGGGTAATTTTGGTCAGACTGAAACAGGTGAAGTTAAAATGGTATCCGAAAGAATTAGGCTTAGTTATGTGGATCCCCTTCGTTGCTCTAAATTACTCAATTTCTATGGTGTGAATATAGGTGAACCTGAGAAACCTGTAGACATTACAAAACTTCCTGTAGTGGTTGCTTTACCTCAGACAAATTTTCATGAAACAATTCCCGATCATGCTTCCGTTTTTCCTCAAACTGAGACGGATCCTATTAATGAGTTGATGCTTTTTTATGACATGAACCATCCGGAAAAGGCTGGGCAGGTTCGTCAGATTATTTCCGAGCAAATTGATCTTCCTGCCCGTAAAATTATGATCGAAGCAATGGTTTTGGAAATATCTTCTATGGCCTTGGACCAGCTTGGAGTGGAGTGGGACTTTAATAGTGGTGCAGAGGGGATTTCAGAAAATAATTTTGTGCAAAAAAAATTGGACGGAGCAAATGATAGTTTGGTTTTAGGAAGAATCGCGTACCCGACCCCGGGTTCCGGTCAACTTGAAGCTACGGTAACTAATGTATTTCGTGAGTTTAATATTAGATTACAAGCTTTAGTTGAAGATGGATCTGCCCAAGTTCTTTCAAGACCAAGTGTCTTAACTCTGGATAATCGAATGGCCTACATAAATGTTTCTGAAAAAATTCCCATTGCGAATACAAAATTTGTAAAGGATTATGTGAGTGCCGTTGATTTTCGTGATGTTGTTGCGGGGATCCAGCTTGCGGTTCGTCCAAGGATAAACAATTCTGGGACCGAGGTTTCTTTGCAAATTAATGCAGCAGTTTCAGCTCGTGTTCCGGGGAAGGATCAACAGGTTTTAGGCAAAGATTCAGTTGTGCTGGCTACAGCACCAACTCTTTCAATAAGGGAAGTTAAGACATATGCGAGAATTGCTAATGAAACTCCATTTATTGTTGGAGGTTTGATCGCAAAAGATTCGGAAGAAAGCGTTAAAAAAGTACCTTTATTGGGTGATATTCCATTTCTTGGTAGTTTATTTCGTTCCAAAAATGAAACAGGTCAAAAAAGGGAAGTTATTATTGTTATAACTCCTTCAGTACTTCCCGATGAAAGCCCTGTTCATGCAGGCATGCCAAAAGATGACGATTTATTCGACCAATTTGGCCATAGATTATTCCGAGATGCCTACAGAATTCGGGCTGAGGATACATTTGATCTAAGGTATTTGACTGAGAATAAAGGATTAAAGCAATTACAGGTAGTTGCCGATCGAGTTGTCACGGATCATCCTCATTTATTTGATCAATATCCTTATAATAAATTCGCTAAGCAATCGGTGCCAGGTGAGGATGCTCTGGTTCGAAGACAAATTTATGAAGTTCTTAAACGTCAGAAAGCCTCGGAAGTACTTGATAATGAGAAGTTAATTTTTTTTGAACGAAATGAGAAAGTGGGATCGGGCTTTAAGGTTAGATTTTTGGTTGAATATCTGGAAGAAAATGCACCTTTTGTCTTACAAAAGAAAGATAGCGGGAAAGCATTTGGATTGTGTTTTAGGCTGAAAAGAAATTCGATGGAAATAAAACAACTCTTGGAAGAACCCGTTCCAGAGTTAAAGATCGTTGACTGTCCTGATACTAAAACATGGCGCTCTTTACTTTTAGAGTCCAATAAAAATAAGATTGGTGCTTATCCAAAGCAGGTTATTTTTTTAAGAAACTTATCCGATTTAACCCGGCTTAAAAATGCTATTTTGATGAAGAAAATTATTTCTTTGAATGCATCTGATTATATTTTGAAATTGAAAAATTTTACCCGGGGAAGATTAATTCGAATGCCAACAGTTCGGGAAAACGATGTTGAGTTAATTGATGCTGATGTTGCAACTTGTTATTACCATTCAGAACTATATTACTCAGTCTTAGAGCAATCCCTCGCACATGATTATTCAGCTTTTAAGAAACTTCTGGATGGTACGGTTTACGGTGAGGGGTTAATCCAAGCAAAATAATTTTGCACGGGTATCATGGGTATCGAAAATTAAAAACTTGATACAATGTTGGGTTTTAGATTTTACCAATAATTATGAGGTACATTCTTCTTTTACTGCTTTTTTTGTTTCAAAATTTATGTTTCGGAGAAAAGCGTCCAAACATTCTGTGGATAGTTGGCGAAAACCTGAAACTAGATTTAGGTTGTTATGGAGCAAAAAATGTAAAGACTCCAAATTTAGACAAACTTGCGAGAGAGGGTGAGAGATACACTAAGGTTTTTTCGACTTCACCAGTCTGTGCACCCAGTCGAAGTGCCTTTTTTGTTGGAATGTATCAGACAACCACGGATACACATAATATGCGTTCCCATCGTGAGGACGAATATCGTTTACCCGAGGGGGTTCGTCCGATTACACACCGGTTGAAAGAAGTTGGATATTACAGCTCCAATCTTAAAACTATGAATGGTGAGGAGATTGGTTCGGGAAAGTTGGATTTAAATTTTGTAAATGAGGGCAAACTGTATGATGGGAGCAAGTGGGAGGATTTGAAAAATAATCAACCATTCTTTGCACAGATGAACACCTTGGAGTGTGAATATGATATTTATGACCGTAATACATGGCGTCAACCGCGTGTTGAGTGGAAAGGCGAGAAGCAGCATGAACAGATTGCAACTGTTAACAATGTTACTCCTCCCCCGTATTATCCAAATCATCCGATTGTTCGGGCGGAATGGGCCCGCTATTTGAATTCCGTTTCTGGTATGGACAAGACCATTGGTAAGGTTTTGAACCAACTCAAGAAGGATGGACTGGCTGAAAATACCATTGTTATATTTTTTGGAGACAATGGACGAATTGAGCCCCGTGGAATTCACTGGTGTTATGACACGGGTTTGCATGTTCCAATGATTATTCGATGGCCGAAATCTTTTCCTGCTCCCTCAAATTATAAGTCTGGTTCAGTTAAGGAAGAGGTAATAAGCCTTATCGACCTAACACCGACCACACTTGGGTTTGCTGGAATTGAAAAACCATTCGGTATGCATGGCAGAATTTTTCTTGGTAATCAAGTCGGTCCGCAAAGAACTTATGCATTTTCTGCTCGTGATAGAGTGGATGAAACGGTTAATCGGGTGCGAAGTGTGCGAGGTAAAAAATATCATTACATAAGGAATTACTTTCCTGATCGTCACTTTACATCCTTAAATCGTTACAAGGAGAAATGTTTCCCGATCAAACCATTGATGCGGCGGTTGATGATACAAGGAAAACTTTCTGGCCCTCCCGCTGATTTGATGTCACCCACGGTTGCTCCTGAGCAACTTTTCGATACTGAGGTAGATCCTCACGAGATCAGGAATCTAGCCAATTCTCAAAAACTTGAACATCAAAAAGCTTTAATTGCAATGCGCACTGCTTTGGATACATGGATTCTTGAGACTCAGGATCGCGGAGAATTTCCTGAACCTGAAGAAATTGTTGCTCCTTTCGAAAAGGAAATGCATGACTGGTTTGGTACTCCTGATTGGTATAAAAAATAAAATTCAAAAGATTTTTTACTTTTTTATATCAGTTAACAATTTTAATTTATGCTTATTGTCCTGATACTAAAAAGTTTCTGGCATGAATGTCGGCATTACAACCCCCTTAGATGGTTGGTGCTCTCCGTAGCACTGCGAAAAGTGTATTTCACAATTTCGGCCACCTAATGAATAGACTGTTTTCACCGTTTCTTTTGCAGTGACAGGTAGAAGGAAAACCGGACTTTTTCCTCGAAACAAGTCAAGCATGCTAGCGAGCATTTGTATAGTAACCTTTTCATTTTTGGCGATTCCTGGTCCAATCATTTGGCTTGCAGGATGATCAACTGATCCAAGAAATCCAAGTAATTCACCGTTAGTATCGCGACACAATATAGTTTTCCAAATTTCTAGTTTGTTTTCTATGAAATATCGAAAATCTTTTCCTCGTTCGATTCCGCAGAGTTTTTTTTCCAATTTAACCATGGCTTCCACATCATTTAAGCTCGCCTTTGTAATTAGGTAATCGTCTGATCTTTCAAAATCTAAGCCGTTTTCTGGAATCTTTAAATATAAATCCTGAAATGTTTGAATCGGTGTAAAGCCTTGGCGGGTATATAAAGAGAAAGAGTCAAGGTTTTGGGCACTTGAAACAAGTCGTACTGGAAGACTTTGATCCTTTGCAATTTTAATAATTTTTTTCAATAAATTACCTGCAATTCCTTGTCCAAAAAAATCTGGGGAGACATTCATTATCCCTAGTGAAATATGTGACTTGCGGGGGTGGTAAAAACAAGAACCAGCAATTCTACCTGAATTTAAACATTTCGCAATTAGACAGCATCCTGGATCTAGATCTTCGTAAACCTGACAAAAAAGAATTGCATCTGATGATAATCCCGTGAAAATCAAATCTTTACCATTACTCTGATACCAGAAGTTCGTTGAATGGTGAATGAGTTCTGCAACTTCATCCCATTCATTCCTTAGCATAGAACGAAAAATAAATCTTTTTTCTTTGTTCACTTAACTTTCTTCAAGAATGCATTGCAGGAAAATCCTACGAACATAGCCATATCTTGATCTCCTGCTAGCACGATAACTGGAGAAAGGTCAGGAGATCTTACCGAATAAGCTCTTTTAAGGCAGGCTTCCATAGCGGGAATAGCTTTCTTAGCCATGTTACCAAGTAATTCTATTGTTCTGGCCGCATGGCTTACTACAATTAAATTTTCATGATCGAGCTCTTCAATAAGAACGGTAAGAGCAGGTTTTGGGTGTCCATTACGCACAAGAGTATTTGCTGCTTCAATCCGTACGGATGGAGATGAGTCCATGAGTGCTCCCTTTAGAGCTGAAAGAGCATTGACAGAAAGTCGCTTTTCGAATGCACACAGTCCAATTACTCCCCAGTATCGAATCGTTTCATTTTTTGATTTTAAATTTTCTACAAATTTAGATTCTTCTGCCCGACCCACTAATTCGGCAGCATGAATTATACTTTTCCATTGAATACTTCCAGTCTTGGCAATTTCCCAGCAACTTGACTTCATTCCCATCTCCCATGCTTCATATTCAGGGATGTAACCCCAGTCATGATTTTCCAATGCATATCGTAAGTGCTCGTTACGAAGTTTTATTAGGATTTTTTGATGTTTGGGGGAGTTGGTTAAGTTAGAAAGATTAAGTGGATCTCTTTTACAATCGTATAGCTCTTCAACGGGTCTTCTTGAATTGACAAAATGGGATTGAGGGGGATTCAAATTTTCGGATTCTGCTATTTTGTAAAATTCATGCCTAATTGTTCCGATATCCGGCCAAGCGGTTGGTTGGTTGTAACCCAGATGAGGCATGTAGTTTCTAATGTATAAATATTTTTCATTACGAACAGATCGAGCAAAATCTCTTACTTCATCTACTCGGTCGCGATGACCAAAGACATATTTTCTTTTATCTGGAGCCTTGTTTCCGAAAAATAGTTTTCCTTGCATGTGCGAAGGGATCGGTGTTTTGCAAAGGTTAAGGACAGTAGGAGCAAAATCGACGAATGAAACCAATTGATCGTTTTTAATTCCTGGTTTCTGATGGGCTAGATGCTGCCATTTTTTTGGAAATCGAACGAGAAGTGGAACATGCATACCACTGTCCAAAAGTGCTCTTTTATGACGTGGCATACCTGAGCCATGATCAGAAAAGAAAAATACAATAGTATTTTCGTCTAAACCATCTTCCTTCAATTGTTTAAGGATTTGACCAACCTCCTTATCCATTGCACTTACACAGTCATGAAAACGAGCTACGGTTCTGCGAACAACCGGTGTATCGGGGTAATAGGGGGGGAGTGATATTTTAAGTGGATCATGAATTTGCTTTTTGGAGAGTTTAGATTGGATTTCGTTTTTAAACTTTTCATAAGTCCAGACCATTGAACGGCTCTGGTGTGATGTCATTAAATTGAACACTGAAAAAAAGGGAATTTTTTGATCAGGCCTTATTCTCCAATGTGCAGTTGCTGAGCTTTCATTCCACGAAGCTTCAATAATCTCTTTATAATTCCCGGAATTGTAGTCGGTTTTCACATTGTTAGTCGTAAAGTATCCGTTTTTCCGGAGTAGGGCGGGAAATCCCGTAAAAGCTGTTGGCAATGAGAAACCCGACCGCATGTGCTGGGTTCCCATGCTAACGGGAGAAGTTCCTTGAATAAGACAAGAACGGGATGGTGAGCAAACGGGAGCTGATGCAAATGCGTTGGTGAATTTAATGCTATTTTTGGCGAGTTTATCAATGTTAGGCGTTATGGCATCAGTATTGCCATAACATCCAATTGCCGGGCTCATGTCCTCTGCAGTTATCCAAAGTATGTTTGGGAGAATCTTTCCCTGAGAGAGTACAGGGATCAAAATCGATAAAGTTAAGAATAGCTTCATGATTTTTAATTAAATATTATCAAATTCCAGAGGCAATGTAGATATCTTCAAAATTCTTTTTTATTTTTCGTAAGAATTTACAGAAATTCTACATTCGGGTAGCTAGGTCCATAAAAATTAAGGATTAGGTTACTTGGTAGGTATAAAATGCAAAAAAATTTGATTAATAATTTGACTTATTTAATCGTATAATGAAATTGTGTAAATATTACGATTTTAAATATAAAAATGAACTTAAATACTCAAACCTATGAATCACTTTCATCTATTTTTAGCCGAGATTTCTCCTCGCTTTTGTTACTGCCAAAAATAGAAAAACTTATCAATAAGCAGGAACCAACTCTAGAGGATGTGCTTGGTCTTTGCTCACACAATGAATCTCTTCTAATAAAGCTTACTAGAAGGGCTGGCTTTGGAAGTAATGAAGATGAATTTGCTAAAGAAATACTATTCAAAAAAGGATTGAGCTTTTTAAAAAGTCTTGCGATTCGAACAATGAATCAAGAGATTTTCTCTTTACCTCTAAAACTAGAGGGAATGACCGAATACAAAATAAAAAGAAGAGCTGTAGTATTAGCTCGTTTTATTAAACATTTTTACGAAATATTGGGTGTCAAGCCAGATGATGCTTACCTTTGTGGACTATTCTACAATTTCACCTATGTTTCATTTGAGAAACTTATTGCCGATAATCTTATGAGCGTCTGTGATTTTGAGGAAGTTAAGGATGTTTGCATAGATTTGACCTCAACCGCCTTGAAAGAGATTGGGTTTGATACGGTAATTACTTCTTTCATCGAAGATTCGAACAAGGAACTCCATTCAACCAAATTTCCTTTTGGTCATGCTTTATCTAGAATTGGTAACACTCTTCTAATTAATTCTGAAGATACCTTAAGTTCTAATATTGGACGCGGTTCTGGGGTAGATAGACAGTTGCTCGATGCTACGGGTTTAACAACTCGAGAAATTGTAAATGTATTAAAAGATTTAACTCGTAATTACAAAGGTGGCTTAGGAAGACAATAAAAGTATTTTTTTTAATTCATATTTATTTATGCATTTAAATTAAATTTGTGTAATTTTTGTATTTTTTATTCAAATAGCCTTCAAGATTGTTGCGAACTTTTTTCCTATTACTGGCAAAATTAGGACTAAGTCGCTATCGAATATATTTAATGTAATAAGGGTTTTGGGAAAATTATCATTTAATCCAAAAGCCTATTGAATTTTCCTATTTCAAAAAAAGTTCGGTTGAATCTTTCGTAGATATAATAAAAAAAGTTTAAATTGATGAATTAAAATTTATTGTAACAAAGAAAATTCAAACTTCTTAATAAATTTACGATTCAGGACTTGGAATTAGGATAGGTTTGATAAAGATTCGATGGTTTTTGACTTAAATCAATGGAATCTACCTTGCAAATCGAAGATAAATTAAAATTTATTGAAGTTATTTATCTTGGATTTGCTAACAACTACCACAATGCAATTGTGAATCATAATGAATATTATTCCCACTTAGTAATTTTGCCTGGCAGGAACCCCCAAGGATTATGTATAGGGTTGTAGCCTTTGAATAGGGAACCAACACTTACAGGAAGAGGGCAAAAAATAATACAAAAAGGGTAGGGAACAGACCCTTTGGCACCCTGTAAATTGAAAATTCCTTTAATAAAACAGGTTCCAATAGTTCTTAAAAGAAGCTTTTGGGAGTGGTGGTAGGGGTCGGATTCGAACCGACGAACGCACGAAGCGGGCGGATTTACAGTCCGCATCCTTTAG
>NZKY01000009.1 GCA_002694035.1 Opitutia bacterium
TCAAAAGACTGTTCAGAATTATCGCACGCAATATTGTCAAAATGCTCAAGAAAAATTTTGCGTATGTCGTCTTCCCAAGATTGAATAGCCTTAGGCGAAAACGACTTATACAAAAAAGCTTTCATTTTTGCATGACGTGGTGGATCAGTTCGGTTGATGTCAGGGTACGTCCCCTCAGAGAATCTTCCTGCAGGGTCTACACCGTGCCGCGCATCAAAAACTTGATCATTTTTTAGTGATTGAATATCGTTATGATGCGTCAGCACATAATTGCCATAGCGTGGCTCTTGGTAAACACGCCCACTTTCCCTGATTTCTTTATAGGCTGTGAAAGGGCACTCTGAAACCTCTTCAGAGAACAAATCTATATCTGGTGAATTTTTACCTTTCATGACCACCTAACATTACTTAGCTGTATAACCACCGTCTACAGGAATAACGGTTCCTGTCATCCAATTAGACTCTTCTGAAAAAAGAAAAGCTGACATATTTGAAACATCNANNTCCTGTCCAAGTCGGCGAAGNGGGTAACGACTAGCTGTCTGAGATAAGCTCTCATCAACTGTAATATNACTTTTAGCNTNATCAAGTCTCTGTTTGTAAGTNTCTCGAACAAGTTCAGTCTCAATNGTNCCGGGNGCTATCGCNTTTATTCTGATATTATATTCCCCATAATCNGAAGCCATTTGACGNGTAATTGCTGCNANGGCCCCTTTTGCAGCTGTNTAGGCAACTAATTTTGGGAAACCATTCAGTGCACATATAGANGACTGAAACACAATATTACCTGATTTTTTGGCAATAAAATGCGGTATCACATGTTTCGCACACAACCATTTGCCAGTTAATGAAACTTTTATGAGACGNTCCCAATCTTCCAAAGANGTCTCATGGGCTGCGCCGGTGCCTGCAATACCNGCATTTGCNAACAAGCCATCAATTCCATTANAGGTTTTTTCNGCNTCTGTAACCATCGCAATGATNTCNGTTTCTGAGCACATATCNGCNTGATAGTGAGATGCAGNTCCGCCTNGGGANGTGATTATATCNGAAGTTTCTTTGACAGTTTCAGGATTAACGTCAACACAAAATACCTGCGCATCTTCTTCCGCTAATTTAANTGCTGATGCCCTGCCAAGACCNGAGCCAGCACCAGTTACAATAATCGTTTTTTTNTTCAGTCTACCTGTCATGAAGATTTTCCGTANAATTTATTTTTTAACTAATTTAAATTAAAAGCTAAAAGTCCAATATTTTCAATGATATACATCAAAANTTATATACAAATAATNATCCTATAAGTNANTCTTATAGANGTATTTGGCCTTCAAATTATTTAATAAATTGAACATTTACGAATTTAACAAATTAACTTTNTGATAATAAAATTTAAGAAACCAATTCAANCATTTTNAATTTTATTTCCGATTGGGTTCAAACCAAATTGGAGAGGAATAGGCTCTCTCACGAATGAAAGTAGGTATTNCCGGATCTAATGAAACACCAAATTTTTCTTGATCGTATGTTGACCATCTCTTGCTGGGAACCTCCAAAACTCTNGCATAATANAAAGCTTCTTGATTAATATTAAAATCTGGATCANGCCAAATACCTACAAAGTNATCTTGACCCTTGCCATCATAGGTTTCCATTACTGTAAACACCTTTTCTTTTGGTTGACCATTCTNGTCTAACCAACCTTTAACAATCTGAAATTTTTCTATTTTGTTACCTTTGGGATCTTTAGATGCTTTGAAGATGAATTTGATCTTAGATTTATCATTTTCATAAGCCAGGCTCCCACCCATTGGCACACCTTTTTCATATGCAGTTCTGCTAAAAAATTCGGTTTTATCCAAGTCNTCNTTAACANAATCCCAGCCCCCAAAGAATNTCANCAAAATTCTNGGCCCAGATGNTGCATATACTTCTTTTCTTTTTAGNGCNTCGAATATTGACTCTCTCGTATTTTTTTNNGCCCATACCGCAGTATATCCAGACGCTGACAATCTCCAATTATCCCATAACCTGTCTCCCAAACTAGAGCTGGTTCTTTCTTCACTNGGNAGTGANTCAACAAATTTTCCNTAAAAGTTTTCATCGTCTGATGTGCTTAAAGCATTGTGAGTATCTGTCCCACCTACCAANCCAAATTTAAAAGGNTTAACTCCAAATTTTTGTGACAGAGCTAAACCGTTTTTTAGTGCTGATCGNGCATATTCTCCTTGAAGCATATTTTTCTCTTTTGGCTCCATGCGNAGNTTACCCTGATCCCATGTTTCAAAATTTGCATACTCATCATTAGGGGAAAGATATGGATGGGCTTCNGCATCACCTTTGACTTGGGTTACCTCGTAAAGAGGTTCCCATCTTTGCCTTAGAGCNGTGTATGTCTTATCAAAATCACTTCCNTCAACACGTTTATCAGAGAACATNACGCCGTTTGAAACATTTCCNTTATGNGGAATTGCNATAACCTGACCGCCNGTTGACCCCTCATATTTTTCCATGAACTTCCATAAATCCTCGGGGTCAGGACTGTCTAATGCTGAAAAGGGAAGCATTTCTCGGGCTTTAGTCATGCCATCCCTGTAGACTACAACTCGATGTAAGTTGTCTCCATCGATCATTGAAGTCCACTCGAAACCTATTAATGCTGAAAAAACACCAGGCTCATTATATCTTTCCGCAAAGCCTAATAATTTTGACCAAGCGCTTCTATTAAAATCTTTAGGTAGAGTCTCGATTTCTTTTTGTCTTTCAATCATTTGAACATACTCTCGAGAAATTGGCGCTTGATTTCCTGATTGAAAATAACTAAGCCATCTTTGCCCCAAACTAGAGCCACTTAATTTTGGATCATCATCCTCAAGACCTAAGAATAATCCAAGGTATTCTGCATGATCGGAAACTAACAAAAAATCTAGTGGAGTACTTAATTGAGCCAGTTCACCATTTGGCGCCTTTACAGGTAACCCCTTAGCAAACTCATATGCCTTATCTGGGCCGAGAGCGGTATTACCAAAAGAATATGCATCAAATGAGAAATTACTATGAACATGCAAGTCACCCCATAGGAGTACTTTTTCATAATCATTTTTACCCTCAGCGTGTAAGTCTTTTGAGTAAATGAAAAGTGTCAATAAAAGAGAAAAGATAAATGAAAAAAAATTTTTCATTTTAAACCCTCATGGTGACATGTTTTTTATAACTTATAAAAAACGGGCCGAATAATTATATCCGGCCCGTAAATTTGTAGCAAATAACTCAATTAGAATGAGTAGGCTGCCTTAACCCCATAAGTTGATGGGGTGCCGCCCCAAGTTAATCTGGTTAAAGCATTATCAAG
The DNA here is from genome assembly GCA_002694035.1 of Opitutia bacterium. Lineage (GTDB taxonomy): Bacteria > Verrucomicrobiota > Verrucomicrobiia > Opitutales > Seribacteraceae > Seribacter. Next base: position 3,350 of record NZKY01000009.1, read on the forward strand.
AGCAAAATCGTGATATTCCTCGTCGGTAATATTTTTACCAAATAGAGTAAGTTTCAAGCCATCACTCTCCCGAGTGTAAGAAACACTAGCATCAACTAAACCATATGAGTCTGTAATTATAGACGCTGTTCCGGTTGCGTTATTAGTGAACTCATCTGTAAATGCATAAGAAACCCGAAAGTCTAGTTCTGAACCACTAGCCATTGGCACATTGTAGCTTGCAGCTACAGTATATGTCAGCTCAGGAACTCTCTCGAAAGGCAACGCCGCAGCTGCTGCAGGATCCGTAGCTGCATCATAGCCCGGTGTGCCGTCTGCATCAAAACCTATGAAGCTGTCATATCCAGCGTCTACGTAACCAAGAGAACCCTCTAGAACCAAACTATCTGTTACAAAAGCTTTCGTTTCGATTTCGATACCCTCTATCGTGGCTTCAGCTGCATTAATCAGACGTTGTGCATTACCAGATGGGCAAGCTAGGCTCACACCACCTACACAATCTTCTAACGCTAACTTCTGAATGTCTGTATATTCAGACTCGAATATGGCCACATTTAGAAGAATTTTTCCATCATTCAATAATGACTTGAAGCCTAACTCAATGCTTTCGACAGTTTCGGGTCCTGGTCGACTATTCAAGAAAGAGTCAATAGTACGAGCACGAGCATCAAACGAACCACTGCGGAAACCCTCAGTGTAACTTGCATAAACACTCACGTCATCATTGACAAAATATGTTAGTGCGACCTTTGGAGTTGTGTCGTCATAACTACCACTTTGTGTTAAACCAAAATCATTTGATGTTAAGCCAGCATTAGGTTCAGCTACATTTCCAGGA
>NZKY01000064.1 GCA_002694035.1 Opitutia bacterium
TATCTTTTAAAAATGATATTAATCTACCTATATTTTCGTCCGTTGAGTGGACCATTGAAGCGTAATTAGGGTTTCTTTGGTTTAAAACACTGATTGCCTTACCCTCATTTGTTGTTTGAATAGTAGCATCTGAATATTTTTTCAACTTATTTTCATAATAGTCTATGTGTTTTAGATTTGCTTGAATGGGTGTGTGGACATTGTAAAAAGATAAAAAGACAGCAAATGGTTTAGAAACATCCCTTTCTTTTATAAATTTAATTGACTCGTCAGTCAGGCGCTCTGTTAAGTATTCTCCCTTAGGGCCATCTGATAATTTTGGGTTTTTATAAGGTGAATAATATCCCCCCATCGGACTACCCTTCTCAAAACCTCCTTTATTAATTGTAAATCCTTGATCTTCTGGGTAAAATCCTTCACTACCCAAGTGCCATTTTCCAGAGTACATTGTTGAATATCCATTGGATTCTAATATTTCAGCAATGGTAACTTCCTCCAGAGGAAGTTGGTGCATATCCTCAGGACCAACCAAATATCTATTTTTTGGATCAACACCAGGTATCCAATCTGTAATATTGACTCTGATGTGGTGTTTCCCAGTCATTATAGATGCTCTTGTAGGTGAACAGACTGGACTTGCAGAATATGCAGAATTAAATACAGTGCTATTGTCACTTAATTTATCTATGTTGGGTGTTTCATAAAAATCTGAACCCATATAACCAACATCTTTCCATCCTAAATCATCAACAATTATAAATACAAGATTGTGTTGGGTGTTTTTTTCACTGCATGAAAAAATGAAAAGAAATAAAAAAAATAATATTCTCATAAAACAAAAAAGGACCTAATAAAATTAGATCCTTTTTTTTCTAGGTTAAACCTTTTTAGTATCCTGGATTTTCAATAAGATTTGGATTATCCGATAATCTACCATTTCCAAAAGGCAACCAATACATATTTTCTAAAAATGGAGTATTCTGGGAAAAGTTCCATCTCCACTGTCTGGCTTTGTACTTGCCATCAGACTTTCTTCTATACCATTTTGTTCCAAACTTCGCTCTCATGTGGATTGCAGCTTCAGCATCTTTCCATGTTCTTAAATCCCAGTAATGGTGATTTTCTGCAAATAACTCAACAAAACGTTCATTTTTAATCAAGTCTAGTGTTAGGTTATCTTTTGGTGGCATACCAACCCTTCCTCTTAGAGTGTTTAATAATTCTTTTGCTCTAACAGGTAAGTTCATCTCAAATGCAGCCTCAGCTCCATTCAAATACATTTCACCAGTTCTCAATACTATGTAAGGAGTTTCATCTGTCCCGAATGGTGGAAATTCAATAGCAGGGTCAATTCTTTTTTGAAGCAATCGACCTCCTCTATTTCTATTTCGNACTGGTGCCCTTTGAGGGGCTGTATTACCAGCTCTTCCTTTTACAGTACCAGCACCGACAGAATTGTCATGAAACCAAACTTCTCTTCCTTGGAAAATATCCTCNGGAGTAAAAAATGTTGCAAGGTATCTTGGATCTTTTGTGTAAATAACCTCCTCTAAATCGAAAAACGTTCTATTGTTGAAAAGGTTGTGGTATTTATTTCCAGGTGACCCGTCTTTGTGCTCAAATCTCGCATCAGAATGCGTGTAAGGATGCATGTTTGATCCCCATCCAGCCTTAAAGCCATCAGGTAATCCATAACCACTCCAAGTATGGGTTTTCCCTAGCGCTAAATCATACTCTTCAACAAAAATATGCTCAGAATTTGACTTTTGATAGAATATCTCACCAAATGTCTTTTGGTAAGTTCCGCCTCCTCTGTGCAATGGATGTTTTCCACCATCAATCACAGCACTGGCAGATGCATGGGCCATTTGGTAATAAGCATTCGCTTCACTTGCAGGGATAGATGTTAAACCATTTGACGATTGTGGATGATACTTTGCAATTCTTGCTGCATACAATGCTGCTCTACTCTTTAATGCATGAGCAGCCCACTTGGTAGCTTTACCATTTANAGCGACACCTGGTAAGTCAGCAATNCCTGCATCNAAATCCGAAATAATAAAATCATATGTTTCTTTTAACGTTGATCTAGGTATCATCAATTCGTCAACACCAGCATCAATTGATTTAGGAGTATCTTCAATTGGCATACCACCATATCTTTTTGCCATATCCAAATACATCCAAGCTCTTAGAAATTTTGCTTCAGCAGTCTGAGCTGCAACAGTTGCAGGATCAAAACTAGCTTCAGCAAGGATTTGAATAATTTCATTGGCAGAACGTATGTTACCATAATGCCANCTGTTTAAAAGAGCGTGTGATCCAGATGATGTTGGAATATTATATGATGCTGGAATAGGTTGTTGCCATGGTGCCATTAAAGTATATTCACCACCAACAACACCATCACTAAGACGATTTTGCTGTGGCTGGCCAGAAACTTCGTTTGGCTCAAAAACAGCATTGGCGTATATCTTTGTAAGGAAAGCTTCAACCAATTTTGGATCTTTCTTTACAGCATCTTCAGCAATCATATTGGTTGGCTGCAAATCAAGGTCAGCACAACCCACAATAAATGTGAATGATATTAAAAATAAAATAAGTTTTTTCATAGTTTTCAAAGTTAATATTATTATAATTAAAATCCAATCTTAAGACCTGCTGTCCAAGTTCTTACGTTTGGATAAGCCCTATCAACACCACCATCTCCTTGACCGGCTGGTCTGTCATTGTAACCCTGCAATATTTCAGGGTCGTAAGTACCTGAATAAACTCCAAAGTTGTCCCAAGTTAGTACGTTGGATCCTGAACCATAAACTTGAACATAATCCAAACCTAATGAATTAGTTATCGATTGTGGTATATTATAAGTGATATTTAAAGTTTTTAATCTTAAATAAAAAGCATCAATTCTTGTAAAATCGTTTGCTCTTTGATCACTTTGAGGAACACCGCCTGTTGTGAAAGCAGGTGGGAATTTTCTCAACACCTCAATATCACCATTAGGTCCCAATAATGATCTATTCTCAAATTGGAACTTCTTGGCAATTGTTTGATGTCCTGAAATTCCACCATAACCAGCTGCTGATGTAAAATTGACTGTATATCCAGTAGCACCTTGGAACAAAGCATCAATACTCCAATTTTTCCATTTAAAGGAAGTAAAAGTACTAAAGTTCCATTTTGGCATACCTGACTGACCAATTACAACTTGGTCTTTCCAATCAATTATTCCATCACCGTTTTGATCTACAAAAATCAAATTTCCAACAATCATTGTTTGATTACCGGCTAAATCGATATCAACTGGGTGATTGTCAATCTGTGCTTGATTTGTAAAAAATCCGTTTGTTACGAATCCCCATTGTTCGTCATCCCATTTGCCTGACCTAGTATAACGTGCATTCCATAGAATATTTTCAGCAATTTGCTCGTCAGTCAAATCTTCTCCTGATGTTGGTCTCACATTTTCCTCCCAATCAACGTATTTACCCCTTGTGTAGGAAATCATAGGATTTACTTCGTATTGAATATCTCCAATTTTTCCCTTATGTGTCAACATCAAATCAAATCCACGATTATCTCTTGAATTTAAATTAGTTCTAGGAAGAGATGCACCAAAATGGAAGGGAATATCAGCCTGAGGAATAGCAAGAATATCTTCTCTCAATCTGTAGAAAACATCCAATTCAAATCCAAGTCCTCCATCCCAAAGTGTACCATCAACACCAATATTGGCAATTTTCATTGTTTCCCATGAAATTAGCGCATTTGCTAAACCAGCAGATGAGATAATTGGATATGGTGTTCCGTTGAAGAGATAGAAACCATTGGCAATATTGAAACCTGTTAAAAAGTCAAAGTTTGAAACAGCATCATTTCCCATTATTCCAAAGGAGGCTCTAAGCTTTAAATTATTCCATGAGGAATTATCAGCCATAAAATCTTCTTCAGAAATTCTCCATGCTGCACTCAGACTTGGGAAATAACCCCATCTACCTTCAACGGCATATCTAGCAGATGCATCCGCTCTCATTATTGCTTCGAATAGGTATTTGTCTTTTAGTGAATAATTTACCCTACCTACATAACTCGATCTTGCACTCTCTGAAAATATTTCTCCATTGTCTCTTTCGGCTTCTGATGAATAATTCAAATAAGGAGCCTCAAATGATAACGGGTCGGTCCTTGATGCAAACATATAATCCCTTTCAAAAGTTGTAGACTCAGCAACAAAAGTTGCTAAAATTTTATGATCTTCCCACTCCTTTTCGTAATTCAATGTAATTCTAGGTAGCAACTCCATGTCCCTATCAGAATTCACACTTATACGGTCTCTTTGAAAAGTACCAAATTGAACATAGGCAGCATCACCCTCACCTCTAGATGGATCATATGTGTAAAGAGGAAATTGTTTAACAATATTTTTATTCCACTCTGTCTGACTTTCCATATTAAGACTAACAGTGGCTTCAAGGCCGTCAATAAATGGAACATCATAAGTTAAGGCTAGTCTCGCTCTTAAGTTATTGTCTCTATCCACTCTCGTCCCTGAAAATTCTTTTCTCATCATGTAAATTGGTGAGAAAGGAGTTGCAGCACCGGTGTGAGATGCATACGAAGGATCAGGAAATATAGCAAGGTTGGTTGGCTTACCCGTTGAAAGTCTATTATACATTTCATTTATTCCAAAATTTGCTCTATCAAGAGTTGTTTGAAAATATGACATGTCAACTTGTGCACTTAAATTATCATTAAACTGAGCATCTAAATTTGCTCTGACATTATAACGATTTTGTTTGAAATCAGCAGCTCTAAACGCGCTTTCTGTGTCCGTAAATCCAAGAGATATAAAATATCCAATTTTATTACTTCTTCCTCTTGCGCTAAGGTTGTGTTGTTGTTGTGGCGTCCAGTCTCTATAGGCAGCATCATACCAATCAATTCCATCAAAGTCCTCGCCAGTTAGGCTGTTAAAAACTCTTTGTCTTTGTGGATCATAATCCAAATAATCAGGCATTTCATTCTCAGCGCCTAAACCAACCTCCTCCATCAGTTGCGCAAATTGGTGTGCATTTACTGTTTCGGGTCTTGTTGTAAGTGTTGACCATGTGGTTGTACCATGATATGTGAACTTTGCACCTTCTGGAGCATCACTTCCTCTTTTGGTTGTAATCAGAACCACACCATTTCCTGCACGTGACCCATATATTGATGCTGCACCATCCTTAAGAACAGAAATTGACTGAATATCATTTGGATCAACTTGACCAAAAGTCGCTTGAATTCCATCAACCAAAACTAATGGCGCTCCAAAGTTTCTAATTCTTATAGTCGCAAAATCAGATCCTGGTAGTGCACCAGTTTGTCTAACAGAAAGACCTGCAACAGTTCCAAATAGAAGTTCAGAAGTATTTTGCGCGGGCTTTAATGTAAGTTGTTCGGCTGAAACAGTACCAACGGCACCCGTCAGGGTTTTTTTGGTTTGGGATCCATAACCAACAACAACGACCTCATCTAATTTTGCTACATCTTCTTCAAGTGTTACACTCATTGATGCAGATGTTGCATTTTGTTCAATTGTTATATATCCTATGTAACTAAACATAAGGACAGCATTTTCACCTACGCTTAATTGAAAGTTTCCATCAAAATCTGATACGGTACCATTTGTAGTATTTTTTTCTACAATACTAACGCCTGGTATAGGGTTACCATCAGAATCAGAAACTGTTCCAGAAACAGTTTGCTGAGCCAATAGTCCAAAAGAAACAAACAATAATGATATAGTGAAGAATGCTTTAATTAATTTAAAGCTAAAAGATTTCATATATATTAATTAATAGTTGTATTAAAATACAATGTAGTGAATAATTTTATTTTTTACAATATTATATTCTTATTTTAATGCTTAAAATATTACGAAATCATTAAGTAATTATATTAGAGTTATTTAAATCAATAAAAAAACTAATAAAAAAAAGAGAATTTGATTTTTACCTTAATGGGTTAATTGTAAAGGAAAATTCATAATCACCGGGCTCAATAATATATTTATTTAGAGTTCTAGCACCCCAACTATCATCACCTCCAACACCCATTTGTTTCAAATCAATATTGAGCGATATAAAATCTCTTTTTATAAGATCAATTGGTTTGCGTTGTTTTTTTACAATTCTTTTTCTTGCGCCAAGGTATTGACCGGGTTGATTTTTTCTAACCCCGTCATCCATGTCTTCAATGGTATTAAAATGCGCGCCAAATGAAAAGA
>NZKY01000065.1 GCA_002694035.1 Opitutia bacterium
CGGTGATTGGGGAATTTGTGACCCAAATGAACCAAAAAACAGACGAAGACGTTGTTCATTACTAATCCAAATTGAAAACACGCAAGGCAACAGAAACATTGTGATAGATACCTCACCCGATTTAAGAGAGCAAATTATCGATGCGGGTGTTGATCGCATTGATGCAGTCTTACTTACGCATGACCATGCCGATCAAACGCATGGTATCGATGATTTGCGTGCCTTGGTTTATAAACATTTGAGACGTATACCAGTCTGGATGGATGAGGCGACGGCTCAAACTATTAAAACAAGGTTTAAGTATTGCTTTGAGGAGTTAAAGAACAGTGGCTATCCGTCTATTTTAGAGGATTGTCGGATTACAGACCCACTCAAACCTTTACAGCTAGAGGGGGAAGGCGGCACAGTAGACGTCATCCCATTTTATCAACAACATGGTCGCATTAGATCTCTCGGTTACAAAATAGGCAATATGGCATATTCGAGTGATATAAGTGAATTACCAAAGGAAAGTATGAAATATATAAAGGGTGTAGATGTTTGGATTGTTGATGCATTACGCCAAACGCCTCATCCCACCCATTTTCATCTTGAGAAAACACTCGAGCATATTGAAAGATTAAAAGTTAAAAAAGCATACCTTACAAATCTTCATATTGATATGGATTACGCTACTCTTTGCAAAGAACTGCCGGATCACATCCGTCCGGCTTATGATGGGCTTGAAATTTACCTAGATTATAATTGATGGCTCCACAACCTAACAATAATTTGTCATAATATATATTATGCGAATATTTTGTCTCCTATAATTATAGAATAAGCACCAGTAAAACCCTCTTATAGGTGGTTTTTTATACATATTACAAAGATAGCTGGTCATCCCCACTTTGGTAAATTATTATTATTAAATGACTAAAAATAATGGCATTAACCGCATCCTAGACATTATGAAACAACTAAGGACACCAGAAACTGGCTGTCGATGGGATTTAAGGCAAAACTTTAAGTCTATTGCCGCCTATACTATCGAAGAAGCTTATGAAGTCGTTGATGCCATTGAGCGAGATGATATGGATGATTTGAAAGATGAACTTGGTGATTTACTTCTACAAGTTGTTTTTCACTCACAAATGGCAGAAGAAGCTGGATTATTTAACTTTGACGATATTGCACATGCCGTATCCGATAAAATGCAGCGCCGTCATCCTCATGTTTTTGCTGATGAAACTGTTAAATCTGCAGAAGACGTCAAAAACAGTTGGGAATTCATTAAAGCCAAAGAAAAAGAGGCTAAATTAGGAGCCATGCCTCAATCTCTTTTGGACGATATACCCATTACCCTACCCGGCATGACAAGGTCCGTTAAATTACAAAAACGCGCGGCCCAAGTCGGATTTGACTGGCCTGAAATTTCACAGGTTTTTGATAAGCTGGATGAAGAATTGGGCGAATTACGCGAAGAGATCGAACAAAATGGTGCAACAGATAGGTTGTTAGAGGAGATGGGTGATGTCATGTTCGTCATCGCTAATTTAGCGCGTCACTTAAAGATTGATCCAGAAAAGGCTGCTCGCGCCGGAAATCAAAAATTTTCAAGCCGTTTTAATGATATGGAGAAACAAGCTCAAACCCTAGATAAAGATATGAGCAGTCTAACACTGGCCGAATTGGAGGCCATGTGGCAATCAGCTAAAACAAAAAACTTATAAGGCTCGTCTTTAGCTTATTCTTCTCTAGGAACTTCATCACCCTGATCAGCTTCAAAAATTTCTATCGGCTGTGTAGGCATTATTGTTGATATTGCATGTTTATAGACAAGCTGTGAATGACCATCACGAGCTAATAACATACAAAAGTTGTCAAACCATGTGACAACACCTTGCAGTTTGACGCCATTTACCAAGAAAATAGTCAGTGGCATACGATTTTTACGAACATGATTTAAGAAAGAGTCTTGAAGGTTTTTCTCAGACATGGGTAAACCCCATTTTTACGACTGGGGAGGCAGCCAAATTAAACGCCCGGATGCTTCTCCTCTAACGCAACAATCCGGTGTCTCCAGACATCGAAGACAAATTCTACTTTACACTAATTTTAAAGAAGAAGTTAACTGATAAATTCAGTTATTTGATATTTTATAATTATTTAGTAATTGGGTTGTGATTTTCCCCGGCCTCCCATTCCCAATCTCGTGACCGTCAATATCAACAACTGGCATGACAATCAAACTTGAAGCCGAAGAGAAGGCCTCTTTACTAGAATATGCTTCATCAAGGGTAAACGGCACCTCATCCAGTTCAAGTTTCAATTCGTTTATAAGTGAAAGTAGCATTTGCCGCGTGATACCATCCAGAATGTCATTCGCAAGTGGACGGGTTCTTAACTTGCCGGCTTTATCAACAATCCAGGCAGTTGTTGACGCCCCTTCAGTAACAAATCCCTCCCCGTCAATCATCCAAGCTTCTTGTGCGCCGGCTTCAACTGCAGCTTGCTTCGCCATTACATTTGGCAAAAGGGAAATGGATTTAATATCACACCGCTTCCACCTCTGATCCTCAATACTGATAACTTTAATCCCCGCCTCTGCAACATGGCGACGGTGAGTTTCATTTATTGGTCTTACGGTAACACTTAAAACAGGCTGTGGGGTCGCTGGATATGCATGATTACGCGCCGCCCTGCCCCGCGTTATCTGCATATAAACCAAACCGTCCTTAATATTATTTGCGCGTATTGTTTCCTTTAAAATTACCAACAAGGCCGGCTTAGAAACTGGAGAGGCAAGATTGATTTTCTGAAGCGATAAATCAAGGCGTTCTAAATGTTCTTCCACATCCAACATTTGCCCGTCAATTAGTGCGAACACCTCATAAACGCCATCTGCAAACTGATAACCACGGTCTTCAATATGCACCCCTGCTTGATCGAAGGGAAGATAAGCACCGTCAACATAAGCAATTCGGGTCATAAAATTCTTCTTTAATTTCTTCTTTCAATTACGAATTTAATTTCCGCGAATTAAAAGTTTTGGCAGTAAAATCACAAGAACGACGAGAAACTCTAATCTTCCTAGTATCATTATGATTGACATTAAAATATGGCTAATTGGAGGCATATCCATCAATAAATCAAAATACCCTGCCATATAAATAACACCCCCTGCATTATTCAGCAGCGCCAGCGCCAGCAACCACGCACTTTCAAAATCACTTGTCAGAAAAGACAAAATTAAAAAACTACCGACAAAACCGATAAAATACATCAAAAACAAGCCCCAAACAGAGGCCATCGTTTCTTTACTGACAAATTTCCCACCATAATGCATCGACTCAACTGAATTCGGATATGGTAAATTAACAACCTCATAGGTGANACGTTTTATCAAAAGATAAAATCGTAANACCTTCAGTCCCCCAGCAGTTGAAAGTGTCATGCCACCAATTAAGACGGGTAAGAAAAATATGGCAGCCGGTAAATAATTTGTGATGATAACCGGGTCAGATATTACAAACGCAGTCGTCGAGATCATGTTGATTGCCATCGTTATTGAGACAAGCAAACTGTTATCTGGAAAAAACAAAGCTAGCACCAAGCCCAGAAAGATAATAGTCAGGACAAAATCCTGAATTTCTCTATCCTCCTTAAANGTATCCACTTTNAAAGATTGTGCAGCAATCAAAAGAGGATAGCTGAGACTTCCAACAAACATCAACAANCTTAGAACTGCAAAAGCTNNNGAATTCAGNAAACNNTCNAATGGGGTNAACGACAACGAAAAGCCTGTTGTTGATACNGCATTGAAAGTCAGAGAAACTGTATCAGCCAATTCAGTTCCGGTTAAGCCCAACAACATTATACCGATANCTGTCAGANCAAGGTAAGGCTTCACGACATATCGAAAAGATCGCCTCAATCGATGAGGCAATGACTCATTTGCATTTTGCCGAATATTTAAAGGCTTAAGACTAATACCAAANAAACCATTTGGCGCCATAAGCGCCACACCGAGCGACAGGATAAGAACACCTCCTAACCAACCAAGTGTCGAACGCCAGATTAAAAGCGATTCATTTACTAATTCNGGGTTNTTAAATATTGTTGCCCCGGTTGTTGTGAGGCCGGAGACAGCTTCAAAATAAGCTCCCCAGAAACCAACACTCTGCCCAACATTACTCCCTAGAGAGAAGAATGGAAGGGCGGCCAATAAGGGAAGATATAAATACAGAAAAACAGATATTAGAAAAAGTTCACTTTTTTGAACAGGCCTGACATCTTTGCTTTTACCAACCAAAACAAAAGCAACCGATATNAAACTTGAAATCATAAGGCTAATCACGAACCGACCAACATAAATATTATCAGCTTGAAATACCGCCCAACCAATAGGAATGAGCATAGTTGTGGAAAGCAGAACNCCGCCCCACCCCAAGCANAATATAATTGTTCCCCAGGACATAATTCTTAGAAATATTCCAGCCCGACGCTAAAAAAGTTTTCAGCTTCGTTCACTGCGTCGGTCAAAACAAAAAGCACAATTCTATCACCGACTTTAAATTCGAAATTGCCTCTTGGCATCATCACCTCATCATTCCGGTATATTGCGCCGATGCGCATCGTGTCTGGCAAATTTAATTGACGCAATTTCTGNCCAACAAAAGCAGATGTTTCCAANACCTCTGCCTCAATGATTTCCGCTTCACCGTCTTCAATTGTGTGAACGGCAAGTACATGCCCTTTCCGTATATGCTGAAGAACAGACGAAACAGTNATCGCGCGTGGGTTNATGGAAATATCCAGACCAATAGATTGCCCAAGNGGTAAAAAAGACGTGTTGTTAATNAGGCAAAGCGCGCGCTCACACCCCTCATTTCGCGCCAGCATAGTTGTNAGGAGGTTAACCTGATCATCATTGGTNAGTGCCAAAAGNATCTCGGCATCCCTAACGCCGGCTTCAGANAGAATATCCGGCTCAAGGCCACTACCAAGCAGTACAGTGCTATCACTTAAGGNCTCAGCAATATTCCTTGCCCGTATTTCACTATTTTCAACAAGGCGAACTGAATTGCGCACACCATTTTTTTCAAGTTGGCGGGCAACGTGATAACCAATATTNCCCCCNCCGACGATAATCAGGTTTCGTGCCTCTTGTTCCTCATGACCAAAAATGGTCATNGTNCGATCACAATCTTCCGATGCAGTCACCAAAAATGCACTGTCCCCAGCCATCATCAAATCATCACTTTTAGGAACAAATAATTTTCCATCCCGTTTNACCGCAATTACTGTCGCCTGCAGATCCGGAAAAAGATCGGTTAATTGTTTTAACGGGGTTTCAAGAACAGGACAGTTCTCATCAAGATTAATGGCAAGAAACTGAATATTTTTATTGCCAAAACTCGCTGTGTCATAAGCACCTGGNATNTCTAGNCGCCGCATAACTTGGTCGGCAACCGCGCGTTCTGGAGAAATAATCACATCAACAGGAAGNTCCTCCCGGCTGAATAAATCTTTCCATTCTTTTTCAAGGTATTTTTGGTCACGAATACGCGCAATACGTTTTGGAACAGAAAAAAGCGATAAGGCAACCTGACAGGCCACCATATTGACCTCATCAGAGGCGGTCACGGCTATAAGAATATCCGCANCNTCAGCACCTGCATCTTCAAGCACTTGAGGATGGGAGCCGTGACCGACAAGAGCACGCACATCCANTGTATTATTTATACGCTGGATAAGCTCTGAAGATCTGTCAACAACTGTGACATCATTACCNTCTGCAGCCANATGCCGGGCAATACCAAAACCCACCTGCCCGGCACCACATATAATTACGCGCATTNTCGTTCCTCTGATTNACCTTTAGGCCGGTTTAAGNCGTTTGGTTGGTTTCACCCCAAGTGTTTTAAGTTTACGATGAAGAGCCGAACGNTCCATACCTACAAATTCAGCGGTTTTCGATATATTCCCACCAAATCTGTCTATTTGCGCCAAGAGATATTGTTTTTCAAANATCTCTCTGGCTTCACGCAATTGAAGCGTCATAATATGCGTGCTNTCACTTTCNTCAATATTGAGTTTAGTCGCCGAAAGAANATCAGCCGGCAACATATCAGCAGTGATTGTATCATGCTCACTATCAGCCGCAGAAATTAGCATATTCTCAACACAATTTCTCAGTTGACGAACATTTCCAGGCCAGGCATGAGATTGCATGACTGCAAGCGCATCAGGTGCAATTTTGCGCGGGGCAAAGCCTGAAGTANTGACAAGATAGTCGACAAAATTATNAACCANCATGCCGATATCTTCTCGCCTTTGCGCCAAAGAAGGCACTTCAATCGGCACGACATTTAATCGGTGATAAAGGTCTTCTCTAAACAACCCCTTAGAAATATGATTATTCAAATCTCTGGAACTTGACGACATCACCCTGATATCAACTGAAACATTCGGGCCGCCACCAAGACGGACGAATTTTTGTTCAGTTAAGACCCGTAAGATTTTGCCTTGTGTATCAAGCGGCATCTCACCGACCTCATCAATATAGAGTGTACCACCATGCGCCTGTTCGAGCAGACCCGGCATTACATCCCCATCTTCAATACGTCCAAAAAGAACATATTCCATATTTTCCGGCTCAAGAATGGCAGCATTAATTGCCACAAATGGCTCCACAGCGCGTTCCGAATTTTTATGTAACGCACGCGCAACAAGCTCCTTACCAGAACCGGATGGCCCAGTAATCAAAACCCGGCTATTTGTTGGGCCAATTTTGTTAATGGAACTTCTAAGTTTCTGAACAGCTATAGAGTCACCAATAAGCTCATATTGTCCCGTTTTGCGACGCAATTCGGAATTTTCTCTTTTGAGCTTAGAGTTTTCTATTGCCCTTTGAATGACCAACAAAAGCCGGTCAGATTTGAACGGTTTTTCAATATAATCATAAGCCCCAATCTTGATAGCGCTGACCGCCGTTTCAAGATTGCCGTGACCACTGATTATAACAACCGGTAAGTTAGGCAGACGCTCTTTAAGCAACTTAAGCACCTCAAGACCGTCAAGTCTGCTCCCCTGTA
>NZKY01000066.1:0-8577 GCA_002694035.1 Opitutia bacterium
GTTATTTGCTTCGTCATCACCAATAATCGATTCTGATTTGGAATCAAAATGAAGCGTGCGTCCTACAATATAATCAGTTTCTTCAAGCTTTAATCCATTTTCTTTTAGGTGTTCCTGCATACGTTCGAAATATTCGAAGGCTTTCTTATTATCCCCAAATGCTTTATTTTTTTTGTTAAAAGATGATTTCTCTCCTAATAGATAAGAAATGTTTGCCAAATGACAGAGCCCGCTTGAAACATGACCTTCAAAGACATGAGCGTCGAGGTCCTCTTCTTTTCTGCTTCGAACTGCCTGTATGAAATTTTCGAAGATATCCACTTTTCCCCGCTCGGCCAGTGGGTCTTTGATTCCTTTGATCCCATGACTGCGGGTGTTTTCCTGAATTTCATTTTTGCTGAAATACACATGGTTTGAAACTCCCATATTGGATTTTCCAGCAAGTCCACGGACATCAAAGACAAGCAGGGATTCGCCGTAATCAAAAATAGCTAGTTGGGTATTGGCGGTTTCTCCCTGGTCTTGGTAGCCAAATCTTCCCCCTACGCAAAAAACTTTCTTTGGCCAAACTGCTCCGGGAATCATCCATCTGGCAATGTCTATTTGATGAACCCCTTGATTTCCGATGTCACCATTTCCATAATTCCAAAACCAGTGCCAGTTATAATGTACTAAATTTTCATGGTACTTTTCTTTTGGTGCTGGTCCAGTCCATAGATCGAAATCAAGCTCAGTTGGTGGGTTTTTGGTACCTTTATGACCAATAGAATTTCTTCTTTTATGACATGTTCCTAGAGCTACTTCAAGGCGGCCTTTTTTTCCTGACGCAATTTCATTGGCCAGATTTGACCACTTGCTTAATGAACGGTTTTGGGTGCCGTGCTGGACTATTCGGTTATATTTTTTTGCAGCTTCAACCAGTTTTTTTCCTTCAAATAAATTATGGCTAAGGGGCTTTTCAACATATACATCTTTACCTGCTTGGCATGCCCATATCGACATCAAACTATGCCAGTGATTTGGCGTAGCAATCGAAATTACATCCACATCCTTATTGTCCAAAACATTCCTTACATCCTGTACACAAGATGGTGAATTTTTGAATTTGGATATTATGAATTTTTTACGGGCGTCATGAAGTCGTGAGTCAGGGTCGACCAAATGTGAAATCACGACATTTTTTTGTCTGCCATGCCCACCCATGTGGGATGTACCTCTTCCCTTGATACCACAAACAGCAACATTGATTCTATCATTGGCACCAATAATTTTTCCTGAAGACTTAGTTCCACTGATTGCAAAAGTGCTAAATAAAGACGACTGTGCGATGAATTTTCTTCTATTAATATTCATAATTTTAAATACTGGATTTTTTAGGAAAAGGCGAACGAGTTGAATAGTTGTTTAGCTAAACTTTAGTGTAAAGCTAATTAACGGCTTTGGGTGAATTTTATCCCTTAAAAAATCTTATTTGCTGACATATATTAAATAGCAGCAATGAAGAGTTATTAGAACTGATAAACCAGACCAGCACTAACCACGGGCCACCATTTTAAAGAGTCCAAATCGTTTTGCAGTTCATTTTTTTCTTTATTTAAGTCTGCAGCTGAAACCGTATTGGCAGGATTTAACGACAGGCTGGCTTCGGGTGATCCGGAATAAATAAGCCCAAGATCAAAAGCAAAACCCCAATTGTTCGAACCCCCGAAGGTTGTGTCCCACCCAAGGCCAAAGTAAGGTGCTAATTTATTGTAAGAAATCTCAAGATCAATTGAGTTTAAAGTGTAGTCAGTATCACCGATTTTAACTTGGCCGGTTGGTTTGGCATTCCCAGTCAAACCGTTCCCGTTAATCAATAAACCACCGCTTAGTCTGAAAGCACCTTGAAAGGGGTGCCAGTCAGCCATGATTCCAAAACTTTTTAATTCTAAAT
This sequence comes from Opitutia bacterium, assembly GCA_002694035.1. Taxonomy (GTDB): domain Bacteria; phylum Verrucomicrobiota; class Verrucomicrobiia; order Opitutales; family Seribacteraceae; genus Seribacter. The sequence continues at coordinate 1,934 of NZKY01000066.1, forward strand.
CCAGATCATAACTCACATCTGATTCGGTAGCTTCATATCCGTAAGAAAAATAATTAAATCCCGCACGCAAACCAAAACTGGGAGTAAACCCCTTCGCAGCTTCGATGCCCACCCCTTAGGTACTTATTCTAGGCGTTACACGAAATCCTAAATGATAATCACCGCTTTGCTGAGCCGAAGCGTTTTGGCAGAACAGAAAAGTAGAAATTGTTAGTTATGAGAGAAGAGGAATTTGAAGTTTCATAATAATTGGTGATATGTGAGTAAAAATTAAGGCAAGTTTTAATTATAATAGCTAATGACTAATTGCATCCCCAGAACCTTTGGGGATGCGGATATTTTCTACCATTTTTTGAACCTCCGTAGGTGGAGCTGGGGTCATTGAGCTAATGATGAACGCGACGAAAAAATTTATGAACATACCGATGAAACCAATTCCCTCAGGAGAAACCCCAAACCAAAAATCCTTAGTTTCTGAGATAAATTGAAAATAAATAACATAACTTAATGTAAAACCAATCCCACCAATCATTCCAGCAATTGCTCCTTCCCGATTTATTCTTTTGGAAAAAATTCCCATGATTAAAGTTGGGAAAAAAGAAGATGCAGCTAGTCCAAAAGCAAAAGCTACCGTTTTGGCTACAAATTCAGAGGGTGGATTAATCCCAAAGTAAGCTGCGATAACTAGTGCACCAAAGGAGGCAATTCTGGCATATCTTATCTCCTGCTTGTCGGAAATATCTGGCTTTAAGATTTTTTTCATTAAATCATGAGAAATTGATGTCGATAGAACTAACAGTAGACCTGCAGCTGTGGAGAGTGCCGCAGCGACACAACCCGCCATTACCAAGGCAATTACCCAGCTGGGTAGACCCGCCATTTCTGGGTTTGCTAATACGATTATGTCTTTATCATAGTAAACTTCATTAGGAGAATTGCTTAGTTTATTTTTTACCGGGCGGGGGCTACCTTCAACTCGTGCTTCGTCGTCAAAGTTTGGCTTTCCTGCGAATACATCACCTGCTCTATATTGCATGATTCCATCTTCATTTTTGTCAACCCATGCTATCATTCCCTGATTTTCCCAGTTTTTAAACCATGAAGGAGCTTCCTCGTATTTCTTTTGATTGATCTCTTCAATAAAGTTGGTTCTGGCAAACATTCCTAAAGCAGGTGCTGTGAGGTAAATAATAGCAATAAAACTTAGGGTCCAATAGGCAGACTTACGAACGGCTTTAACATTCTTAACTGTGAAAAAACGAACGATTACATGGGGTAGCCCAGCCGTGCCAACCATGAGGGCAGCAGTTATACAAAAAAGGTCCAATTTATTCGCTGTTCCGGCAGTATATTCCTTAAAGCCAAGATCCACCGATATTTGATTAACTTTTTGTAGTAAGGGAACAATTTTTGTTGGACCTTCCTTTACATAATCTCCGATCAAACCAAGCTGGGGAATAGCACTACCCGTAATGATAATAGATATGAAAATAACTGGGATCGTGTAGGAAAAAACCATCACGCAATATTGAGCAACCTGAGTGTAGGTTATTCCTTTCATACCGCCTAAACCGGCATAAAAAAATACGATACCACCCCCGATCATAACTCCCATCCAAATTTCAATGTCAAATAACCTAGAGAAAACAATGCCTACCCCTCTCATCTGGCCCATGATATAGGTCATACAAATAAAAATTGCACAGATTACAGCAACAAGTCTGGCTCCATTTGAATAAAAACGATCACCCACAAAATCCGGAACAGTAGCCTTTCCAAATTTTCTAAGATATGGAACCATTAAAGTGGTCAAAAGGACAAAGCCTCCTGTCCAACCCATTAAAAATTTTGAGGCTCCGTAACCGGCCGCGGCAATCCCCCCTGCCATAGAAATAAAAGTTGCAGCTGACATCCAGTCAGCAGCAGTTGCCATCCCGTTTGCAAATGGGGAAACGCTCCCGCTCGCAGTGTAATATTCCTTAGTGGAAGCGGCACGGGACCAAATTGCAATCCCGATGTAAGTCCCAAAAGTTATTCCGATAAAAATGAAATTCCAGGTGGATTGGTCCATTTATTTCTCCTCTTCTTGGAAACCATGTTTTTCATCCAGCTTGTTCATTAAATAGGAATAAACAATGAGAAGAATTACGAAACAAAAGATTGAGCCTTGTTGAGCCATCCAAAAACCAAGTGGGGCACCTCCAATCGAAAACTGATCTAGTGCGTCTTTAAAAAGTATTCCGCACCCAAAGGAAACTAGAAACCAAACGGCAAGGATTTTAAATGTGATCGAAAGGTTTTCCCGCCAATAGTACTGAGAAAGGGAATCATTTTTTTGATTAGAACTGCTCATTATGTGGCGACTATGGAACAAAATCTTTGAAAGTGGCAAGTTCTTATATTTTTTTGGTTATTTGATTTTAATTCCCTGAATGCAAATCGATTTGATCAAAAATACTAAAGTTTATAAAAATTATACCGAGATTATTAACTTGTTGTGCTCAATAAAATGTCTAGAAATGTGTGAAATAGTCCCTCTGTAATGTATTCCAAGAAAACAGCTTTCGTTTTCTTCGCTTGTTTGCAAGCGTTGTTCTGTTTGCATGGACAAATTTCTTATCCGAGTGGGGGTGACGGTAATGGTAGTGCATTGGCTCCGGTTTTTTCAGGTATTGAAGATAATGTTCTAACTTTTACTCTTGATGGTAATATTTCCGGATCGCCCACAGATAGTTTTGAAGATTGGATTTTGGTTCCCGGTTCTGGTCCAATACAGTCGGGCACATCCAATGGTGCTGGATCAATATCAATTACTGGCGATGCCAATTCTTCATTTTCTCTTACATACACACCGCTTGCCCATTTTGAGGGAAATGCTACTTTTGACTTGAATTCTTCTGCTTATTCTACCGGACAGAAAGTTACTCACTCTTTTACTATTGAGATGACTGGTACGAATGATCCTCCAAGATTGAAATTTCAAAATTATGCACAGGTAAGTGAAGTTGCTTATCAAGATGCCACTTATTCATTGTCAGAAACGGCACAACTGGCTGCCTTTGTTATTCCATCAGAACTGGATGCCGGAGATATTGTTACTCTATCACTCCCAGCCGGACAGAATGATAATGATCGTTTTTCGATTAACCAAGCGACAGGAGCAATAAACTTTATATCAAATACCGGAGCAGATTATGAGAATCCCGTGGATTCGGGTAATAATAATTCATATACCTTAACGGTTCGTGGTACAGATACAAGTTTTGCACAAATTGAACATACTCTTACCTTAAATATTTTAAATATAGATGAACCCCCAGCAATTCAGCCCACTGGGGGTTTAACAACTACGATCTTTGAAGATCATATAAATTCAGATGCTGAATCATTTTACAATAAAACTAAAGATAACTCAGGAAATTATTTTACTTTAACTGTCTCTGATCCCGACAATGAGGGTGGGGCATTACCAAAATGGACTTTGGCATCGGCTGCTGCCCGGGGTAGTGTTTACTACAGCACCACCTCCGTTGCTATGCCAATGGGAACTATCAATGAACTTACAACTGGTTCGGAAGTTGCATCTAGTCAGATATGGATTGACTATCATCCAGATGCAAACGCGAGTTCCGATGATGGAACTGAATCTTTTGTGATTCGTGCCTTGGATCCAAATAACCCAGCTCTCTACGATGATTTTACCGTCAATATAACCATTACACCAGTCAATGACGATCCGCCCGTATGGGTGACCACGCAAACGAATTACTCAATTCTTGAGACTAATTCAACAAATCTAATCGTTGATTTGGACGCTTCAGATTCAGACAAAACAAATACCCTAACTTATTCAATTAATGGTGGTGCAGACGCATCAAAATTTTCCGTGATTTCAAATACTGGTGAATTAAGGTTTTCCTCATCGATGAATTATGAAGATAAAAGCGATGTTGGCAGTGATGATAATTTTGAAGTTACTGTGAGGGTAACGGATGGTACTTATTCAATTGATTTACCCATCGTGGTAAATTTACAAGACGTGAATGAAGCCCCTCAAATTGATGAATTATCCAACTTTAGTTCTTCTTTTTCCATCACAGAAGGTGGATCCTGGAATATGCCAGCAGATTTTTTATCCGGATCAGATGTTGATTTTGGTGGAGATGGAGCGGCAGGTGGTGGAAATGATGATAACGACTCATTAACATGGTCGTTGGTAAATATTCCAAATAAAGGCGGGTTGATTACATGGCATCAAAACACGGGTACTGATCTCAACTTTACATACACGCCACAAAATGATTCGGTTGTTCAATTCCCTGAGTCTAATCAGAGTCAAACTGAAACATTTACCATCAAGGTAGAGGATTCAAATGGACTCTATGCAACCAAGTCTTTCACGGCTTCCGTCGATCCAATACCAGATCCACCTCTTATTTGGAAGTTCCAGATAGATGGGGTAGCAACGGATGTGACTTCTTATTCAACAGGACAACGTTTGGAATTTTACTATCCTGAAAATACTTCTGCCTCAACTCCCATTCAAATTTTTGTTCGTGAGTATGATAATGAGCCTGTTACTTTTTCTCTGTTGAGTGATGGAACTATGGATTCCACATTTTTCGATCTCGTTGACCAAAATAATACCTCTTCCCCTTTTATCGCTGAGTTGGTTTTTAAAAATAGTTTTGTCCCTGACTTTGAAAATCCAACAGATGCCGGTAACGACAACAACTATAGCATAAAAATCAATGTTCAGGATCAAAATTCTTCTGACTATCAGTTCGTGGATATTATTATTACCGATCAACCCGAACCCCCAGTTATAGCAAGTCCCCAGCATGCAGATCCTGATTCCTTGGACCCAACTTTTTCAGATTTTAATGTTACAATTTCTGAAAACAGTACTTTTGTAACCAATCTGTTGCATACGGATCCTGATCTTGCTGATCAAAATGCTACCGTACAATGGCTTAAGACTGGGGGTAGCGACCAGACTAGATTTGAGGTTAACTCTACTACCGGAGAATTAAATTTTGTTTCGGGCTTTATACCGAATTTTGAAAATCCTTTGGATGTGGACGGAAACAATATTTATTCAGTATCTTTCCGAGTTCGTGAAACGGGGACNAATCAAATGTCTGACCAAAAGACAATCCATGTCAAAATTAGTGACATCAATGATTTCCCTGTCATCAATCCTGTTCCGCTCGATATCGACGAACCTTTGACGACCAATGCAAAAATGGTTCTTAGTCAATATGCACAGGATGATGATAATGATTCCGGAATTCCAGACACCCTAACTTGGACAGAAAGAGCGGGAGCAACCTCTGTCTTTGCATTGGATGCAAATGGAACTTTGAGATTTAATCAGGCTTCTGATTATGAATCCAATCAAACGAGTTTTACTATTGAGGTTAGGGTTTCAGACGGTCGTGGAGGGTATGCTGATGCTAATTTTACGGTTGATGTGAATGCACAGAACGAAGCCCCCGAGTTTTTTGACGAGTCAAATCAGTCCATATACTACCTTTCAATGCAAACCACTGAGGAGATTATGATTTCGGCTGATTTGCTTTCTTACTCTAAAGATCCTGAAGGTGACCCTATCACATTTTCCACTACTTATGACGATTCTAATGGTTCTCATTCCTTGAATTTTTTCACTGGTGCCTTTGAATTTACTCCTAAAGCAGATTATTCCGGTGTGACTTACATAGACATTCTTGTCACTGATGGTACTAACTCTGCCACATTGCCNTTAAATATTACAGTTTCTGAAGTTCCGGATCCTCCAGTCGTATACCAGACTGGTTTTGCTACTGAGCTTGGTGGTAATACTTTTTTGAAGAACATTCAGGAAAANAATGGTACTCTGGTCGCCGATTTAAATGCAAGTGATCCTAAAGATAATCCACCCTCCACCAACTTTATATGGACTTTGACTGGACCGGATGCCTCTAAATTCAAAATGGAACCCACNCAAGGAACAAACTCACAATTGCTCTTCTTACAGGTGCCAGATTTTGAAGGTACTGGTTCTCANGCATCCGCGGACGGTGACCAGATTTACGAATTTAATATGACGGTTTTAGATGATGGTAATTCCACTGTTGTTCCGGTTAAGNTTACCGTAATTGATGGTCCNGAAGATCCATTTTTTGATTATGGTGATGGAAATCAAACAGTTACTTACACTGAAGATATTTTCGTGCCAGTTTTTGATGTTAATGCATCTGACCACGAAGGTCAAAATATTACCTACGGTCTTACAGGGAATGGTCNAGATGATGNCAATTTCTCAATTGATCCAGCTACAGGAGTTGTATCATTTGAATCACTGCCACCCGATTATGAATATCCATGGGGAGGCAGTGATTTAAATGGGTCAAATACTTACATCCTTGAGGTAAATGCAACTGATGACTTNAGCCCTGGNAAGTCCGATAAAATTAGACATTATATAATTGTTAATGTCATAAACACAGTCGAACCACCTTCTTTTGTNAACGGNNCNTCTNNTNNNANAAANATTTGGGAAAATAANNCNGNTNCNGGNANTGCAAGNTNTGATATTNATGTTACGACNCAGGATACAAACCAGAGTCTNGTTTTAGAGATTTCCGGTGGTGCNGATCAGA
>NZKY01000066.1:8582-9283 GCA_002694035.1 Opitutia bacterium
TTTCTCTNTAAANACNGCNACGAATAATCTTTNTTTTTCCAACCCGAACGGTCAGGATTTTGAAAATCCCGCCAGTGCGGATGGNGATAATAATTATGAAGTGCAGGTNCAAATTGTCGGCACTANTATTACNCAGGANCTTACTTACANNGTNGTTGATCGGGATGATCCTCCTACGATTTTAACCACAGGACTTACACAAATTACCCTTGATGAAAACTCTCCCCTTGCTGTAGACATCGATGTTTTTGATCAGGATGGTGGAGGTTCATTCCCAGATATTTTATACACTGTAGAATCGAATTCATCTCGATTCGTTGAACATAATTCATCAGGAACATCTATCAATGATATCTTCCTTAATCCAAGTACAGGTTTGGTAAACAGTTCTATTCCAAGTGCTACTTTTTCAACTGCGGGGGATCTTAATAATGATGGGGATTTGGATGTGATTTCAATTTCCTCGTCTAATATTTATTACATGGAGGGCAATGGATCTGGTTTATTTGACTTAAATACTTCCACAGTCATTGATGACAATGGAAGCGGAACACCAGATTATGCTATAATTTGTGATTTAGATCAGGATGGAGATCAAGATTTGTTGGTTTCTTTATTTAGTGATTCGAAGGTAATGTTTTATGAAAATACAAACCCGGTCGGTACATTTAGCAGTGCAAGAGCTCTTGTATTTGATCGGG
>NZKY01000067.1 GCA_002694035.1 Opitutia bacterium
TTATTAGGCTCCAAACTTTTTGCTTTCTCGAATAATTTTAGCGCCCCATCCCAATCCTGTTTTAAATATTTATCGATTCCCTTTTTAAAACAATCTAGACAATCTTGGGTCTCCTGAGTTAACTCCGAAAAGAACCCTGTTGGTTCAAACATAGCAACAGGTTGCTTTCGACCTTTCACAACAATTTTATCCAAGTAACGAAAGGCGATATCATCCCTTGTAGATTGTGAAGCAAGCTTTGTTTCCTCTGTGATCATAATATATGCACCATATGCTTTTGCACCGCTTTCGCACCTTGCTGCAAGATTTACCATATCGCCCATCATCGTATAATTAAATCGATCAAGAGCCCCCATATTCCCAACTGTTGCAGTGCCGGTATTACAACCAATTCTTGTTTGCATACGAGATACAATCTCTGGCCATTTATCACCTTCGGACTTCCACTTTTCTCTTAGTTCAATTTGTCTTTGCTGCATTAAAATCGCCGTTTTGACTGATTGATAAGCATGATCGTTCATTGGAATAGGTGCACCGTACATTGCAACAATAGCATCCCCGATATATTTATCCAAAGTGCCTCTTTCCTCCTGAAGAATATTAGTCATAGCAGTTAAATATTCATTCATTAAATCAACTAAACCAGTTGGACTTAGAAGTTCTGAAAAACTTGAAAATGCCTGAACATCACTAAAAAATGCAGTAATTGAGGTTTCTTCTCCCCCTAAAGTAGGTTCCTCGCCAGATTCCACCATTTGTTCAACTAATTCTGAGGAAACATAACTTCCGAACATACCTTTCAATCTTCCCTTAGCCTTTTGCTCAATTACAACCATGACGGCAAGACCGATAAAAGAAGTACTTATGCCTGCTGAAGCAGGTGCAGTTATTGGCCAAACTACATGTGTGTTAGAAAATGTAATAAAACCAAATATTATATAGCCTAATAAAAGAAAAATTCCACAAGCATTAACCCAACTATAACGATTGCCTTGGTAAACAGCGAGAAAGGCCATGATAACTCCTATGGCAAGAGTTGCCAAATGATCAACATAAATAGGAAGCCGTTTTATGTATTTTCCAGTAATAAGCGTTTTAATTAAGTTTCCATGAACTCCAACTTTTGGACTTGCTGATTTGTCGAATGGAGTAGGTGCCAAATCTTGAAATGTCTTTTCCTCTGGACCAATTAGAACAATCGCGTCCTTAAAATAAGAGAAGAATTCCTCAATTCTGGCAAGTTCTTCCTTTTGAGTGATTAAGTTTTCCTGATTAGTGATAATGGCCTGATCTAAAACTTTTTTTTGCTCAATCAGCTTTTCGTTACCTGGATATTGGATTAAAGCTTTTTGTATTTTCCCCATGAAATCAGGACCTTGCAAACTTTGTATTTTTTCTTCAATTTGAGAAATTTTCACATTTGTAGCATCATAAAATCGACTATTTTGAAGCACATCTCTCATCCCGCACATAGGATTAAATTTGGATTTCAAAGATGGAGGATTAAAAAAATATGCAATTTCATCAATTACCTCCATCAATTGATTAAATGTGGGTAAATTTTCATTTTTCGTTTCAGGTGAAAGAAGACTTTTTGAAATTTCAATTTGTTTTTGGCCAATTCCTAAATCTTCAAGTGAAGATATTAGTTCAGCTGTATTATTAGAAATTTGAAAATCTTTTACATATGAGAGGATTGCATTCAAAATTTTTGGAATTAACAACCTGTATTCTGAAAACTTTTTTTCGCTAAATGCCTTTTTAGCACTCCTAACCAATTCTTTTTCTGCGGAATCAACAGTCCATGCTGAAAACCAGTTTACTTCCAAGAATTGCTTTTCAACCATTGGGGCTTCCAATATTTTATTCCCTTCATGATCGAAAATGGAAAGAGAGTCTGAAGACGGACTTATCTTCACATTTTCATGATCTAGTCCGTAATAAGCCAAAATAGATTCTATTCCTAAAGTAAAGACTGGTCGCTCCCTTGTTAAGGGAACTTCATTAGGTATTGAATCTACCAACTCCCCTGATTCATTTTCTGATAATGTGCTTTTATAAACCAATCTTAATGTACCGTTATATTCAACAAGTTCCATTTCTGCTTTCCCACTAAGTCGTAATATTTGCTCTGAATAACTATTAAGACTAACAGACAGTTCTTTCAATTGGTCATTCATGAGGCTTGATTCAGACTCAAAATTTTCTAAATTTTGAGAAAGTCTTTCGATTTCTTTCTTTTTTTCCGAAATCAAACCGATTAAATCTTCAAGTAATTGTTCTTCATCGTTGTCAGAAAAATACTTTGATGAATTTACTTCGTCGTTAATTTTTTTCTTTAACTCGGAAATCTCAAGAACCTTCTTCTGTATTTGTGGGGATAGTATACCTTTCAAAGAAGGATTTTGTACGAGAGAATTTTTTAAATTTAAAACAGTTTGATTTAAATCCTTCAATTCATCCTTCAAGAAACTTAATGGACTTTTTTCGTTTCCTTTTAAAAATGATGATATTTTATTTAAGACAGAATTCTTCTCCTCAGTCTTCAATTTTAGTTGACTACCTATAACCGAACTTAACGCAGGATTAGCTTGTATCGTAACCTTCAAATTTTTAACGACTTGATTTAAATCATCTAGCTTACCTTTATGAGTCGAAAGTGAACTAAAAGATTCTTTAATATTATTAATCTTACCTTCCAAAATCTTAGTTTGCTCAGTTTTGTTTAGAATCTTTTTGGATAGGTCAGCTTTTTTTAAAGTTTCGGCTTTAATTTTTCCTTCAAGTGAAGAAATAGTTTCTGCATGCTGAGAAGACATCTCATAAGGTAAATTACTTCTTTTTCCTCCGAGAAGATTATATGCATGTGCTTTTCCCCCAGCAGGGAACCATAAAGGTACCCATCTAGGAACATTATCAACCGCACGAAATGGAGGAACAGTGAATGAACCTGTTCTGCCGAGATATTTTCCATCCTTAAAATTCTGTAATGGATAGGTTGGGGATTCCGGATAGTTATACTGATTGCTTTGCACTGCATCTTCCACAGAGTAACCGTCTTTAAAAAGTGGAGGGAATGCACTGGCTCCAACCGGCTTAACAAAAGGTGTGGTAACACCGGAATACAAACATCCCAAGACAACCTGTTTAGGATATGCAGCAACTAACTCTCCCATAGCAGAATCACTCCTAAATGAATTTTCTTTAGGTACCATCTTCGATACACTTTTGGGCGTAAAGCCAAAGTCGAAAGATAGCACTCTTGCATTTCCTTTTTCCATGAGGGCCATGGACAAATCCCTAAAAAAAGCACGATCCCATGGTCTTTCGCCGACATCATCCATCGCTAATGTTGCCGCATCAAAATTTACATAAACAATTTTAGGAATTTTAGGAATTGTCTTATTTTCCTCAATTTTGACAAATTCAAGAGATTCGTTGTCATGCAGAATTTGGCCTCGGGCTCCGGGAATCTTAGAATTTAGACGTAAATCAACAGATTTTGTTTTCCATCCGTCTATCAGACCAAGGTGATTAACTATTATCCAAACAATGGGAATAACTAATAAGCACAAAAATGTAACTTTTGACTCTTTGCTTAACTTAAACATTTCAGACTCTTACAGATTGATTTTCGACACTTCAACCCTATGATAAATCTTCCATTTTTATTAATGTGCAAGCTGAAAAATTTTTCTAAATGCCAAAAAAATTAACTGCATGGACAAAAACACCCATCACTTACGCTTAAAATTTGAATTTATGACTACAGATGATTTAAATATATCGGAGAAAGCTCCAGCCCCTGAAGATCAAGAGCGAATCAGAAACGAAGCTGCTTGGGTTGAGCTTCTTAAACAAGAAATCAGCAAAGTAATTGTCGGACAAAAATATCTCATTGAACGTTTGATAATCGGTCTTTTGGCTAATGGGCATGTTCTTCTTGAAGGTGTACCCGGCTTAGCGAAAACATTGGCAGTTAATACGCTCGCAAAGTGCATGAAGGCTGATTTTAAGAGAATTCAATTCACTCCTGACCTTTTGCCTGCTGATGTTGTTGGCACACTAATTTACAGCCCAAATAAAGGTGAATTCACTACCAAAAAGGGTCCTATTTTTACTAATTTACTTCTTGCCGATGAAATTAACAGAGCCCCAGCAAAAGTGCAAAGTGCCCTTTTGGAAGGAATGCAGGAAAGGCAAGTAACTATTGGAGACGAGACTTATCCTTTGCCTCAACCTTTCCTTGTTCTAGCTACCGAGAATCCAATAGACCAAGAAGGTACTTACCCCCTCCCCGAAGCACAAATGGACAGATTTATGCTAAAATTAATTGTCGACTACCCAGACAGAGCAGAAGAATTAAAGATATTGAATTCCAATGCCAATGTTTCCGTTAATCATGAAGTTAGTCCGGTAGTTGATGCAGATACTATTCATAGATCTCGTAAATTGATCGACAGCATTTACTTAGATGACAAACTAAAGGGGTATTTGGTAGATGTCGTACTAGCTACACGAAATCCTGCTAATTATGGAGCTTCAGACCTGTCTGCTTTTATCCACTTTGGTGCTTCGCCAAGAGCAACAATTAGCTTAGCTCTTGCGGCTAAAGCTTTTGCATTCATGCAAGGGAGAAGCTTTGTTACACCTCAAGATATCAAAGATGTCGGTCTAGATGTTTTGAGACATAGAGTAATCATAAGTTATGAAGCTGAGGCAGAAAATGTTACCAGTGATGATATAATCAAGAAAATTTTCGAAACTGTTCCCGTTCCCTAAGATCTTAAAGTACTTGTAAACAAGAATGAAAGAACCTGATCAGGAGTTCACTCGAGAGATACTCCGAAAAGTCAGACAAATTGAGATCCGTTCTAATCGTTTAGTATCTGAAGTGCTTGCGGGTTCTTATCACAGTGCTTTCAAGGGACAGGGAATCGATTTTGAAGAGGTGCGTGAATATCAACCCGGAGATGAAGTCCGGTCAATTGATTGGAATGTAACAGCCAAAATGGGNATACCTTTTGTAAAACAATATCGAGAAGAAAGAGAACTTACNATTATACTAACAATTGATATAAGTGAAAGCAATGTTTGGGGTTCTTCAGACAGGAGTAAAAGAGAAAAACTTGCTGAACTTGGTGCCCTTCTCGCCTTTTCTGCAAATAAAAACGGAGATAAGATTGGTCTGATCCTTTTTTCTGATCAAGTAGAGAAATATCTTCCGCCGGGCAAAGGCCAAAAGCATGTTTTAAGAATTCTTAGAGAAATACTTTTTCATGAAAACATTAACAAGGGGACTAACATAAACGAAGGCTTGCGATTTCTCAATCAAGTCATGCGTAGAAGGTCTATTGTTTTTCTTTTATCTGATTTCGTTATACCCGAATATGATCAAGAAAAAAAAGAAACCCTNGAGATGATCATAAAAGAATTATCAACNACACGCAGGAAACACGATCTAGTATGTTGCGAAATTACCGACAAAATAGAAGTATCAATCCCACAAGTTGGATTAGTAAATTTCGAGGATGCTGAGACAGGAGAAACATTTNTTGTAAATACATCAAACAAAGAGTTTCAGGATTTCTATTCAACAAATGTAAGATCTATTAAAGAAGAATTTGGTAAGAAGTTAAGAAGACGAGGCATTGATCATTTTAAATATTCTACAAGCTCTGATTATGCAAAAGCTCTCAAGGAATTTTTTCATGCTAGAAAAAGTAAATCTAAATAGACAATGAACTTATTGAAAATTCGGATATCGAATGGATTTCTTCTAGATNCTGACAGACTATTAGATTCGCCAGTACCAGTTTCCAAAGGTTTTTTTCAAATTATTAAAGAAAATACTTTTTTATTAACCTCGATCGCTTTTATTTTTATCTTAACTTTGTTGATTATCTTTTACTTAAGAAAAAGAAAAAAAACGGGTATTGATGACAAAGAGGAAAAATTAATTGATCCATATGAAGAAGCACTTTCTGCTATTACAGCTTTAAAAGAAGAACAATCGATTTTGTCCCCAAAACCTTTTATTTTCAGACTTTCAGAAATTCTTAGAATTTATGTTGAGAAAGTTTTTAATGTTCCAGCAATGGAATTAACTGGTGAAGAATTTATGAGAGAAATTGCTTCTCATTCTTTCTTCAAAAACCGTTATGATGAAATTCTTCGTGAATTCATTCGTCAAGGGGATAGAATAAAATATTCTGAAGAAAATTTCGAGGATGGAGAAATGAATCTTCTCATGCAGACTGCATTGCATTTTGTCCAAGATACACATGAAAAACTTCAGGATTCGTTAAATAGAGAAGAAACTCCTGCTTCCTAATCCATGGATTTCATAGAAAATATTGAAAAAATACGATTTGCTGAACCATTTTGGTTAATTTTAGTATTTTTGATTCCGCTAATATTTTTCATTCAAAAAAAATTAAAGCTTTCGAACCCTACACTTTTATTTTCATCTACTGATCGATTCAAAAAAAAGGAATCAAACAACAAAAATCGATCTGTTCTTTTTTTAAGATTTCTCAGATCAATTTCAATCATTTTGATAGTTTTATCTATCGCAAGACCTCAGATTGACCGAAGTAAAAGTTCAATTCTTTCAAGTGGTATTGATATTGTTTTAGCCATTGATTTGTCAGCCTCAATGCTTGCTCTGGATATGAGTCAGGATACAGAAAGTCAGATCACAAGATTAGATGTTGTTAAGGATGTAATTAAAAATTTCATAAGTAAAAGAAAACAAGATCGAATCGGGCTTGTAGCCTTTTCAGTTGACCCTTATTTAGTCAGTGCACTTACCTTAGATAATGAACATTTAAAAAAAAATGTTGATCGATTAAAAGTCGGTTTAACTCATCAAACTGGAACCAGTATTGGATCGGCACTAGCTGAAGGAATCAATCGACTCAGAACATTAAAATCTAAATCAAAAATTCTAATCGTTCTTACTGATGGAAAAGATGAACCAGCACCCAAGCATAGTCCTTTAATTTATGCAAAAGGGGCAAAGAAAGATAATATAAAAATCTACACAATTGCTGTGGGAACCGCTACAAGAACAAGTACTTATCTTTTTGATCAAAGAACTAGAGATTTATTACGATATGCTAATGGAAAACCTGTGATTCAGGTTGCCAATTATCCTGTTGATAAAGATATTCTCAAAAAGATTGCACAAATAACTGATGCTAAATTCTTCGAAGCAAAAAATAAGAGTGAACTTGAAGCAATCTATCAAGAAATTGATAAGCTTGAAAAATCTGAAGTTGAATTGAAAGTAAACAAGATTTATCAAGAGCTATTTCAATGGCCCCTNGCATTGGGAATTTTGTTTTTAATTTTGGAATTTCTGCTCTCTAAAACAATCTTTCTAAGAATACCATGAGTTTGTTTTCAGAAAGCATTTATTTGTTCTTGGGGTTAGGATTTATGGTCCTGACAATAATAATTTTTCTAATCAGTCACAAAATCAAAAAGAAAAGACTGCATAGTTTAACATCCGACAAGCTCCTTCCAAGGTTGATCCCGGCGTGGTCCACTAAACAACAAATTATTAAGTTTATAATATTTTTGGCATCCTTAAACTTCTTATTTTTTGGGTTGGCTCGCCCCCAATGGGGAAAAGAACAAAGGAAGAATGAGCCCACAGGAATTGATATATTAATCGCCTTAGATGTTTCAAAAAGCATGCTTGCTCGAGATGTTCGCCCAAATAGATTAGAGCGAGTTAAACTTAGTATTGATAACCAAATCGACAGGGTCGCAAGTGACAGACTAGGTTTAATTGCATTTTCTGGGTCGGCTTTTCTATCCTGCCCTTTAACACTTGACCACCAAGCTTTTTCCAAAACCCTCAATGACCTAAAAACTAGTACAATCAAAACTCAAGGTACAAATCTTGCAAATCCTATCAGAGAAGCACTTTTCTCATTTTCCAAAGATGACACAGATCGCTTTTTGATTTTATTATCAGATGGAGAAGATTTAGAAGGCATGGGTCTTAAGGAAGCTAGAGAAGCAGCCAAAAAAGGAATCAAAATATATACAATAGGAATCGGCTCAAAAACTGGGGCAAGAATTCCATTGGATCCTCTTGATAAAAAACCAAATAATTTTCTTAAAAGTCCAAACGGGCAAACTATTATCTCACAGTTGGATGATTCTTCTCTTCGGGCAATCGCTGAAGCTACGGGTGGACAATATTATTTACTCGGACCTACAGGTGAAGGTNTGGCAAAAGTTCTTCAAATTCTCCANAAAATCGGACAACAGAAAAAACGAGAGCAACTATCTACAGAACTGCCAATAGAACGTTATCAGTTATTCTTAATTATCGGGTTCTTTTTACTTTGCACAGAAATGTTAACTGCCAAAACGAAAAAAAATATATTGTTACATAACCATCCAATTATTCTAATGTTTCTTCTGTTTTCTTTTGGATGCTTCAAGCAGGATAATATAAAAAATGCNGAACAGGCTATTGAATCGGGTAAATATTCTTTGGCAGGTGATTTTTTTAGTGCAGAAATAAACTCTTCTCAATCACTTGATAAAGAGGTCGACCCAAAGCTTTTTTTAAACGCTGGATTGGCATATTTGGAAGCGGGACAACTTGAAAAGTCAGAAGAATATCTTGATAGAGCCTTGGATGATGGTCTTAGTGATCCTCCGCTACAGTCGAAATCCTTGAATGGATTAGGGAATATTTATTATCAGTACGCCAACCAATTCTTAGATAAGCGAGATGTCAAAAATGCTAGATTAGCCTGGGAGAAAGCTCGTGAATTTTATCTATCTTCAACCACCATTGATAAAAATGAGAAAGCTAAGAAAAACCTTCAATCCTTGGATACGCAGTTAAAAACCCGTATAGACTCAATGATAACTAGAATAAATGGAAAGATTTGGAGAGATTTAGATGGTGATGGAAAATTTCAAAAAAAAGAACCTTTGCTCGAGGGTGTTGTTTTCTGGGATAAAGATCAAAATGGAGAACATAATAAATCCAATGAGCCAGCAGTCCGGACTGATAAAAAAGGCAATTTTGCATTCGAATGGATATCAGATCAGTACCCAACATCAATTCGCTTAGGGTCAAAGATTCAAGATTTTAATGTATCAAAAGATATTCATTTAGTACCTATATTACCGCCCCCACCACCACCAGAAAATCCGCAAAATGTTAAAAATTATTACTTAGAAATCAGAGAAGCTGGTAATTTATCAATAAGGATGCCTTTCCGATCTGCTCCCTCCTTACAAGGTACTGTATGGAAAGACGAGAACGGAGATGGAGAAAGAAATTCTGAAGAAAAGGGTTACAATGGTGGCAAGCTTTTCTTGGATCAAAATGGCAATTTCGTTCGCGATGAAAATGAAACATCTTTCGAACCATCTGCCGATGGAAGTTTCAATTATCCCGTAAAACCAGGGCAATATTCTCTCTGCGTAGAGCCTACNAATCCTGACGCTAACATAACTTTTCCTATTGAAACGAGAAAAGCACATCTTGCGTGGACTGGTTTCGAATCTCCCTCAATCGAACTTGATTTTGGTATTCAAGATAATCAAAAAGACGATTCGAATTCTTCTAATTCTTCAAACAACAAGCCCTCTCCCCCTGAGGAGCAAGATAATGANACTGGAGAAAGAAACGATCCAAGCAATGAAGAAGTGAATGCACTATACGAAAGGCTGCTTCAAGAAACGGAATCCAAGAGCGAACCACTTGACCAAAAGATACAAGCCATCCAAAATACCCCATTGGGCAGAGATTATTAAGATGGCAAAGACAGAAAATTGTCGTGTGGAATGGAGTTTTTACAAAAACTTTAAAATTCTCTTATTCACGATTGCTTTATTTGGTAACCAAAATTTTTCACATGCAAATAACAACTCAATTAGAATTGAATCTTTGTTCCAACCTCCCACTATTACATTAGCCGGTCAGTCTACATATAAAGTTATCATCCACGGCAGCCAGGAAAATCCTCAAGGTTCAATCCCTCAGATTCCGGGTATTTCTATTTCTAATTCTCCTCAAGTTTTCAGGTCCGCAAGTTTTATCAATGGAATTCCCTCTGTGAGACTTGAATTGAGCTTTAATGTTACGCCTAAAGCTGTAGGCACTCACACGATACAAAAGTGGCAAATCCAGATTGGAAAAAACGCATTTCTTGTACCGGATGCTAATCTTAAAGTTTTGCCACCAAACCAACAAGATATCATTCGAAAGAATGAGCAGGAAAAACAAGAAGAAAACTTAAAGCAGGCTAGCTTTATTGAATTTTCTAACCCCAGACCCTACCTTTTTGAAGGGGAAACTGTTTCAACAGAAATTAATTTATTTATCTGGGATCGGTTACCGGTAAGCAGAATAGAAAGAGCTCCTCAAAAAGAGGGGGGGTCAATTTCTATCTCTGAAATGGGGCAACCTTTAGAAAAAAGAAATCAAACAAGATTCAACAAATCTTATACTGTATTTTCATGGCCAATTAGTATGACGACAGCTATCGCTGGAAAACATAACTTGAAATTCAATACTTCAATCAGGGTTAGAGTTAAATCAAGGGGAAACTCACCCTTCAATAGCCCTTTTTTTAACGACCCTTTCTTCGGTTTCGGTAGAGAAGAATCTCTTACCGTATTATCAGACAATCATACCATTAATGTAAAACCTTTACCTTTGAATAACCGGCCAAAATCCTTCAGTGGTGCGATCGGAAAATTTTCAATTAGCACCTCAATTGATTCAGATAGCATATCTTTGGGTGATCCAATTCGATATAAAGTAGATATTGAAGGAAAGGGAAATTTTTCTGCAATGCCTGCACCACCCCTTGAATCAGATGAAATATTTAAAATTGGACCACCTGCTTTTTCATTTGATGGCAATGAAATTACTATGTTTGAAGGAATACAAAGTTTTGAATATGTCATATCTCCTCTAAAATCCGGATTGTTGGAAGTTCCTTCAATAACATTTTCTTATTTCGACCCGTTACAAGAAGAGTATTTTGTCACAAAAACAAAAATCCACAAAATAAATGTCGATCCTGGTCAAACTTGGATTGACCCTTCTGAGGAATCATCATCTGAAGAAGAAAATGTGCCAGAAATTAAAACAAACGATTATTTTCAAACTGAAAATGAACCAGGTTCATGGGTTTTAAGTCTAGAAAAAGAATCGATCATAACATCTAAGTTATTTTGGTCTCTTCAGTCGATTCCAATGCTTTCTACGGTTGTATTATTTTTATATGGTTTAAAAAGAAAAAGATCAGGTAGAGATATTTTTCGAAAAAAGCTGTCCCTTCTGACCAAACAAATGAAAGATGCAATAGCATATGATGACCCTGAACTTTTTTTTAAAGCGTCTCGTGAGAGAATAAGGTTGGAAATAGGAACTCTTTACAAAAGAACAAATCCTGCATCACTTTCAAGTCAGGAAATTATTTCTCTTTTGGGTAATGGATCAAATAATGAAAATTTGATACAAGAAATTGACGATGTTTTGCAAAGAATTGATGATTATGAATTCGCAGATCGTGAAAAGAATTTTCCGACTTTAGAGAATCTTGATAAGAAAATTAATACCTTGTTAAAAAAGTTAAAATGACTTCATCCTTTAAGTTTCTGATCTTCTTTCTTACATGTATTAGATTTCTTTATGGTAGTGAACAAGATCGATTATTTTATGATGCTATTCGAGCAGAAGCTTCTGGAGATACCGATTTGGCTATAAAATTTTATCTTCAAGCATCTCAGATAGCTCATACTGCAAATCTTCACGGAAACCTAGCAAATCTCTACTTCGAGGAGGGGAAATTCGGGCATTCAATTCTTCACTTCAGAAAAGCGATTCTTTTGAACTCTGAAAATTCTGAATTATCTACAAATCTTGCATTTGCATATGAAAAGGCTGGCGTACAGAACGCTAAAAGTAAGTTTTTAGACACTTATTTCTCGGCTGATTTTTTGCCTTTTTGGATTATTATCCTCAACATCGTAATATGGTTCTCCGTAGTATTAGTCATTTATATTTTCTTCTTTAAAGAAAGTAAGAGACTCCTTTTTTATTCAATACCAATTTTAACAGCTTTGTTTGTGTTGAGTTCATATGCAGTACATTTCTCAAGTAATCAAAAAGCTTTAAAACTAAGGGAAATAATCGTGTTACATAGCTCAGATAGTAATAACACAAATATCGTTCAACTTCGACGCTTCGCTGGAGAAAAAAGCTTAGCTAATACTTCGGTCTCATCTGGAGAAAGCTTAATTGTAGATTTGGACGAAAATAAAAAACATAAATTTCACAAAGTATCCAATGGAGATATTTGGTATCTTGTCAGAAGCTCAGACAATAAAAGTAAAGGATGGATCAAAGAAGATGAATTTGGTTGGTTAATTGAACCTATAAGCTAAATCAATTTTGTATCATCAATTTTTTCTACCGATACAAATTCAGCTTTAAATCTATTTTCCAAAATTTCTCTCAACCCATTAGGTAGTTTTTCTATTTTATCTCTAATTTTTTCCTGATCCACGACTTGCTTCGAAGATTGAAAAGTCAATTCTTTATCTTCATTGGTGTCAGACTTAGCTTCGATTGAATTAATTTTATTACTTGTTACCTCAAAATCAACATGATCTGTCAATTCATCTGTCACCGAA
>NZKY01000068.1 GCA_002694035.1 Opitutia bacterium
TAAAAAAGTATTAAGATCAGTCACATTACCATCTTCAACTCCATGACAATAATCTAACTGAGGCATCATCTCTTCATACTCACTCAATTTATTTTCCATAATAGCCAACTCTTTTTTAACGGCGTCCGAATAAATATTTACTGGATTCTTAGGTAATTTTTTAATTTTTCCGCTGGCAAGCAATTCGGCATTTATCTGCTCTTTGAAAGCATTTATCAAAGCTTTTTGTGCACTGACCAAAGACTGAAATTTCTCATAGTGATTTTTGTCTAAGGGGTTAGAAATAATATGCTCAAACCATCTTGTTGGCCTTGTAACTTTTTCCATCGTACGGGTACTCTTTAAGATCCCAGCTAGTTTATAGTATTCATCTGTACTAATTGGATCAGACATATGATCATGGCAGCGAGCACAAGCGATTGTTAGGCCAAGAAAAGCTTGGCCAATCACATCAATTTGCTCGTCTATCATATCCATTTCCATTTTTACAGGATCAGGTTCAGCGAGTAATTTTGGGCCAAGAGCCAAAAATCCGGTCGCAATTTTCAATCTTGTTGATTCAGCAAAGGGTTTTCCAGTTGATAAGAGATCTCCCGCTATTTGCTCCCTTACAAATTGATCATACGGATGGTCTTGATTAAACGCATCAATTATATAGTCCCTGTAACGCCATGCATGAGCAAATGCTAAATTTTCATCCAGTCCATTCGAATCAGCATAGCGAACAATATCCATCCAATGCCTCCCCCACTTTTCCCCGTAATGAGGCGAAGCCAGCAATAGGTCGATAGCTTCTAAGTAAGAACTTTCCAATATAACTTTATTTGGGGGCAAACCAACAAGCGTGTAGGATAGTCTCCTATTTAAAGGGGTTTTCTCAGCACGAAGTGGTGCATTAATCCCTTTTTTTTCCAATTTATTCAAAATAAAAAAATCAATTTCGTTGCTAGGCCAATCAACATTTATGACTTTTGGGGTTTTAGGTTTGGTTAATTTCCTCAAAGACCATTGGTCATCTGAATGAATAACTTTACAGAGTAACGACTTACATACGAAAAAGTAACCTAAGCAAAAAAGAAAACAAAACCGATTTGCCATATCTTAATCTAATTTATTGTTTTGGCTTTAATCAAGCTTACATATTGAGTTCTAAGCTTTAGATCAAATTACTTACATACATGCTTTGACATTGATTTATAATAAATGCATGTCATAATTATACTTTTATTCGCTTATTCGTGGATGGGTTTCAGTCTAGTAAACTTTGGCTTAACTCAAAAGTGTTACGGGCGTTTTAGGATAATCTCAGAAAATAGTAAAATGGAAATATATGTAGGTAACCTACCTTGGTCCACAAGTGATCAAGAATTGGCCGATGCATTTGGTGCATACGGAAAAGTTGAAAAAGCGTCGATCATTTCTGATCGTAACTCAGGTCGTTCTAAAGGATTCGGCTTTGTAACCATGGAGGACGCTGATGAAGCAAACAAAGCTATCGAAGCAATGAACGGAAGCGATATGGGTGGAAGAAGCCTAAAGGTAAACGAGGCTCGACCTCGGGAAGATCGTCCTCCACGTCAGTCGAACTGGTAAAATTTTATAAAAATCCGCTACTCGCGGATTTTTTTTTGTCTTTACCAAAGTCAATTTTAACACTCTGCTCAGATCAAAAGTTTTATTTTATTCTTTAGGAATTTAACATGAGTATACAAAACACAACATCATTTCTCCAAANCGTGGATCATTGTTTCAATCAAGCTGCAGCCGCACTTGAACTTCCCAAGGGACTTGCAAGGCAAATTCGTACCTGCAACGCAATTTGCGAAATGAAATTTGGAGTTGAACTTCGGGGTAGTTATGAAATATTCACCGGATGGCGNGCTACACACAGTGAACATATCCTACCAGCTAAAGGAGGGATTCGCTATGCTCCTTTTGTAGACCAGCAAGAAGTTGA
Organism: Opitutia bacterium; assembly: GCA_002694035.1. GTDB lineage: Bacteria > Verrucomicrobiota > Verrucomicrobiia > Opitutales > Seribacteraceae > Seribacter. The sequence goes on from NZKY01000068.1 coordinate 1,958, forward strand.
AGCACTCGCTGCCCTNATGACTTATAAATGTGCCATTGTGAATGTTCCCTANGCTGGTTCCAAAGGGGCTCTCAAAATCAATCCCAAAGACTACACTCTTGAAGAGCTCGAGCATATAACCCGAAGATTTACACAAGAGCTTGACAAGAGAGGTTTTCTAGGCCCCGGACTCAATGTGCCAGCACCGGATATGGGGTCAGGTCAGAGGATGATGTCATGGATCGCTGATGAATATCAAAGACTACATCCATCTGATATTAATGCTCGTGGTTGCGTAACCGGAAAACCTGTTCATTTCGGTGGAGTAGAGGGTCGAATCGAAGCAACTGGTAGAGGCGTTCAGTTCGGTTTAAGAGAATTCTTTCGAAACCAAGCAGATCTTAAACAAGCCGGACTGAATGGATTACTTGAAGGGAAATCAATCGTTATTCAAGGACTCGGAAATGTAGGCTATCATGCCGCAAAATTTCTACAGGAAGAAGATGGTGCACGCATTATAGCCATTATCGAAAGAGACGGGGCAATTATTAATGAAAATGGGCTTTCAGTCGAAGAAGTATCTTCTTACAAGCAGGAACATAGAAAAGTCGAAGGCTTTCCCGATTCAAAATTTGAACCTGATGGAGCAAAAATTCTGACTCATCCTTGTGATGTTCTTATCCCTGCAGCCATGGAGGGAGTAATCACTCATAAAAATGCTTCAAAACTACAATGTAAAGTTGTTGCAGAGGCTGCAAATGGTCCTGTCACTTACGAAGCGGATCAAATTCTTAAAGAAAAAAACATTTTTGTCATTCCTGATGCTTATTTAAATGCAGGCGGAGTTACGGTTTCTTACTTCGAATGGATCAAAAATCTTTCACATGTTAAATTTGGTAGAATGGACCGCAGATTCGCCGAAGCACAAAGCCAAAAAATTATTGAATTAATGGAAGGTGCTCTCGGAAAAAAATTAGACAACAAAGCCAAAGAGCAACTACTTGAGGGACCCAATGAAATTAATCTCGTTCGTTCTGGTTTGGATGACACGATGAGAGAATCTTATAACGAAATCTATGAACAACACATGAGCAATCCAAATATTAAAGATCGAAGAACTGCCGCTTACGCATTGGCCATTCGAAAGATTGCTGATATNTACGATAGTATGTATCTTTGATCGGAGGACTTTCTTTTGCTNCCCCCACNNTACGCAGATGCTAGTCCTCANGAATTAGATGAGGTAATTAACAAAGCAAGTTNCTGTTTTTTTGAATTCAGAAAAAAGTCGGCAAAACAAAGAGCTNATTTTCTCACTNTTATCGCATCAGAGATAGAAAATCTTCAATCGGTTCTATTGGAAACGGCTCAACTTGAAACCAATTTGGGTTTCCAAAGGCTTGAAACCGAACTCATTCGCACCATAAATCAGATTAAGGAATTTTCCCAACTTGCAGAACAGGAATCATGGAAAGATTTTTCGCATGAAAAAGAGGACCGCGATAGACTCCCTCTCCCCAAGCCTTCCATGTTTCGGGAAAACATACCTATTGGACCAGTCGCCGTTATTGGTGCGTGTAATTTCCCTTTTGCCATCTCAGTTGTCGGAACCGATACATCAAGTGCACTTGCAGTAGGCTGTCCAGTGATTGTTAAATCCCACCCAAAGCATCCTAAAACCAGCGAACTTCAAAAAAATGCTGTTAGGGTTGCAATCCAAAAAGCAGATATGCCTGAAGGATGCTTTTCTCTTATTCATGGAGAAGATCATTCAGTAACCAAACAATTGGTATCACATCCAAAAATTTGCTGCGTAGCTTTCACTGGTTCACAACAAGGAGGAACAACCCTTGGAAAGATCGTTGCTGAACGACCAAAACCGATTCCATTTCATGCAGAAATGGGAAGTCTAAACCCTATTTTTGCTCTTCCTTCAGCCTTGTCAGATAATTTAGAGATTTTTGCACAAGGTTATGTTGATGCAGTTAATTTGTTTGCCGGNCAAATGTGNACTAAACCGGGGGCTTTAGTTATCCTCGCAAAGTCATTTGATGAAAAATTNAAAAAGNACTTATNATCTAANATAACCTCTNACAAATNCCTGCCTATGCTAAATGAGGATGTCTATAGAAATTTTAATAATTCTATGGCATACCTTGAAGGACAGCTAAACCTACTAGGTAAATCTGAACAAAGTAAAGAAACACATATTCTTAATGGTAAAATCCAGATTTTTCAGATATCGGCCAAAAAATTTCTTGAAAATCAAGAACTCCGAACAGAATCCTTTGGTCCATCCTCACTGGTTGTCGTTGCTGAAGATTTTTGCGAAATGATAAAAATTGCAAATAATATGGAAGGAAGCCTAACTGGAACAATTCATGCCGCAAAGGGAGATGCGTCCCTTGTAAAAAAGCTCTTGCCAGTTGTAACTTCAAAAGTAGGAAGGATAATCTGGAATGGATTTCCGCCTGGTGTCATTCCAGGACCCGCAACTCATCATGGGGGTCCTTGGCCTGCCACAACAGATTCAAGATTCACTTCAATTGGAATACAGGGCTATAAAAGATTTGTGCGCCCGGTCTGCAATCAAGGATTTCCTCATTTATCCAGCGTGCCGTAAAGCCTCGACTGGATCCATTCTTGAAGCCTTCCGGGCAGGATAAAGTCCAAAAATTACACCTGTCATAACAGCCACTCCAAAAATAAGCGGCAGGGACCAAGTGACAAGTACAGGTTTCATTCCCTGCATTGAAGGAGGTAGTGACTCATAAAGAGTGGGAGCTAAGGTTTCCATAAATTCCAGAATGGTCGAGTATGCTGGTTCACACAAAAGCCCAGCTAGAATCCCAGCAATTCCACCCATTCCAGTAAGAACGATTGTTTCTGCCAAGAATTGTAAGATAATATCCCTTTGCTTGGCTCCGATTGCACGCCGTATTCCAATTTCTCGAGTCCTTTCTGTGACAGTAGCCAGCATGATATTCATAATCCCCACGCCTCCCACAAACAAGGATATGCCGGCAACTAAGCCCATTAAAGCAACAAAAGTCATTTTTGCCCGCTCAGCCTGTTCCATCAATTCCAATGGCACGGTTACCTGATAATCTTCAATGCCGTGATCATTTTGCAAAAGATCTCGAATCATTTGGGCCACCGATAATAGTTTATTCTGATCATCTATTGTCAAGGTAATCTTAGAGATCAAATTACTGCCATCATAACCCCGGTAATAATTGTCAAATATCTTTGACCAATGAGTCGTAAGGGGAAGATAGACATTATCCTCAAATAGTTCTTTAAATCCAAGTCCCCCCGAATCATTTAAATTAGTTCGGGGAGCCACTTCACCGATAACCGTGTAAAGGTTACCCCCTATGTTTACTGGCTTACCGAGAGAGTCTCCAAACGGAAAGAGTGTTTTTGCAAGGCTTGAGGCAAGTACACAAACCTCTCCTCCATCAAAATTATCCTCTTCACTTATAAAGCGTCCTTTGGTCAGAACAAGATTGTGCAAATTTCGATAGTTTGGAAGACAGCCAAGCAATTCGGCACGCGTCTTAGCAGCTTTGGTGAAAATCCCTCGATTGTTTAATTCACGAGTCGGGTAAGAGGCTGAAATGTGGGGTACAGTCTTTGAGATTTTAAAGTAATCATTTTCGGTCAGACCATAAGAATAAAAATATGCACCCTTGCTCGATCGTTCTTCCTCGGGAGGTCTTTTACTGGAGACGATAAGATTATTTGCCCCCAATTCCATAATTTCTCCCTCTGCCTGATCGGCAATGCCCTCCCCAATAGCAAGTAACCAGACTACGCTGACAACTCCAATAAATACTCCCAGTCCGGTTAAAAGAGAACGTAAAGGATGAGTTAAAATACTTTGCAATGCACTCTTCAAAAGATTTTGAAATGCTCTTTTGAAATGATTTGAATGATCCAAATTTGGTTTTACTAAAGTTTGTTCTCTAATGACTTGTCCCGAGTCCTTGGTTCTCTCATCACTGACTATTTTTCCGTCTTTCATTCTGATCACACGGCGAGCACGGGCAGCTACCTCTTCTTCGTGGGTAACCAGGATGACAGTTTTTCCCCTATGATTAAAATCGTCGAGTAGCCCAAGAATTTCACTGGTGGTTTTAGAATCAAGATTCCCAGTTGGTTCATCAGCCAAAACGAAAGCGGGATCATTGGCCAAGGATCGAGCTATCCCCACTCTTTGCTGTTGCCCGCCTGAAAGTTGCAGAGGGAGGTGAGATCTGCGGTCTCCTAATCCGACAATTTTCGCCAGTTCTTTGGTTCTTGAATCGTCCAGATTAGATTGTTTCTCATAGCTCGCAGGGAGTGAAATATTTTCCAACACATTTAAATAAGGAATCAAATTGTAGGACTGAAAAATAAAACCAATTGATTTGGCACGAAGGGCAGAAAGTTCATCATCATCCATCTCTTCAACCAATTCACCCCCAATTTGATAGTTTCCAGCTGTTGGACTATCTAGACATCCCAGAATGTTAAGAAGAGTACTTTTTCCTGAACCAGAAGGACCCATTATTGCGACATAATCACCTTCAGGCACCTCAAGGGAAATATTATCTAGAGCAATCACTTTTTCCTCTCCCATTTCATAAACCTTGGAAAGGTTTTTTACTCGGAATGAAATATTCATATCCAATAACTTCATCCGTCTATATCAACGAAATGAAAGAAACTACTTCTGAGCAATTTCCTTTTGGTTTCTTTGTTTAAAGAGGGTTTTAAAATGATCAGGATTCAGGACAACACGTTCTCCTTCTACCAAACCATTAATGACTACTGCCATTAGCATGTTATGAGAACCAAGTTCGATTGAACGAATTTGCATTTCATCATCTTCATCCCCGACCAAACAAAAAGCCTCACCTTCAACTCTGAAAATAGCAGTGAGGGGAATTTGTAATGCATGATCAATCCGCTCGGACCTAATGGTTACTTTAGCAGTCATCCCTGTGCGGACCCCAGGAGGTGGATCAGCAATTACAATCTCTGTGGCATATTCTTTAATATGAGAGGTGTAACGACTGACGGACGGTATAGGATACTCACTGACAGATTCTACATTGCCAATGAGTTGCACATCTCTCATAGCATCAATAAGAATATCACATTCCATTCCTGCACGAACCTGTTCAATTCTATTTTCATTAACTTTTGCACGTACCCGAAGCAGGGAAGCGTTTGGCAAACGGATTATTGTCTGATTTTCCCGAACAGACTTTCCTTCCTCGATGAGAACACCGTCATTCGTTCCAGATTTATTCTTATTTGCGTAAGTTACCTCTCCATCTGCAGGAGAGAATATTTGACATTTTTGAATTTGTTCTTCGATTTCGACTTCTTGAGTTTTTTCTAGTTGGTAAGAATTTTCAGCCGATTGCAGGCGTGCCTCAGCTGTCATTATGGATGCGTTTAAGTCATTAACTTTTGCTTTTCTAGAATGGGTCCTCAAAACCTCGAGTTTGGTTTGTGCGAGATCCAATTCCTTACCCGCTTTTTCAACCGCAAACTGATCAGCTTCCAACTGTGCCACTGACACATATCCTTTGGCTGCAAGTTTCTTACTGTAAACTAAATATTCCTGTGCACGTCTAAGGTTTTCTTTAGCCACGAATTCGGAACTCTCTAGTTGCTCTTCACTTTCCCTGAATGAGCCGGAGAGATATTCCTCCAAGGCAAGCTTGGCCGCCTCCACATCAGCAGTTGCCTTCACCAGTGTAGCTTTGGCTTGATGAACAGAAATTCTCTGGCGTAGTAAATCCTTTTGAAGAGTGGCATCATCCAATCGAACCAAAAAATCACCTTTCTTTACAGTAGATCCTTCGGGAACAATTTCAATAATACTTACACCTGCTGAACTGCGGCTTCTGACTTCACTTTTTATTTCTATATTTTCGGCACTCTCAATTTCCCCTGGTTCAATAAATTCCAGTTTAAATTCAGAAGCCTTTACCGTTTCAAAAAGCGGTTGCACTTCATTTCCAGAAGAGTCCTCGTCGTCACTTAAAAACCAAAGCAATGAAAGCACACCTGCGCCTGCCAAACCCATTAGAGTATTGGTGGAAACAAATCCTTTGGTTGAGTTAACGAAAGACATAATAATCAATTTATAAAATAGCGTAAGTAGAGCAAGTTAGGACTTGCCATTTAATCAATGTAAAAGAAACACATCGGTTGATTCAATTCCCCTCCCAGACTCCATCATCTGACAAATTCATAGTTCCAAGA
>NZKY01000069.1 GCA_002694035.1 Opitutia bacterium
GGAATGACTAAAATCTTTTCAGGTGATGAATCAAGCAGACTGAATTGCGAATTATACTGTGCAAACTGAGTGGCAGACAAAACTGGCTGCCCTACAATGGAGAAAACGGTTGAATTATCCCTTACCTGCAGATCCCATTCAGCAAAAAGTGTATTCGTTGAAAGGTTTGATGTGATAGCAAAATAAATCTTTTCAGCAACCCCGGCAACACTCGGACTTCTTCCCCAAACCAAACCTTTACCATCTTCAAACAATTCGATATTTAACCAGCTTGGTTTCTGAATAACTTGAAGGGAGAGCTCACTCCCTTTAGGCCATGGCCCAGTAGTAAATTCAAATTCGTACATTTTAGATGTCAGGATACTACTCTCGGGCTTTGGATGTAATGAAGGAGAAAAAGTAGTATGTCCTAAAATAGAGAAGAAAGTAGTTGCCGAACTTGTTAAGGAGCTGAGAACTTCACCAGTCGAAGACAACTGTCCCTTAATCACTCCGCTCAAAAGCATATGACCATCCATCAAACTTGTAATGCTAGTTATAATATCCTCCCCTGTCCCACCTAAATGATAAACATCTGTGATTTGATCAGTTAAATCCGAAATTTTTGCGAGAAAACCATCTCTTTTTCCACGAGTGAAAAATGAATTGTCCCCCAGGCTAATGGAATTATCAAAGTTACCAATCATACTTACTTCTCCTGATTCTAAAAGTAATGATTGAATAGCATCATTTCCAATTCCACCGTAAGAACGAAGGGAAATACAATTCCCAGATTCAGAAAGCTTAGCAATAAACCCGTCTTGTTTTCCTCTGCTTTTTACTTTTCGGTTTCCCCATTGAAAAGTGTTTTGAAAATTTCCAGAGATTAATAATTGATTTCCTATCGATAAAAGCGAGGAAATTTCATCCATCCCTGTTCCACCTGCATGATATAAATTTTGGAAATTCCCGGATGAATCTATCTCTGCGACAAAACAATCCTGCAATCCCAGAGAATAAAGGCTCTCAGGTCCAAAAGTTGCACTTGAGGAAAAAGAACCGCCCAAAAAAAGTTTTCCTTTGGGGGAAACACAAATGCTGTTCACCTTCTCATTTTCACTCCCGCCAAAGCCGAGAAACCAATTAACAATGGAAGGATCAACAATGGGCAACTGCATAACAAATCCATCTTTGGCACCCTTTGAACTCACAGACTTTGAACCGTATGAAAATATTTCCTCAAATTCACCAGTTAGATATAGATAATTTTCAAATAATAATCCGTCTGAAAAATACTCATCGCTTGAACCACCCACCGCACTCAAATTTTTAAGTTCTCCATTTTTTCCCCATTGCAAAATAAAAAGATCACTTCCACCCTTGGATGAAATCTCATAAGTTCCCACTCTCAACCCGGAAGTGAATTCTCCAAAGATATAATGATCTCCATCTGCACTTGACTGGATACCGCCAACAGAGAGCTCTCCCGACCCAATCAGTTGAATGGAACGAATAGATTTTCCATTAATTCCCACCTGAGAAATAAATCCATTACTATTACCCACCGAAGAAAAAGTATCAGTACCCAGTTCAATAGATGATTCAAAACTACCACCAATTATATAATTTCCATTATAGGAGGAACTCACGGCGGAAATTAGAACACCTTGCCCAAGATTGGTGACGGAAGAAATGGAAGGAATTAAACTTTTTTCTCCGTAAACGGTACTAACTGGAGAGATGGTATAATTAAAATCGAGATCTGCAGTACTCCCCTCACCATTATACGCACGTAATGAAATTCTACCTGAAGACGACTCATTCAAATTAGGAATTCCACCGATCAGACATGAGCCATTAAGATTATCATAGAGTGTAAGCCATGAAGGAGCCGTCAAAATTTTAAATCTTACTATGGGTTGATTAAGAATATTGATCTGTTTATTAAAAAATTCTCCTTCAATTAATTCCAGATCTGAAAAGTTATCAAAAACGGGAATTCCCGCCATCGAATTCACACCGATAAAAAAGTGATTGCCCTGAGTCTGGGTTACTCCATTCCAAGTAAAAGGGGTATTCATTAAAGCGTGAATATTCATCCTACCAAATGAATCGACTTCAAATCCAAGTAATGAATCCTCTCCTCCAGTGCCAAAAGATTCCCCCCAAATGAGAGATCCATTTGATTGATCAAATTTAGCAATCAACAAATCCGTTTGCCCAGAGGAGGAATACATAGACAAACCTGTAGGTTCTGCAAAGCTTCCAGAATAACTGGAAATTATTATGGGATGCCCAAAAGGATCAATTTTTACTTTGTCCACTGATGTGTTATCACTTGATGAAATTAAGGAGATCCAATTTGTTGATAAACTTTCACTTAATGCACATAAAAAACCATCCCTAGATGAGTTAGAGGTTATCCTCTTGTCACCAATTTTAAGTTCGTTTTCAAAATCTCCGGCCAGATAAATAGTATTTTCATGGGTTGCTAATTCTAAAACACGATTAAAGTAAGCACTCTTAAAGGTTTGCCCTGAGACAATTATATTCTGAGAGTTGAATTTNATTATTGTGGAATTAACCAAGCCATTTTCCGTGGTAGTATTACTTGCCATGATAAAGAAGCCAGAGCCTAATTCCATAACACTTACAATTTCCTCTTCATTCTTATCTCCGAAGGAAAGGACCGATTTAAACTCCCCAGCCTGTCCCAAGTGCCATAAAAAGTTATCACTTTTACCAGCGGAATCCAATGTGTTTGTTTCCGCTTTTAAGGTTCCAGCAAAATCTCCCACCACTCGGACAGATAAATCACTACTTTGAAAAGCAGTCAGGTTTTTTAGGTTTGAGGATGCTGAAATCGTATTAAACCAAACTTTTTGAAATTGAGAATCTAACTTCATCGCGAATNCATTGTAACTCCCTTTCGGAACGACAAGATGAGGACCAAATTCTAAATTCCCCCTGAATACGCCGCAAATCAGGTAGCCTCCTCCTTTAAGTTTTTCAATATGTTCGATCTTAACAAAGCCAGCTTTATAAGTAAAAGATTGCTCAATTGTACCCAAACCATAGTCGCTATATTGAGCGATTCTAGACTCAGTTTCTGATAATTGCTCAGCAACAACCAACCCGTAATCCAAGGGTTTAAAATCTTTTATCTCGGAGGAAAGAATTGGAACGGGGGTTGCAAGATTAACGGTATTATTGATGTCAATGACTTGCACCTTTCTCTTTTTCTCCGATTGATTTCCACTTGAATCTAGTGATCTGTAAATCAGTTCATAAACACCTGCCTGATTTTCATTTACGGATCCGATCACCGAGACACTTGAACTAAGGTTAGTTCCGTCCTGATCAATCGATTGATATCCCGGCTCAAGATAGCTTTTACCCACTGGCAACTGTATAAAATGGTCACCTGATAGGCTTAAGCTTGGAGGATAAGAATCAGTAATGGATAGGCTATATTCTTTACTTGCCCGATTTTCACCATCCTCTAAAAATTGTATTTCAATGGGTATATTACCACTTGCATTCAATGGAACAATACCCTGCAGATGAAATATGTCATTACCTGTCTTGGTTAATTCTAACCATGATGGACTGTCACTTAAATATCCGCTGATTATTTGAGAGCCTGAATAATTAGATACTTTGAAAAAATCACTTAATTCTTCCCCCTGGGAAAGGAGGACAACCGTGGGCTCACTTACGGCAAAAGTATCAAAAGTATCCACAACCTTAGCATGTATTTCGACCTGATCGAAACTGACCCCATCCGAAACCTGAATTTTAAATGTATCTTCTTGNNTATCTGAAAATGGAAAATANAGAAGGGANGGGGTTGAAGTGNCTAAACCGGTNACGGATACCGTACCATATTTNGGGGCAAAACCAGAAGATAAACTCCATTCCAATTTTTCTCCCTCAATATCAGTAGCATAAAGAAGNGCAATATCCTTAGGATTTGCGTTTCCATTTCGGTTAAATCTAACTACCGCTTTTTCTCCGATATTAATTACCGGCCTTGTATTTTTACCATCGACCACCAACTGACCATTGGCAACGGAGAAAAGACCCGTTTCATCCGATACAACAAATGCAAGATCATATTTTTTTCCACTACTTTGAGAAGGCGGAACCCCGGAAAGCCGAGCCGTACCAGAAGTTGAGTTCATATCAACTAATTTCAACCAAGATTCCCCCTCAGAGGGTAAGCCGAAAACTTTTATAGTCCTTGGACTATTATCCGGGTCTGCAGTAGAAATTTCAAAATTAAATTGTGCACCCTCTTTAGCTACTGGCAAAGATGAGAAGGAAGTAGTAAAATAAGGCACATCCGGCACACCTCTTACTTTTACACGNACGGGTAACTTTGCATCCCGCCATCCATCGTTTACATTCAATGAAAAGGTATCGTCTCCAAAAAAGTCCTTAAATGTGGAATAAGAAAATTGAGTTGGTCTTTCCCCAAGCCCACTGACTGAAATGCTCGCTCCGCTGACAGCCTCGCTACCCAGACTCCAAGACAAAGTCTGAGAATTAGTCTGTACATTAGCATCTGGATCAACTGCCCTGTAATCAGTCGGTGGAATCCAACCTCGAACCGGGCTCATTGGATTTGTATCCTCATCCACATAAACTACCAGCTCGTTTATTATATCAGAAGGGTTTGAAACCGACTCAAAGACTGGTGGATAATTATCTATTCTTACCTGAAGAACAAATGATTGGTCGGCAAAAGTTTGATTGGAATCAAATGCTTGTAAGGTAATCGTATGATTACCTTCGTCTGCAACAGAGGAAAGCCCGTATAGTACTCCGGTGCCATTACCATCATTTCTAAAACTAAGCCAATCAGGCAGAACACTGGTTACATTCAAATCGAGTGAATGCCAGGAATAATTACAGTCTGCATCAAAAGTTTTAATTTCGTAAACATAAACTGATTCATCATTCCAGCTATATGAATCATTTCGATCCGATGTAGGAATGCTGGTAAAAACAGGAGGGTCATTCACAGGAATCACTTCGACATTAACGATTATTGTATCATATTTTGAAGGCGAAGACTCAATTCCACCTGTATCAGTAACCTGCACAACAAAAGAATCGGAACCGGAAAAGTTTCCATCAGGTGAATAATCAAAATTTTGCGGAGACGCCCCGGTACCTGAAAGATTAAGGGTACCATGACTCGGATTTGTAAATACAGACCAAACCAAGTTATTTGCTGGAGTCTCAGTATCCGAACCAATTAAATTGGGTTCGACCCAGGTTGTTATGTTATCTTCCATCATGGTTACATAAACAAATTCCAATCCCCCGTTTATGGAGGGTGCATAATTCAACACCCGAACCTGAACTTTAAAAGATGCTGAAATACTCAAACCGGTAGAATCAGTAACAAGTAAAGAAAAAGTTGAATTACCTTCATCACTTTCTGAGGGCATTCCGGACAACTGAATTATCCCGGAAGTACGATCAAAAGAAGAAATACCAAGCCAAGAATCTCCTGTAATGACTGCGTTCGCATTTGATAAACCATCAGCATCAAAGACCGTCGGTGAAAGAATGAAAGTTTGATTATCAATTGTTACCTGATCAGTAGGAGGAATGGTGAAGACTGGGGAATCATTAACATTTTGAACATTGATCGAAACGGAAATAAAATCTGTCCCTATACCGTCAGATACACTGACTTCAAAAGTTTCTAAACCTGAAAAGTTTGAGTCAGGAATATATTCAAAAATAGATGGAGACGAACCTTGTCCCGAAATGTTTACAGTCCCGTTAGATGGAACAGACTTGAGCGACCAGTTTAAAAATTGCCCTTCAGAATCAATCGCGCTTAGTAAGGTATTACCACTCCAAGTTTGATCCTCAGTATGACTAAAAGTAATCGAATCACCCTGATTAATTATCGGGTTTGTATTTTGATCTAACACAACCAGCATGAAAGCCTGAACTGCAAAACGATTCGTCTCATCGCGGACTTCTAAGACAACCAAGTTATTGCCAAGATCGTATTGATCAGGAGTTCCCGTTAATCGAGCAGTCCCATTTCCATAGTCGTTAAGATTTAGCCAATCAGGCAACGAAACAAGTGAAGAGATTGTTAAATTTGAATCAGCATCTGCATCCAGAGCAGTGATATTATAATCAAAAAGAAAATCCTGTATGGCTATTCCTGAAGTTAGACTCGAAAAAGCAGGATCATCTGCCAAAGGGAGGACATTTAAGTCTATTCGTATGGTATCAGATGCATTAGGATCCAAAGATTCGAAAACGCGAAGAATAAAATGATCGGCACCCGAAAAGTTTCCATCCGGTTGATAAGT
>NZKY01000070.1 GCA_002694035.1 Opitutia bacterium
GTTTATATACGACCACCCCAAAAGACTGTGATACATTATAAATTCATTTGAACCGGCTTGCCTATTTGGTGCGTAGAAAAAACCCAACCATCCGGTCTTTTTCCAATTCGGAGCACCTTTAACATCAGCGGCACCTTCAATCGGATCATTTGTTATGAGATTTGCATCTTTCGCTTTTTGACTAACGATGGATTGTGTCCAGTTGGGAAAAAGGCCACCAAAAGTAGGATCAGTTAAAATATCCGTGGAAAATTTATTTCCTACTGCTTCGGGCAATTGATTGGCCGGGTCAAATTGTCCGGAAAAGAATGAATTTAGATTTATGATGTCCTGCGTACTTGATTTGTCGAGATTGTGATTAGAATCCAGAGCTAGTAAAAATTCATCCAGGTCCGAACGAAGTTCCTGCTCGTCATTCAAATCGCTAGAATTCATAACTAAAAGTCGATCCTGACCCAATCTTGTTTTCATTTGATCAGCTCCAAGCTTGTAGTAAGAGATTGCTTGTTTGAAGGAATTTCGAGCATCCGCAAGTTGATTTGAAGATTTTAATCGACCAAATTTCATGAAACGGTCAGACGGGGCAAGTAGAGTCTCTAAACTGACCAATTCATCTTCCTCTAATTGTTCAAGTTCTTTTATATTATAATCCCATTCATAACTCGTAATAACTTGAGCGAATGCCTTTAATGCCTCAGTAAAGGCCATAATCATGTAGGCATCCCCAGAATCAACTTCAATTGAATTTTGATCTCCGGTAAAATCCTGGGTAAGGTTAATTACACTTGAGGAACTAGCCATCTTAAGAAAATGAGAATTTATCAAGGTAAGTCTTGGAATATATGTGGTCACCATGAAATCTTCGATCAAATCTAAATCAGCGGTCGTGTTTAATTTGGAATTATCTTCATAGTCCAAATCGTTTCTCCAAAGATCTGGAAGAGTAAAATTAATCAGACTGCTAGCTGCACCACCATTTATAGCCATTCTTTTGAGAGAATTCGAATCGTCTTCCTCCAATAGCGAAAGAAGGAGTTCAAAGGCATAAATGAAATTTTCTTTTGGGTCGTTCGGGTTGGCTTCTAAAGAGGAAATGCGTTTTTGCTTTTCTGAGGCAAGGTTCTGGACGGAGGAGGGAATCTGATGACCAGTTTGTACATAAACTCCCCTTTGCCTTAAAGTTTGCAGGTCGCTTTGAATTTGAGAATTTGATAAGTCTATATGGTTTTCAGAAACATCTAAAAATGTCAGGCTGGTCATGTCCAAAAATGGGCTGAGCGAACTAATTTTTTGTCCTTTAATTTTAAGATAGTTTAAATTTGAGAGATTTTTTAATTGGTCAGCATTAGTTATTTTCCCACCATCGCTAATGTCCAACATTGTTAAAGATGTCAGTTTGGAAAGATGGATAAGACTATCGTCGGTGAAATTATTCCCTGATAACCATGCATATTGGAGATTCGTTAATTGCTCGATCCCCGACAAGTCAGATATTGATTGTTCATAAGCAACAAGTGAAACAAGTGTTTCCGAGCTTGTATTTTCTATCGAACCAAATTGCTGAAGTTTTGCATTATCAATCGCATTTTGTAGGCTTGAATCAATTGCATCTGCAGCCACTGCTAGTGTCAAAAAAAAGAAGATTATTAACTTATGCATGCTGTTTTTTACCCGAAAAAAGTAATAGATTAAAGTATAATAATTTAAACTAATTCATAAAAATTTAGTGAGAGAATAAATCAATTGATGTTTAAAGTTATTCCATTAAATCCAAAAAAAAGGGGCGTAATCGCCCCTTAATTGATAAATGTAATTTTGGACTAGTTTTTTCTTCCAAGCACTGCCATTACAATAAGAAGTGCGACTAGGCTTGCTAAGCTTGCACCGGAACCGATGAAGGAATCGACTACCCCAGTAATGTTTCCTATTATGTCAATCCAAGCATTTTCTCCATTAGTGCCAAAGACGACTTGAACGACTACCAGCAATCCAATTGCAACAATCAGAATCTCGGTAAGTCCACCAATCGTATCTTTTAGTTTTTTTGCTACATTATCCATTATTTAATCCCCCACTTTTTAGGTTTGTTTGTATTCAGTAGTTCTGAAATCTATTAAAACTATCTAGTCCGTTGGAAAATTGCCAAAATAAGAAGAATTGCCACAAGTCCGACAAATCCATTTTCTCCACCAATATCGGAAACAATTTGAGAAAGATTTTGGATGACACTCTGCCCAAAAATCGCTCCTTTCCCGAAAACAATTTCCACCACAACCCCAAGTGCTATCAAGCCGACACCCACCTGGGAAACTAGTTTTATCCATTCATGAACCTGTGAAATTACATCTTTCATCGTAATCCTTGTTTTAGAATTTCATGCCAAAGGAGCCTTGAACCGGTTAACCGGAAAAATTCAAAAACTACCACCATCCTTGACATCACCAGATCTATCGGTGCCTAAAAGAATAACATAATGTCAATTAAATATTTATTTTATTAATTATTATAATTAAATAAATTCATCTTTTTCATTTTTTTCTTTAAACTTCATTACAAATTTAAATATGCTTGGAATAAGGGATTGCATCGGATTGAGTTAAGGAATGAGAATTTCTTTGCAAATAGAGAAAGCAGAGTTGGGTCCAATCGGAACCAATGCCTACTTGTTGTGGCACGAAGCGGAAAAAGAAGCTGTTTTAATTGATGCTCCACCTGATTGCGAAAAATGGGTTTTTCCATTTTTGGAAGAGAGATCCTTATCCCTAAAGGAACTATGGTTAACCCATGGGCATTGGGATCATATGGGTGGTGCATCAAAAGTTATTAAGAATGAAACACCTGTTGTTGGGCATCGAGCAGATCAAATGCTTTTTGAGCAGCCTGAGTTGATGTCAACTTTTGCGATACCGGGTATGGAACTAGAACCAATCAAAATTACAAAGTGGATTGAACACGGGGATTCTTTAAATCTTTTTGGGCATAAGGTAGAAGTTTTTCATTGTCCGGGGCATTGTCCAGGTAATGTTATTTTTTGGATCGAGGATTGCGGGGTTTGTTTTGTGGGTGATGTGATTTTTGAAGGCAGTGTGGGGCGTGCTGATTTACCGGGAGGAGATTTTTCTGTTCTGGAGCAATCCATTCGAAATCAGGTCTATCAATTGCCGGAAGAAACTATAATTTATCCTGGTCATGGTCCAAATACCTCGGTGCGGAGGGAGAAGGCAGGAAATCCTTTTGTTCGGCCATTATAGTCAGATTGGTAAATGCTCTATTTGCTAATTAAGTCATGATTCGATTTTCTGATTCAGAAGATCGAATTGATGAATTTGATTTATCCGCTGTTCTAAAATCAATCTTTCAGGAGGGTGGATGGCTCGAGGATACTCTTGATTTTGAGCATAGGTCCGAACAATTTAAGATGGCTAAGGGTATCGAGAAAGCCCTTTTGACAGAGGATCATTTGTTATTTGAGGCAGGTACAGGAGTGGGAAAAAGTTTAGCTTACTTAATACCATCAATTTTATTTGCGATTCATCGAAAACGGACCTGTGTGGTTGCTACAAATACGATCAGTTTGCAGGAACAACTTTTGAATAAAGACATTCCAGCTGTCCGATTTTTGTTTGAAAGTATTCCTTCTCTGCAAAACTTTAAGAATTTTCGCTGTGCTTTACTTGTTGGGCGGGCAAATTATTTGTGTCCAAATCGTTTGCAGCGTGCTTTAAGGGGGCAGGGCGAATTATTTGAGGGGCGGCATAGAAGAGAGTTGGAGAGAATTGCTCAATGGGCTGCATCTGAGAAGGCGATTGAGGGAATTAGGCAGGAAATGTCGCCTCTGCCCATGGGAGTTGTCTGGGATGCGGTAAGTGCAGATTCGTCTCTCTGCTCTTCTAAAAAATGTAAACCTGAGAATTGTTTTTATCGGAAGGCAAGAGCAGAGGTTGAGGAGTCAAATCTCGTGATTGTAAATCATAGTTTATTATTCTCTTTGATGGGGGCGGGGTTCGGTCCTTCTGATGAAAAGGGTGGCGTTATGTTTTCCAATGATTTTGTTATTTTTGACGAAGCTCATGAAATTCCTGATGTTGCTGGAGATCACTTGGGCTTGGGAATTAGTTCATGGGCAATGGAAATGGGGGTCAAAAGGATTTACAATTCAAAGAAAAGAAAAGGACTTATTCATCGAATTGGACGCCCAGTTGATTTTACCGCGGTGGAGAATGCTGATCTTGCAATTGCTGATCTTTTTCAATTTTTGCATCTTGAAACTTTGGGTAAAAAAAACCGTATTCGACTTTTGGAAAAAGGGGCTCTTCCCATGGAAGTTTTTCCACCACTCAGTCGTCTTTGCAGATGTCTTGTTGAATTGGCAGAACTATCAGATGATGAAGCAATAAAGCTTGAGTTAAAAGATCAGATAAGGAGATTACAGGCTCAAATTAATGGATTGTCTGAGATTTTAGAATTAAAAGATGAAAATTCAGTCTACTGGATTGAAAGAACCGGAAAGCAGAATCAGATTATTCATTTGAGAAGTGCACCTTTGGACATCGCACATGTTTTAAAAGAACAGCTTTTTAGTCGGGATGTTCCCGTAATTATGACAAGTGCCACCTTAACAAGAAAGGGAAATGCCAATTCTTTTCAAGCTTCTATCGGTGCAGATGAATTCGATTTTGGAATGGTTGAGTCTCCATTTGATTATAATTCTAATTTACAAATTAGAATTTTAGCAGATTGTCCTGATCCTATGTCTCAGGACCGCCTTCCATATCTTGATTATCTGGTGGAAATTATTCATTCATGCGGGTCTAGTATTGAGGATGGAACTTTGGTGCTGTTTACAAATTATACTGATCTTAAATATTGTTACCAAAACCTACTTCCAAGATGGCAAAAGTTGGGTCGTTCTGTCTATGCACAAGGTGAAGGAATGTCCCGTTCAGAATTAAGAGAGAAAATGATTGAAGAACAGGATGTATTGCTACTTGGTGCCGAAAGTTTTTGGAAAGGTTTTGATGCAAAAGGCCCTTGTCTTTCGCAAGTAATTATTACGAGGTTACCCTTTGAAAACCCTAGTCATCCAGTTTTAGAGGCAAAAACAGAACTATTGGTAAAACAAGGGAAAAGCTCCTTTATGGAAATTACGCTTCCTTCGGCTGTTATTCGGTTTCGTCAGGGTATGGGGCGACTCATAAGATCAAAGAATGATGTGGGTGAAATTATTGTTCTGGATTCAAGAATATTAAAAAAAGGATATGGAAAAGATTTTATAAGAGAATTTCCTAAAAAGGATTATGAAATCATAAGTTCAGAAGATCTTTTACCCAATCTTCACTCAGATAGATAAAACGTCCTTGAACTTTTATAATAATTTTTTGATTATCTAACTCTTAATCCGCAAATTCTTACCAACCCTGTACTTTACGCAAAATAAATGATTTTCACCTCACATGGTCATAGTGATGTCGGTTTTGTTCGTGAAAAAAACGAAGATTCCTTCTTAGTGGACGATCACAAGGGGATATACGCGGTTGCCGACGGAGTCGGCGGTCTTCCATTTGGTGCATTAGCGAGTAAATTAGCAGTTCAATTTTTCAAAAGTTCGATTCAGGATGCTGAGGATTGTACCACAGTTGATGAATTAAGGCTGCTCGCTCATTCAATTCATCAGAACATTGTAGAGTGTGGTACAATTGTTGGAGGAGAAAACGGAATTGGATGTACCTTTTCTGGTCTTCGTTTGATGGGTGATAAGTTAAGTTTTGTTCATGTTGGAGACTCATCTATTTTTCTCTGCGATCAAAATGGAATTAGAAAAGTTTCCAAATGTCATACTCTAGGGGATGAACTGATTGATAAGCACGGTCCAGAAGCTGCAATTGACATGCCTGAGCATTACATGCATACCCTTACCCGTTGCATGGGGCAGGATATTGATTTTGAAGTTGATATTGGGGAGATATCTTTGACACCTGGGAGTTCAATTTTGGTATGTTCGGATGGAATCACAAATATGGTTGAGCTTCCTAAGATTGAAGAAATGCTAAAGGGGATGGATACTCATTCATTTGTTCATTCCGTAATTGATTTAGCAAATCAGAACGGTGGTACTGATAATTCAACCGCGGTGTGTTTAAAGGTATCCTAGAAATTTAATTTATTCATGTCTGACCGAATCTCTTTTTTTCTCAAAAGATTAGAGGAGAGTGAAGGGAACATTCTTAATCGATTTAGTTTGGCTCAGGCCTATTTTGAATCCGGTGACTATGATCACTCGATAAAACATTTAAGCATCTGTGTTACAGAAAGGAAGGATTGGATGTTTGCCTTTCTTTTAATGGCAAAAGCTTTTCTTGCTCTCGAAAAATTTGAAGATGCCCGTAATGCTTTGGAGAAAACAATTTTCCTAGCCAAAGATCAGGGGCATGAAGATCCCGAGGAAGAGGCGAAAGAACTTTTGCAAGAATGTTCCTAGAACAGAATTGAATAGCTTATTTGATTCTCTTTTTTAAATCTCAGAACATTTTTAGGATGGTTAAATTGGCTAAGAGAATCTCACTAGTGAGTGGATTCACAGTAGTCTCAAGATTATTGGGATTGGTGCGAGACATACTTTTCTTTAGTTGTTTTGGCATATCCTTAATTGGGGATGCTTTCATTCTCGCATTTACCATACCGAACCTCTTCAGAAGAATGTTAGGCGAAGGTACACTCAGCTCTGCTTTTATTCCTGTTTATTCAGATACCAATAAGGAGTTTTCCAAACATCATTCTGATCAAATCTTGAACCAAGTAGTTACAAGATTGATTTTAATTCTGGGATTAATTGTGGTATTCATCTGTTTTTTTTCCTGGCTTGCACATAGAAATGGATGGCATGAAGAAACGAAATGGAGTGATGCACTATTCCTAAATTCGATTATTTTTCCCTATGTAATTGCTATTTGTATATCAGCAATATTGGTGGGTGCATTGAATGTTCACGGGAAGTTCTTTGCCGGTGCTTTTTCTCCAGTCATTCTTAATCTATGTATGATAGGATGCCTTTTTACTTTTTCGGTTTATTTTTCTGAAGACGGACTTTTCTTGGCTGTTTGTCTCTGTGTCGCCGTCTTAGTCGGTGGATTTTTTCAACTTATTTTGCCATGGTTTCAATTGAGGAACCAAGTATTTTGGAAATGGCGTTTTGATCTGTCTGACTCGCCTGGTTTGGAAAGGATAAAAGGCTTATTCTTTGTCGGGGTTTTCGGTGCTGCAGTAGGACAGATTAATATTTTAGTTTCTCGTTTTCTGGCTTATTCTTTGGAGGATAAAGGGGCACTGTCTTATTTGTTTTTATCTGCTCGTTTAATTGAATTACCGCTTGGTGTTTTTGCTGTTTCAATTTCAACAGTCTTTTTTCCTCAATTATCTCAGTACTTTTCGTCAGGAAATAAAAATGCATATACGGAGAGCTTTTCCAAGGGTTTCAGGCTGACTTTAGGGGTTTTATTTCCTGCATCAGTAGGAATGATTTTTTTGGCAGACTCCATCTTGAATGTACTTTTTCAGTGGGGAGAGTTTGGAAGAGGAGATGTTGAAGTAGCAGCAGAGATTTTAAGAATTTCCTGTCTTGCCCTTCCTTTCTATGGAATTGCGGCCTACTTTGTAAAAGTATTTCATTCACAAAAGGATATGAAAATTCCTCTGGGGGCTGCTGTTATAAGCTTTTTTACTAATTTGTTGCTCAGCCTTTATTTAATGCAGAAATATGGGATGCATGGACTTGCATGGGCTAATGTTGGGTCATCTGTAGTTCAAACTATTTACCTTGGGATTAAGCTTAAAGAAATTCCTGCTATTAGCTTTTTTTGGCAAAAGTCCTTTTCCATAGTGCAAATTATCTTATCTTCAGTAGTCATGTTTTTATTTTTGTATTTGATCAATGAGCAAAATCTTTTTGGCGAAGATAAATGGGGTAATATTTTAAAGTTAGTTTTATTAATCCCTTTAGGAGTTTTTGTTTATGGTCTTAATCTTTTCTTACTGAAATTTCCCGATTTCCAGAATTTGAGAAACAAAATACCTTAATTCTTGTTTGGTCTAATGAACATCAATTAGAGCAACGATAGGTTGACAATTAAGACTTCATTATGACTAATAGACACTTCTTTTTTTATGAGTAAAAACATGATTTTAAAGCGAGGGTTTACTCTTGTTGAATTATTGGTTGTAATCGTAATCATTGGCGTTCTTGCTGGGATAACTTTTACTGGTGCTAATTATTTACTTGGAGCCCAGGACGAAAAGCAGGCCAAAAGTCAAATTGAGGTGCTCTCACTAGCTCTTGAACAATTTAAAAGCGAAATGGGAAGTTATCCCAGGACGGATCAAATCACCAATGAAGAAAATGAACTTGCCCGAGGATCTTTTTTGATTCGTTCACTTTTTGGTCTTGTTGATGAAAATGGAGACAAACTCAATCTGAAAGATCGTGGTAAGAATTTTCTTCCGAGAGATTCAATTAGTTTGGGAGAACAGTTAGGCAGTAGGTATGAATTGGTTACCTTATCAGAGGAGGAGTGGACTAACGGATCGACTCTCGTTTTTCCTATGGATCCATGGTATGAACCCTATATTTACGAATATCCAAGAAAAGATGGTCATAAGGGATTTTTACTTTTTTCAAAGGGGCCTGATGGTCAATCATCCATTTTTAGTCAGGAATTAACAGCGACTCCAACAAAGGAGCAAATTGATGAAGATAACATACCAGCAACAGAACCAGGTAAATGGTAATAAATTTATGAGAAAACCAAATTTGAAAAGAAAGGGGTTCACCCTTATTGAACTGCTTGTAGTAATTGCCATAATTGGAATTTTGATGGGCATGGTGGGTCCCAAAGTTTTTGATTTGTTAACTGGTTCAAAAGTTAAAAAAACTCAGTCAATCTTCCGCTCATGGGTCACACAACTATACCAGTATAAAGAACACTATAAATATTTTCCTCCCTTTCTATTGGAAGAAGATGAAGGCGTTCCTATTGTTCTTTCTGAAGATGAGAGCCATGAATCTTTTGTTATCGCCCTCAAAGGGATGAAATGGGACCCAAATGCCATGGAATGGCAACCGCTTGAACAAGGAAGTGAACTTAGAGATCAGAATAGAAAGGCCCGGGAATTCCATTCTTTTTCGGAGGATGAATTTGGTTCAGAGGGCTATCTTGCTGATTCGTGGGGTGGTAGAAAGATCAATGTGGTAGTTGATCAGGATGGTGATGGTATAATCAAACTGGAGACTGCTGCAGTCGATAAAATAGTCTCAGCGCTTAAGGAAGAGTATGATTCGGAGATTGTGGATGCGGCGAAGGAAAAGATTTCTGTTATTCGCGAAAAAGTGGGTATATATGTACTATATGATGGGACCGGAGAAACAGAATCTGAAAACGCTTTTTCTTGGGATATTGCAAAGTATCTCGACGAAGAATAAATAATTTTTTGAATATAGAACAAAAATTTAAACGAAATAAAATCTNTGGGTTTACTTTATTGGAACTCTTAATTGTTCTTGCAGTAATGGGCTTGATGATGGGGTTGGTAGGGTTTTCTCTTTTAGGTGGTGGAGGTGCAGAATTAGGTGCTGCCCAACGAGAATTATTAGGTATGGTTCAGCAAGCTCGTACAAGGGCCGCTCTAACCGGTAGTGAGACACGNTTAATTGTTAATAATAATGAAGATGACGAGGAAAAGTATCATCGTTATATGGAGGTTATTGTGCTTGATACCTGTGCAACGAATGGAGAAAAAAAATGGCTTGTTGTGGGGGAAGGTAAATATTTGACAGATGGTGTTTATTTTGTTCCTTCGGATGAAGGTAAATCAGAAACTCCTGCAGAATGGAGAAGTGATGCTTATTCAATTTGGAGTGAAGAGGATGATAAATTTTCTCTAGCTGATTCTTTTAAAGGTGAGAGGAAATTAAATGGGGATAATGATTTTCGTTTTTTAGCATTTGATCGCACGGGGAATGTAATTTTTCCGGATTCTCAGGGAGAGGGCGTCCAAAAGGCACCAAGGTTGGTGATTGGGGTAGGTTCGCCAAATCCTGGTCAGGAAGAAAAGCCCATTCGTTTTGATAATCCAAATTCTATTTCAGGTATTTTACTCAGGAGGTATGGTGGTTTTGCGGTTTTGGAATTAGATGATTTTGAATGATGTTTCGANTCGGANAGCTANGTTGACAAAGCAAAAACGGAGTATGAAGAACGGCTTTACCCTGTTGGAGGTAGTTATTGCTTTGGCCGTCTTTGGTTTTCTGATCGGAGGTTTGCTTGGATTTCTTCCTTGGGGTGTAGAGGGAGTCGGCAAGGTGAGAGATCAGAATATTGCGTACGGAATGGTCGATGCCGTTCAGATTGAACTTGANAGAATGGGATTTAGTCTTGTGGAGAGGGGTACCAAGAGAATTGAAGGAATTTCTTCCTTTGCTCCTGAAGATATGAAAGATGATCGATGGAGTCTTTTATTAGTGGCCTCTAAAAGCGGCCAAAGAGTTGAGTTCGANCAGGTTGTTGAGAATGATGAATTGATGATGAATGACTCTGAGAGTTTAACAGAAGGAACAATGCAGGAGGCTTGGAATAATGAATCGGGCGGCAGAAGTGTGCCTTTCAATTTATCCTATACAGGTCAGCCATTATCTTTGGTTGGAATGAAGGGAAGCGAGACACAGCAGCCATGGTCGAACAGATGGATTCCTGAGGGTGATAGATATTTTTTGATTAAATGTTCACAATTCCCNTTAAATCATCGGCACCGCCATCATCCCAGTAATGGCTACCTTGCGTTGCAGGTTGATATTCAGTGGCCTTACAAAATACCCGATCCTTCAAAAGGGACAGATGGTTTTCGAAGAGTTTCTCATAGATACCGAACTCATTTTCGATTCCCCATTGCAATTACCCGTTAGGTGGAGCAGAAGACCTGGCAAAAAAAAGCCTTTCTGTGGTTACTCGTCACGCGACCTAAGACATTGGTAGCTTCAATAATTCCTGTCTCAATAGGTGCTTGTTTATCAATTGATCAAATTGGGGAATTCAATTTTTTGGTGTTTTTCCTTTGTTTGGTTTTTGCTTTGTTGATTCAGATAGCTACAAATTTTTATAACGACTANTACGATTATGTTAAAGGTGCTGATTCTATCAGAAAACTAGGGCCAACTCGTCTTGTTCAAGCAGGTCAAATTAATGGGCGAAAGTTAAAAAATATAGCCCTTGTTCTTTTATTTTTGGCCTTTTGTTTAGGTATTTGGATTATGGAATATTGTGGAGCCAGTCGCCTTCTTTTGCTTGTTGGCATTGGCAGTGTTATNTGTGCATTTGCCTATACGGGAGGTCCCTTTCCTTTNGCTTACAACGGCTTGGGNGATTTGTTTGTAATTCTNTTTTTTGGTTTAGTTGCGGTGTCTNCCACTCATTATGTGTTAGTATCGCATGCTAATTATGTATGGGAACCGAATTGGATTATTCCACTAGGAGTTGGCTTCATGATAAATAATCTTTTGGTTGTAAATAATTATCGAGATTTTTCGACTGATCGGGAAATAGGTAAAAAAACTCTAATTGTCTTCTTTGGTCAAAAATTTGGTTTAATTTTGTNTTTTAGTGGTTTCTCTTTTTCATGCCTCGTTTTACCGCTGATAGAGCAAAGATTTTCTTATCTGATGATACTTTGGCCAATAGGAATTTGCCTTTGCANCAAACTTTACAAAGCGAAATGTAAGGAGCAGTTTTCTACACTGTTGGCAACCACATCCCTTACCATTTTGGTTTACGGAAGTTTATTATCATACACATTAATCCACCAGTAAAAAGGGTGATTAATAAAACTAAGATTTTACGATTTCTATGAGTTCTTCCTTAGTTTTTAAACCAACTATGGTTTCGGAATAAGAACCATTCTTATAAACAAGAAGGGTAGGGATAGATTGTACTCCGTGTTCCTGAGCAAGTTCAGCATTGTCGTCCACATTAACCTTATATACACCGACCAAATCGCCCATTTCGGAAGCTAATTCTTCGAGAATGGGTGTTAATGCTTTGCAAGGTCCGCACCATGGAGCCCAAAAGTCAATGATAAGGGCTTTGTCATTAGTAGATGTAACTTTTTCGAAACTTTCTTTGTTTAGGTTAACGAGTTCGCTCATTTAAATAATTNTTGTGATTTGTTAAATTCAGCTGTTGAGAAAAAGTAAAATCATGGCGGCTACAGCTCCCCCAAAAACAAGGAAGTCCAAAACTAAGAAGAGGATACTGGGTTTTTTCTTCTGTCCGTTCGGGGAATTAGGAGTTGAGGGAGAACCGGGTGCTCCAGGTGGNCTTCCTATGGGGCCACCTGGTAATCCTCCNCCAGGNACGGGTGGNGTNGNTAAACCNGGAGCAGGGGGACNTCCNCCAGGGGGCGGAATAGGNGCTCCAAGNGGAGGGGCACCTTTTGGTGCTTCAAGAGATGGTTTTGGACCGTCGGGAGAGGGCACAGGTAGAGGGGATGGNGCACCTGGTGTTGGAATTGCAGGTGCTGGCATAGAAAGAGAGGGAGTAGCTGAACCAGCGGAAGGAACATTTGGTAATGCGGAGGAAGGAACCGGAGCAGGACCACTAGGAAGGGCTGTGGGTGCAGGAGTTGGAGATGGTGGTACACCAGCAGGAGCAGGTACTACTGGGGCTGGTGTTGGAGAAGGTGTTGCCGGCGTGGGCACAGGGNTTGTGCCTGATGGAGTAGGCATGGGTGCAGGAGTACCGTCACNTGGTTTNATCTTNGGAGCAAAAGGAGAGCGAGTCACACGGAACTTTGGACCACCTTCACCTGGTTTGACAGGTGCACCTTCTTTGGGTGTAAGTTTTAAAGTTGGTTTAGGCGGGGTGGGCAATCCTTCTTGAGACATGATGATAGGAAAAATCTTTTTGAAGCTTTGGGCAAGCCAAAGAATTAATCATCAGGAGTATTTTTTTGTATCAAGTCTGTAATTTCTTCCATTGATGCAGATTCGAGTGNTTTACCNTTCAGAGAAAGATCCTCGAATGTTTTAAAAAGAGTCTCNGTCATNTTNTCNTGNGTATTTTCAGANCCGCCAAGGATAGAAAACTTTTCGGCTTGAGTAATNCGTTTGTGACCATCAGTGCAATCCAAGCCNAACCCAAAAAGGTGNGCCATAACTTTCGGATCTTTTATCGGAAGTTTAGGATGATTCATTCGATTACTCATNGTGATTAGCTTATTTGATTAATGATGGATAAGTCAANAAATAGATAATCTAATATTATCTTGATTAGAAAGCAAATATTCGGGTACTAAGGGAAATTTCAGTATCATTTTCTTTGTTTGTGCCACCTCGACCTGAAACGGAAAAAATCCANGTCCAAAAAGGGGATGTTTTGTATTCGATTGAGGACTGCCAAAAAGGAATTTGCTCAGTGTTCGAATTGTAGGCAATTGTACCCGCTAAAAATTTTGAGTCATCAATTCGATGGCTGGTATTCAATCGCCATTGATCGGAGGAGGATAAATATTTGAAATAGCCAATTTCAATTTGGTTAAAGATGCCATCGTTGATTAAAGTTGATATACTATTTCGTATGTTTCTTCCGTCCTTTACATCAAATTTAGATTGTCCACGAACCGATATCCAATGAGCAGGATTAATAGTTAAATCACTAAAGAATTCTCTGGACTCAGTTGAAGGTTCTTTTAGTTTACAGTATAGGTCATGATAAAGTGCTAAAGAAGCCAAGGATCTGGTTCCTTTGTCTTGTTTAGTAATTACTTCATGTTCCCAACCAAGGCGAAGAACTTCGTAGGGTTTGAGATTATCTGCTTGAATTTGATTCATCAGATCAATGGATCTTAAGTTCATGTCCAGGAAGGGGTCGTCAATTACTGGAATCAAATTCTCTCTTTTCTCAGAAAGCCGATTTATTTTTCTGTGAGTTATTGAAAAACCCATTACATGACGGATCTGATCAATTTGCCATACTGAATTATCCCAATTGTAGTCTGCAAAAAGAGTATACCTCAATTCGTTACCTATTTCTGCCCAACTTCTTTTCGCGTCCGGTCCGGATATTGAATAGTCCTGACTTCGATATGCGAGTTGTGGAGAATAGGTAATTCCAAGCGGTAAACTAATCGGACGGGTAACTTCATATCCAAAATCAAATTTTTTGGATTCTTCTATTAAATTACCGAAATTGTCCTTGCTACGAAGAGATGAAAATTCAAACGCAAACGAATGGTATAGATGAGAATCAAGCCAAGGGGTAGGATGCAGGTCAAATCGAATGGTGGGAAGTTGCTCCACAACGGATTGATGTTCATTTGCCTGCCATCTTGCCATCGTAGAAAGGGTCCAGTTTTTTTGCTGGTA
>NZKY01000071.1 GCA_002694035.1 Opitutia bacterium
TGGTGCTTTCCGAGGTTTTGCTGTAGCAGGTTGTGCGGCGGATGAGATGGGTATTGGTCCTGTTTTTGCCGTACCTCGCCTGTTGGAACGTAAAGGTCTCACGGTTGATGATATTGATTTGTGGGAGCTAAACGAAGCCTTCGCAAGTCAGGCACTTTACAGTAGAGACAGACTTGGCATTGATAACGAAAAATTCAACGTTAATGGTGGTTCAATTGCTATTGGTCACCCGTTTGGTATGACTGGTGCCCGACTAGTTGGCCATGCGCTAATGGAGGGTAAACGACGTAAAGCTAAAAACGTTGTAGTCACAATGTGTATTGGTGGCGGAATGGGTGCAGCAGGGCTATTTGAAGTATTTTAAAATACTGTCTAAAAACTTTGTTGTAAATATATCACATTAACCATAACGCTTACATTTTTGCACTTTAATTATTATTTTTTAGTTACTTATCTATTCAACTATGCTTAATTATTCTCAAATTATTTAAAAATTTGGAGGGGTATCTCTATGCGAGAAAACACTTTAATTAAATTTGGTGTAACATCACTTGTTGGTGTTTTTGCTTT
Organism: Opitutia bacterium; assembly: GCA_002694035.1. Taxonomy (GTDB): domain Bacteria; phylum Verrucomicrobiota; class Verrucomicrobiia; order Opitutales; family Seribacteraceae; genus Seribacter. Next base: position 571 of record NZKY01000071.1, read on the forward strand.
TACCGGGTCTGTAGTTGCCCAAGTTGACGAGATTATTGTCAGCGCACAAAAGAGGGAGACAGCACTCGTTGATACTCCTGTTTCAGTTGCAGTTGTAACTTCTAAAGATCTTGAAATGACTGAAGCTAATGATCTTTCAGAACTTCAATTTTCAGTACCTTCAGTCAAATTTACTCAAAACCAAAATGCATTGAACAACACTGTTTTTATTAGGGGTTTTGGCAATGGTACGAACAACCCAGGTATTGAGCCCTCTGTAAGTATTGTTGTTGATGGAGTATCCAGAACAAGAAACCAGTCTGCTTTAAATGATTTAATAAGTATTGAGCAAGTTGAGGTTATTAGAGGTCCACAATCTACTCTTTTTGGTAGATCAGCATCAGCTGGGGTCGTTAATATTAAAACAATGCTTCCTGAGGATGAATTCGGTGGCAAAGTATCTTTGACGGGTGGCAATGACAGTCACCAAAAGATATCTGGTACTGTAACTGGTCCATTGTCTGATACAACTTCATTCAGATTATCAGCCTCCAGAAATGAGAGGGATGGTTACCTGACAAATACATTGACTGGTAACGATGTTAACAATCGTGATAGATACGCCATTCGTGGTCAGATACTATCTGAGTTATCAGATGAACTCACAATGCGTATTATTGCTGACTACGACTCTTTAGATGAAGTATGTTGTGGTATTGCTCAAGTAAATTCTGGCCTGATTGATGGTGCACTTCTCCAAGCCGGCATTTTAGCTGCACGCCCACCTGTGGGATCCCACTCGGGTAGATTTGGAGCAAACTTCGATCCTTCATCAGAAGCTGAAGGTAGAGGACTATCAGCTCAATTTGACTTAGATATTGGTTCAGCAACTTTTACATCTATTAGTGCTTATCGCGAGAATGACTTCAATGCTAGCGCTGATGTTGACTTTCTTCCCGCTGATATCCTAATCGAATCAGTTGACTATGATTTCGAAACCTTTACTCAAGAGTTTCAGCTTAAATCTGACGACTCTGGTGATGTAAGGTGGTTAGTCGGCGCATATTACATGGACGAGGATATTACAAACGATAGATCTGTTTTATTCAGAGATACTGCAGGTATTAGAAATGTTGTAAATACTCTGCTGGCTATTCAGGGTGGTCCCAACCTTACTCAAATCGCTGGACTTGTTGGTACAGGCGCTATTCAACAAGTTGCCGCTTTACCAACTGAAATTCAGGCTCAGGCTGGATTTGAAAATCCCGCTGCTCCGGGAACTGGTTTATTTGTTGATGCAAATGGCGATCCAGTGGGTGCTATAGGTGCTTTAACTCACCCTGCATTTGCTCCTACATTGGCAGGATTAGTTGGTACATTTACTGGAACAAGCGTTGATGATGCATGGTTTGTTGCTGGTCAGGGTATCCAAGACACTGACTTTAACGTAAATACCGAAACTATCCAGCTCTATGCTCAAATTGATTGGGATGTTACTGAAAACCTAACTATCGACTTCTCTGCTGCATATATTGATGACAAAAAGACGGTCGTCACTGATGTAGATATAATTGATAATTTCTCTGAAATACCTGTTGTTTTAGACCCAGCTACCATTGGGTTAACAGCTATTCAGTTCTTCCCGCAATTTGTTAACTACCCTAACGCAACTGAGGACGGGGTATTTACTTCAAGTGATGTTACAACATCAACCAAGCTTATTTATGCATTGGATGATAACACAAATGTGTACGCTAGTTACTCAACTGGTTTTAAGCCAATTTCGGTTAGTGTATCTACTGATCCAGCAGTATATGCAGGTCAGGCTTTTGATGGTTCAAGATATTTCGCAGAGCCAGAAGAAGTTACACTCTATGAAGTTGGGTTTAAGAAGCAATTGGATAACGGATACATAAATGTAACTGCTTTCAGCCAAACTATTGAAAATTTTCAAAGCAATAATTTTGCTGGAACTGGCTTTAATCTAGCTAATGCTGAGGAACAAGAAAACATCGGCCTTGAATTAGACTCAATGATTTTCTTTAGTGAAAACTTCTTCACTACTCTAGCTGTTCAGTACATTGACGCTGAATTCGTTAAGCACACCTTTGGTACTTGTGACCGTACGCGTTCTGGTGACCCAACGGATGACTGTGCACCTGGTGAAAGGTTCAGAGACATAAGTGGTACAACTCCTGCTAGTGTTCCTGACTTGTCATTCTCAGTATCAGGAAATTATAGATTTGACATATCAGACTCAACAGATGCTCTTGTCAGACTTGAATATTTTCATGAGGCTGAGCACCAGGCATCAGATACTGTTTCTGAGGCTATTGCCCCACGTGAAGTNGACATGATCAATGCTGCAATAAATGTCACCAATAGAGATAATGGTTTCTCCTTAACTCTATGGGGCAGAAATATTAATGATGACGAGTTCATTCAAGCAGCATTTAACGTACCTGGTTCTGACGCTCAGGCTGTTTATCCAGCACCAGGCGCGATTTATGGTCTAACTATTGCTAAAGAATTCTAATTTATCTTTGTAACAGATTTAATAAGGGCGGCTATAATGCCGCCCTTTTTTATTTAAAATTAAAAAACTTTGAAAATTATACATAACATTATCTAGAAGAATGCTGATATCCCAGTTTGCGATCTGCCATTAGTTATNGGGTAAATATCTTGCGATCCTGTATAAGAATTCATCTTCTCAGGATTTGCAGTTAGCAAAGATATTGGATATTAATCTTTTAAACTTCCTGTCGGAGTAATAATTTGTCGAATACAAAGAAGAACACGTCGCAGGTTTTAGAAACAGATACAGGGTCACGAATGAGCAGTCATCTGCTTCTTGCACTTTTGACCTTCATCAATATTTTGAATTTTGTTGATAGACAACTCATTGCAAGCTTTGCAAATGATATTAAGCCAGATTTGGATTTGAGTAATTTCCAATATAGTTTGCTGACTGGTTTTTCTTTCATTCTGTTTTACTCAATAATGGGTCTGTTTATGGGAACGCTTGCCGACAGGTTTCACAGACCAAAGCTTCTCGCATTTGGGCTTGGATTGTGGAGTCTGTTAACGGCGTTTTCTGGCATAGCAAGAAGTTTCACAGCGATGCTGATACCGCGTATGCTTATTGGGGTTGGTGAAAGTGTTGCAACGCCGACGTCGCTCTCGCTTTTATCGGATAGATATAATAAGGCAGAATTAGGTCTTGTATCTGCCATCTATTATCTTGGTGTGCCGCTAGGGATTGCGGCCAGCCTTTTAATCGCGGGATATATTGGCCCGTTAATTGGCTGGAGGATATGTTTCCTGCTGATTGGAGGAGTCGGCGTTGTCATTGCTCTTTTTCTTTTATTTTTGCCTGAAACGCCGCGTATGGGCCTCTCATCGAGTTCTCAAAATATTGAAAAAATACCCTTTAAAGAGATTATTTCAAATATTTTGAATCTGATAAGGCATTACTCTTCTTTGCGTTATGTCATCATTGCAGGGGTGATGTTTCACGTCATGCTTGGAGCAGCGGCATTTGAACAACTCTGGCTGATGCAGGAACGCGGTTTTGAGAAATCCGATATTTTGGTGAAGTCAGGTTGGATTGCAGTTTTTGCAGGTATTTTGGGTAATCTTTCAGGAGGCATTCTTGGTGATATCTGGCAGAGAAAAACCAATAGCGGACGACCCATGTTTTTATTTTGGGCATTTTTGATTTTGCTACCGATTGGTCTGATTTATCGCCTGTCCGACCCGAATGCGCCAATTTTTTGGGTTGGGATGTTTTTTGCCTATTTTCAATTGGGTCTCGTTTATGGCCCAAGTTTCTCCACAGTGCAGGAATTATCACCCCCTAGATATAAAGCGACACTTATCGCCTTTTATATTCTGACAATGAACCTCGTCGGGCTAGGCGTTGGCGGGACACTTGCGGGAATTCTTGCAGATGTTCTCTTTAACAATAATGTTGCGGAACCATATACTATAACGCTAATTGTTTTTTCTGTGCTGGCTGCATCTGGTATACCTTTACTTTATCTCTCAGGAAAAAGATTTTTCGTTGACCGGGTAGATTTGCTGAATAGCCTTAATAAATAGGACAATTTATCAACACCATTTAAATTTACTTCACATATTAAAAAAAGTATATCGTATGGTTCGTTTATATATA
>NZKY01000072.1 GCA_002694035.1 Opitutia bacterium
ATTTTTTCATCAATACCACCCTTCACAAACGAACAACATCCAAGGTTCGAAAATCTCACTTCTCAACCAAAAAGCATCTGTTGAGGATTTTCGTATTAAAGTTCGTTCCGAGGCTTTTTGGGTCGAAAACCAGTAATATCTCAACAACTATTTGGCCCCGGATTCATCTAGGATGAATTCACCTGTTACATTTAGCCATTGGCATACCGAACCGGCACTGATTGGTGGGTTATTATTTATATGTTGGTGCTATGCCATCATAATAGGGCCTTATAGAGAAAGTCTATGTCGTGGTCTGGCATATTCCAAAAAACATACTTACTGGTTTGCTGCATGTATCATAACTTTCTACCTAGCGGTCGGTTCTCCTCTTGATGCCCTGGGTGAGAACTTTTTGTTTTTTGCACACATGATTCAGCATAATATATTAATGTATCTATGCCCATTGTTTTTGCTCTTTGGAATACCCGCCCAAATTTTTGATGAATTTATAGAAAAAAGACCATTATTAGAAATCTGTTTAAAATTTGTTTTCCATCCCATTATTGCTGGCCTACTTTTTACTTTGGTTTTCTCCTTTTGGCATATCGGTGAATTCTACGAGGCAGCAATTCGGGACAAAACCATTCACATGGCTGAACATCTTTCTATGTTTTTTACTTCCGTTGCCATGTGGTGGCCTATTTGTGGACCTTCAAAAAGAATACCTCCTGCAAGATATGGTCCACAAATGCTCTATATTCTTGCAATCATGCTTGGCCAAACACCAATCTTTGCAATTTTAACTTTCTCCAAAGATGTCCTTTACGATACTTATTTTTATGCTGAACGCATTATGGAAATGAGTCCTCTTGAAGATCAAAAAACAGGAGGTGTTTTAATGAAGTTAGCTAATATGATTGTCTCTGTTTGGGTTCTTTCTTCTATTTTTTATAGATGGTCTAAAGAGCAAAAGTAATTATCTAATTATAATCTTGATACCAATAATTCTCTTTCAAAAAGCATTTCTTTTGGAAGTGATTCAGCAAGTTGTAAAAATAATTCTTCGTGTCTAAGTGTTTGCATTCTTAATTTCTCAGGATCAATCATCATTAATTTATCCCAATCCTCCTTACTGAAATCGAGCCCTGCCCAATCCAAATCATTTTGATATGGAACCCAACCAAGCCTACCTTCATGAGCACAGCCTTGACCAGTCGATCTTTCAACAATCCAACGAAGCACCCTCATATTTTCACGAAATCCGGGCCATAAAAATTTACCTTTCTCATCTTTTCTAAACCAATTGACATGAAAAATACGGGGTTTGTTCCTTAGCATTTTTCCCATTTTCATCCAATGCTTGAAATAATCACCCATATTGTAGCCACAAAAGGGTAACATGGCCATTGGGTCTCTCCTTAGATTACCCAAAGCACCCTCTGCTGCGGCAGTTGTTTCCGAAGCAAGTGTGGCTCCAAGATAAACTCCATGGTTCCAATTAAAGGACTGATACACAAGCGGAATATCTGACATCCTTCGACCACCAAAAATAAAAGCGGACACTGGAACCCCTTCGGGATTTTCCCATTCAGGATCAATAGTTGGACATTGAGATGCAGGTGCAGTAAATCGGGCATTTGGGTGTGCCGCGGGTGATTCCATACTTTTATCCCATTCATCACCTCGCCAATCAATCAAGCCATCAGGTGGCTCTTCAGTTAAACCTTCCCACCAAACATCCCCTTCCTTGGTTAAAGCAACATTTGTAAAAAGAGTATTCTCTTTCATCGATTCCATGGCATTTGGGTTTGTTTCCCAGGAAGTACCTGGTGCGACCCCAAAAAATCCAGCTTCCGGGTTAATAGCTCTTAGCATGCCCTCCTCATCCGGCTTTAACCAAGCGATATCATCACCCACAGTGGATACTTTCCACCCCTTCATAGAGTCAGGAGCAACCAGCATGGCCATATTTGTTTTACCACACGCACTTGGAAATGCGCCGGCTACATAAGTTTTCTTGCCTGCAGGATCTTCAACCCCAAGTATAAGCATATGTTCGGCCATCCAATCATTATCCCGAGCCATACAGGAAGCAATACGAAGGGCCAGACATTTTTTCCCTAATAGTGCATTTCCGCCATAACCACTTCCATATGAAACAATAGTTCTTTGTTCAGGAAAATGAACAATATGAGTATTCTCGGGATTACAGGGCCATGGAACATCTTCTATTCCTTCAGAAAGTGGAAAACCAACTGAGTGTAAACAAGGCACAAAAAAATCTTTTTCTCCCATTAAGTCAAGAACCTGCTTACCCATACGAGTCATAATACGAAGATTAAGAACAACATAAGGAGAATCAGTTACCTGAACACCGAACTGTGAGAGAGATGAACCAAGAGGTCCCATACAAAATGGAATTACATACATTACACGCCCTTCCATTGTTCCCTTAAACAGCCTTTTGAGTTTACTCCTCATCTTCCTTGGTTCTTCCCAATTATTAGTGGCTCCGGCATCATCCTTTCCGTAACTACAGATAAAAGTTCGGCTCTCCACCCTTGCCACATCTCTCGGGTCAGATCGAACTAGGAAACTATTGGGTCTTATTTGTTCATTAAGTTTAATCATAGAGCCCTGCCCTATCATTAATGATGTTAATTCTTCCCACTCCTCATCTGATCCATCACACCAACGAACTTCCTTCGGCGTACACATTTCCACCATTTTATCGAGCCATTTCAGCAAAGCTTGATTCTTTGTCATACTCCTATCAAAATTAATTTTCTGATTTTGCATGTGCTAACTCGGTAAGGAGGACATGCTTGATAGTCAAACTTTCCTTACATTTTGAAGCGAATATTCAGTTTTTTTTAGATTTATCAAATCTAGTTTGCCAATTCCTCTCGGAAATTATAACTCAGATATTTGTCTATGACCATATGCAAAAAAAAGAGAAATGCCATCCTTGCTCTTGAAGATGGCAGTGTATTTAGAGGCTTTCAGTTTGGGGCCGTAAAAACGTGTCAGGGAGAAGCTGTTTTTAACACAGCGATGACAGGCTATCAGGAAACTCTCACCGATCCATCATATTTTGGTCAGATAGTCACTATGACATCTCCACAAATTGGAAATTATGGAATTAATCAGGAAGATGAAGAATCCGATGGACCAAAGGTTGCTGGATTTGTAGTTCGTGAATTGAGTCCCATAGTTAGCAATTGGCGAGCAACTGGATCATTAGATGACTACCTTAAAGAAAATAATATACCTGGAATATCAGGAGTAGACACCCGAGCTATTACAAAAAGAATTCGGGTCCACGGTGCCTTGAAAGCGTGCCTAAGCACCGAAGACATTAGTGATGAAGAAGCTCTAAAATTAGCCCGCGAGTGGACAGGTATTGTTGGTCAGGACTTTGTCAAAGAAGTTACTTGTAAGGAGTCTTACACCTGGGACCCATCCGGAGAAAAAAGTAAGACATTTACCGTATTTGGAACTAATTTATCTACAAACAACCATATTGAAAAAAATCACCGATTGGTGGCCTTCGATTTTGGAGGGAAAAGAGCTATTTTTAAAAATCTTAGAAGGCATGGGTTCGAAGTGATTGTTCTCCCTGCAACTGCAACTGTAGAAGATGTTGAATCGCACAATCCCGATGCAATTTTTCTATCAAATGGGCCTGGTGATCCGTCCGCATTGGATTATGCTCACAAGACGATTCATTCCCTTCTTTCCAAATACCCGATTTTTGGAATTTGTTTAGGCCATCAAATCCTTACTCACGCAATTGGTGCTGATACTTATAAACTCAAATTTGGCCATCGTGGTGCAAACCAACCGGTAAAAAATATCGAAACTGAAAAAGTATCCATAACTTCCCAAAATCATGGCTTTGCATCCGATAAGGAAAAACTAGAAGAAATGGGTGCCATCGTAACCGAATATAATTTAAATGATCAAACTGTATCGGGAATGAGATTAAAAAATCATCCCGTTTTCTCTGTACAGTACCATCCAGAGGCTTCCCCGGGGCCAAATGATGCAAATCACCTTTTTCAAGCTTTTTACTCTCTTGTATCAGAAGAAAAGAGAAAAGTTTCTTCAATTTAAAAAGTCCCTAAACCTGTGGGATTAGATTACCGGTGAAATCTGGAATTGTATACAATTCAATTTTCTCAAAACATGATACTGGGATTCATCACCCGGAAAAAGATAACAGAGCTTCTTATATTTTTAACCAGATTAAGGATGAAAAGTTCTTCAATTCCATCGTCAAAATACCTACCCAACCATGCGATCCAAGATTTCTCGAATTCGCACATCACCCAGCCTATTTAAAACTTGCAAAATTGGAGATAGAAAATGGGCTTAACAAATTGTCCACCGGTGATACTGCGATTTGTAAAGACTCATGGACAGTTGCCTCTCTCGCCTCGGGTGGAATTCTTAATGCAATTAAGCAAGTTTCAGAACACAAAATAAAAAATGCATTTTGTATAACGCGACCCCCTGGTCATCATGCTAATGAAAAAAAGGGAATGGGATTTTGTATTTTTAACCATGTTGCGATTGGAGCACGTTATGCCCAAAAGGTGCTTGGTTACGAAAAAATTCTCATTGTTGATTGGGATGTTCATCATGGAAATGGAACACAGGACATCTTTTATCAGGACGACTCCGTTTTTTTCTTCAGTACTCATCAAAGCCCATGGTATCCAGGCACAGGTGGAAGCGAAGAAACGGGTTCAGGAAAAGGTCTTGGTTTTACCAAAAATTTCCCATTCCCGTCAGGCTCAGGGTCAAAAGAAATACTTGAATTTGCGTTTTCCTCAAAACTTCCAAAATTTGTCTCCAAATTCAAACCGGATCTAATCATAATATCTGCGGGTTTTGACTCACGGAAAGATGATCCTCTTGGTCAATTCAAATTAAATGATGAAGATTTTTATAATTTGACCAAAGTTATGATTGATCTGGCAGATGAACATTGTGAAGGAAAATTGATATCCGTTTTAGAAGGAGGATATAATCTTAAGGGACTCGCCCATGCATCTATTTCTCATTTGAAAGCTTTACTTGGAAAAGATTTCTAACGAACAATAAAAAAAGTTTTAAGAAATTAGACAAAATTTATTTTTTGAGCTATGATTATTTAACTAAATTTTATTGCTCTTTTAAATTCTCCACCTTCATCAAAAAATATCAAGAATACCCGTAAAGGAAGGATAGGCGGTATAAACTCAATAAACTTTTTAAAGTGCCGATCAACCGGCACTTTTTTTGTGTCTAATTAATTTTCATACCGACTACCTTGACTAATCCATTATAAATTTATACCAAGTTTTTATGTTACGTGGAATTTCCCCTCTTCTCAGTCCAAAACTTTTAGAAACTCTTTATCGAATGGGTCACCATGATGAAATTATCTTTGGAGACGCTCATTTTCCTGGAGAAAGTTGTAACGAAAATATAATAAGGGCAGACGGTCTTCGAATTGATAATTTACTCGATGCTATCTTGCCCCTTTTTGTTCTGGATCATGTAATTGATCAACCGGTTATGATGATGGGACCTCTTCCCGAAGACAAAGCAAATCCCAAAATCGCTGCTGACTATCAAAAGGTTCATGACGGTTATGATGAAATTGTAAAAAAACACTATCCTGATACTGCACCCATTGCTCAGGTTGATAAATACGACTTCTACGACCGTACCCGTAAAGCCTTTGCAGTGGTAATGACCGGAGACACTAGAATCTATGCCAATCTAATCCTCGCTAAAGGAGTGACGACTTGGTAGGCGGACTCAATGCGAAGAAATCTTTCCACCCTCAGCATAACCTTACTAATTTTACTACTGTTTGGCTGCGTTGAACAAGCTGCTGATTTAACCAATCCCAAAGAATATAACTCGAACCAAATATTCTTTAAGTACCCAAAAAATTGGGAAATTTCTGCAGACACATCCACGACTGCGATTCACAACCTTTTCGTAGAAACACAAGGTGAAGCAATGGTCATTTACCAATCTTATCCATCAGATATGGCAGACGATCTGAATACTTTTTCTCAAACTTTCTCTGAAAGTGCACAGACTGAAACTCCCATCGGAAAGATTTCGCAATCCGAATTAAAAACAATTCCTGAAGAGGCAGGATTTGAAGGGATCGAAGAAACATTTGAGATTTCCATATTTGGCGTCTCAGTCCCGCATAAACGTATTTTCTTATCCAAGAAGATAAGTGATCGACAGGTTTTCCTTATTTATCAAGTTGCTATTGAAGATCACCTCAAGACATATCCAGGTTTCAATTTAATTAGGGAAACCCTCAAAAAATCTGAGAGAATTTAGCTTTTAACCGCGCGATTTTCCTCCGGAAATATTAACGGTTGTACCGTGCAAATAACTTGCACGCTTGGAGGCAAGGAATACCACTAAATCCGATACTTCACTTAATTTCCCTGACCTTCCTAAAGGAATAGATGATGTGCTTCCATACTTGGAACGTAGTTCATCAACGGAAATACCACGAGTGTAGGCAAGTGACTGTTCATAGGCTTCACTACGCATACCAGTGGTTTCCATGATACCAGGTGCCACTCCTATGACTCGGACTCCTTTCGTTCCCAATTCCTTGGCCCATGAACGGGTGAGGTTTAGATTGGCTGCTTTGGTGGCCGCATAAACACTTTGTCCTTCGCTACCCTCAAGACCTGACTCAGAAGACATGTTAATTAATACTCCACCCTCTTCCTGTTTCAGCATTACCCTTGCCGCTGCCTGAGCACAAAGAAATTGGCCTTTCACATTTACAGCAAAAACTTTATCCCAAACATCCTCGGTTAATTCTTCCTTACCCGCAGGATCAACCAGTAATCGGGGAACATTAATTCCCGCGTTATTTACCAAAGCATCAATGGACCCCCATGTATCCAAGGTCGTCTGAACCAACTGGTCCACATCGCTTTTATTGGTTACATCACATCGAGCAAAACAGGCTTCCCCTGGTCCAGCATTTGATGCCTCTATTGCTGCGGCATGCCCCGCATCTTCAGAAAAATCAGCTATCATCACTTTGGCTCCTACTTCAACGAAACCTTTGGCTACAGCCAATCCGATACCAGCGGCGCCGCCTGTAATGATTACCACTTTATTTTGTAAATCAGTCCATTCCATTGTTAAAAATCCTCTTTTTTAGAATTAAGATAAATTGAGAGGGTGTGGTAATCCATACCCATGATAAAGAGCTTCTTCAACCTTTCGCGACCAGCATTCGCCATTCGATTCAAGTTCGTCTGCGGCACCCAATAAGGCAGCCTTTACTTGTTCCGACTGCCCTTCTGCCCCATCCCTTAAGTTTTTTGAATCAGTCTCGACATAAGGTAGATCTTCTAACTCAGTAAAAGAATAGAAAGAACCAAAAGGTTGTTCAGCTTCCACTTTTTCCATCATATGAGGAACAGATGATAACCCGCATATACCTTTGACCATCCAGTCAAAACTAACTGGATTATTTGCCTGCTCCACCATATCATCAGAATGGGGCTCGGAGGTATTAGTCATATGCCATGGAACATTCTCTCCACATATCTGATGTCTAGAAACATAATGAGCATGCCTTGAACGAATCGGAACTGTCAAGTCTCCATCAATAAAATTTACTGCAGCTGAACGGGCCAGGCGTGACTCAATTTCAGCATAAGAATTCTCTGCTCTCTGACCACTACCAGCTATAAAAACATCTGTGAAAAGATCTTCTTCACATGCACTCTCTATCCCGTTAGGTAAAACAGTGTTTTCTCCCACTAAAACTTTGGTGCCAGGAGGCAAATGCTGGAGATAAGCTTGTAATCGATCATGTGCATCTTCGAATCCCAAAAACGCTACCCTTGCCTCCCTGGACAGCCCTCCGTAACGAACTGGATCATTCGGAGATTCATTATGATGCATTTCGGTAATATTCTCAGAAACCTCTTCTTCCAGGCTTGAATAAGTGTCAGCAGGCCGAATTGGCATTTCAATTAAAAGATCAGGATCCACTGCCCCGGCATAGCTGTTTAAATTTCCGCCATCAGCAAGAATTGAAACGGCCTGTTGGTATGTTTCCTGGGATGCATAATTAGTCCATACCACATCCGATTTACCATACTCCTTCAGTTTGGAAATGATGTCTGGATCTTTTCGATCAACAAGCACTACCTGTGTTCCTCGGTCTCTTAAGTCCTTGATCAATGCATAGTTTTCCATTTCATCCAATTTTGACCTGGAGCCAGTGATATATACCACCTTTGGCAATTCATCATCAGGAACACTTGCTACAATCGTGAGATTAATCATCGCCATACGTGCTGTGCCGGACAGATAAGTCACAATCGCACGAGGCGGCACTCCATAAGCAAATTCTCCGTTTTGGTCGATAGTGAAGATGTGCTTATTGGTCCCGTAATTACAGGCAAAAGGCTCAGCATGAGCCAAAGATATAAGGCTGGTATTTATCTTTGGGGAAACAGGGTTGAATAAATTCCCAAATCCTTGACACCTCACAAAATCAGGAGCAGAAGCGGGTATCCGGTTATATTGTCTTAATCCTCCAAGGTATCGGTATGAATATCCCAGAGCCGCAAGAACACCATTGGAAATGGGTTGAAAAGCAAGTGGATCAATAGGTTCACTGGCATGGCCTGGAGTTATCACCACTAGGTCGCCAACTTTTACTTTTGATCCTTCAGGTACCCGTAAAACAATTTGCAAAGTCTCATGCCCCAATGCAATACGGTCTGCTCCTGAAGGAACACGGGCATGAGCATCAAACTGTCGAATTGCTTTTGCATCTGATGCACATCGGCAATTTCCCAAGCTAGCGAGTAGAAATTCTTTTCCAGCAAAACTGGACTCAGGTAATTCATCGGTAAGAATTTCTATTCGGTTGGGACCGGTTAAAAAGACTCCGCGATGAGGTTTGCGAGCAGCTTCGAGAAGTTGATCCGAACGCTGAGATAAGGTTTTAGCCATCATTTCACTCATCAGTCTTTAGAATTAAGATATAAAAGGTTTTTACAATTAAACTCCTTCGCGCTGGCGTTTCAATAATTCACCGGTGGTCGGATTGGTGCTCAATTGATGGCCTGACAAAGGCATGATACGATCATGGATCGCATCAATCATCCATGCAGGCTGAGGGAAGAAATCACTTTCCACTTCCGCACACGGTGTAATCCAGTTTCTTGATCCAACAACAACAGGAGGAGCGTCCAAATCATCAAAAGCTAGCTGACTGATCTTGGATGCGATGTCATGCAGAACCGAACCCCTTTCACATGCATCAGAAGAAAGAAGGACCTTGCCTGTCTTACGAACCGAAGCAACCAATGGATCATAATCCAATGGGCTTATGGAACGACAATCAAAAACATCACAGGTAACTCCGTATTTCTGTTCTAGAATATCAGCAGCTTCAAGAGCACGGTACATCGTGGCACCTACTGTAATAATTGTAATATCCTTACCTACACGACGCTGGGCAGGAGGGCCAAATGGGACTTCGTAATATTCAGCAGGAACTTCCTTTTCGAAAAGCTCACCAATATCGTAGAGTCTTTGACTTTCAAAGAAAATTACTGGATCACTACCGGCCAATGCAGTATTAAGCATACCCTTTGCATCGTATGGAGTGGATGGAAATACAACTTTCAAACCTGGAATATGATTAACAAGTGCACACCAATCCTGAGAGTGCTGAGCACCATACTTTGACCCAACGGATACACGTAAAGTTACCGGCATTTCAAGAATGCAGGCGGACATACTTTGCCATTTTGCAAGTTGATTGAAAATTTCATCACCAGCACGGCCCATAAAGTCGCAGTACATCAATTCAACCAAAGCACGACCGCCTTCCAGAGCATAACCACAGGCGGTACCCACAATCGCAGCTTCGGAAATTGGTGAATTAAAGAGACGGTGATAAGGAAGGGATTCGGTCAACCCACGATAACAGGCAAACGCACCACCCCAGTCACGGTTTTCTTCTCCGTAGGCAACCATTGTAGGGTCAGTTTCAAAACGGTGCAGGGCAGCCTCAAAAATAGCATCTCGATATTGAAAGACTTTATTTTTTGAAACCGGTTTACCATCAATAATTCCGGCACGGGATTTTTTAGCCAATGCCTGTACACGTGGGTTATCATCATGCGATAGGAGTAATTCTGGCTCGCGGTCAGGATCATAGCTTTCACGCTTGCGACTTGAAAACATTAAGCCGGCAATCTTTTCTGAGGGAAGGCGAGGAGAAATTTGTAAATCAGAAGCTAAACGGAAAGCTTTGGTCATTGCCGAAACAATATCCGTTTTACGGGAATCGATGGCATCGCTATTAAGCAATCCTGCATCCGTCAGTTCCTTAGCATAAGCATTAATTGGATCAAAGGACTGCCAAGCTTCAATCTCTTCCTTAATACGATATGAAGAAGCATCAGAAGGTGAATGTCCCGAGTAACGATAAGTAATCGTCTCAAGTAAAATTGGACCCTCGCCATTTTCAATCAATTCACGTTTTCTACGAATTGCATCAGCGACGGCTAACGGATTGTATCCGTCTACTCTTTCGGCATGCATGGAATCCGGATTAACCCCGGCACCAACACGAGCGAGATAATCAAAAGCCATGGTCTCACCGGCAGTCTGTCCACCCATACCATAAAAATTATTCATGAAATTAAAAATAATGGGCAAGCCTCCACGCATCGACTCATCCCAAAGCTCATGAAATTGGCGCATTGAAGCAAAATTCATTGCCTCCCAGGTGGGCCCACATCCCATAGACGCATCTCCAATGTTTGAAATTACCAGACCATTCTTACGGTTTACTTTTTTGAAGAGTGCAGCACCGGTTGCAATATCAGCAGAACCACCCACAATTGCATTATTAGGCAGAATTCCAAATGGCGGAAAGAAAGCATGCATGGAACCACCGAGACCCCGATTAAATCCATTCTCCCGACCGAAAATTTCCGCAAGTGCACCGTACAACAAGAAATCACGAGCCAAACTCTTTACATCGCTGGAACCACCTTCTTTTTCAACAACCCGAAAACAGTCTCCATCAAGAAATTCTTTCATAATGGTAAGTAAGCTATCATCATCAAGCTTACGGATTGAGGACATACCCTTGGCAAGAATTTCACCGTGCGAACGGTGTGATCCAAGTATATGGTCATCGACATCCAGAAGGAATGCCTGACCGACTGCGGACGCTTCCTGTCCGATGGAAAGGTGTGCAGGACCTTTGTGATCATATTCAATCCCCTCATAAGAACCCTGTGTCTTTATGCTTTGTAACATGCTCTCAAATTCTCGAATTAACAGCATGTCCTCATAAATCCCAATCAGGGCATTATCCCCATAGGTTTCTTTTTCCTTAGCTAAATCATTCTGATATTGATTCAGGGGAATTTCGGCAAAAGGAATACTACCCGCTTGGCGTTCTTTGGTTGGCTCTACAATTTGTGACTTCGGCATAGCGAAAAAAAGTTAAGGATTAAAATTCGAATAATTATCGGACGGCCATGAAGACATCCTTGATGATTTCTGAAGTGGTGGGATGAGGGAAGACAATTTCTTCAATCTCTTCCTCACGAAGTTCTGTTTCAAGCATGGCAGTAGCTCCAAAAATCATTTCAGAACAGGCTCCCCCAACCATGTGAACTCCGAGAAGTTTACGAGTGTCGGCTTCAAGGACCACCTTACAGAATCCAGTTTCATCCGGGTTCTCGGCAATATACCTAGCGTTAATTGCCATTGGTATTCTACCAACCTTGACCTTGATTCCACGCTCTTCTGCTTCCTCTTTAGTCAACCCTACAACCGCCACTTCTGGACTGGTATATACTACCGCCGGCATCGAATCGTAACGCATATGGTCTTTCCGACCTGTAATATTATTAACCACGACTTCAGCCATGCGGCTTGCGGCATGTGCAAGCCAAGCTTGTCCGGTTACATCTCCAGCCGCCCATAAACCGGGAATATTTGTGGCACCACGGGCATCCACACGAACTCCTCCACGATCATCAATGTCTAAACCTAAATCTTCAAGACCAAGATTTTTTACATTTGGCCTTCTTCCGGTAGCTACCAGCACTAACTCAGCTTCCAACTCATTGGATCCAGATTCATCCGAATAGGTTACTTTATCAGAACTGATAGATTCAACCTTTGCACCCAACTTGAAAGTAACTCCCTTTTTGGTGAGTCCCTCTCGTAAGCTTGCGGAAACCTCTGAATCTAAATTCGGACAAATCTCTGGCATTGCTTCAAGAACGGTAACCGGCACTCCAACAGATGCATGCATGCATGCAAACTCACACCCTATGACTCCTCCTCCTACGACCACCAAATGCTTGGGCAAAGATTCTCTTTCCAAAATTCCAGTTGAATCAACCACATGATCGAGTTCCACTCCAGGGATCGGTGGAATCGCAGGAGAAGAACCTGTGCAAAGTAAAATGTCAGTCGCTTCATGAATTTCCCCACTGATTTCAACCTGCGAATTTGGGAGTAATTTCGCTTCACCCTCAATAACATCGACTTTATATTTTTTCATAAGGCCGGCAATCCCGTCCCTCATTTTATTCATTACATTATTCTTGTGCTCATGTGCCTTGGGGTAATTAAAAGTAACCCCTTCGGCTTCCACGCCAAAAATAGAACCATGCTTAGCATGATGATAGGTTTTAGCTGCCTGCAATAGAGTTTTGGATGGAACACAACCCTCATTTAGACAAACGCCGCCGAGTTTACTCTTTTCAACAAGTAAAACTTTTTTTCCCGCAGAAGCGGCTTTTTTAGCGGCAATATATCCGGCTGGACCGGCACCAATTACGGCAAAATCATATTTCATAAATTCTAATTATTCTTTGTTAGTTGAAATTGTTTGACCTGGATTTTCTTCCAGTAAGGAGACAAGGGTTTGCAAAAAGCGAGCTGCAGGTGCACCATCCACTGCCTGGTGATCTATGGTCAGGCTAAGAGGAAGAAATTCCGCATATTCAATATCCCCGGCTTCCGTGCGTTTGGGTTTAAGTTCGATTCCGCCCACACCAAGGATGGCCACTTCAGGAACATTGAGAACTGGAGTGAAGGTGGAAACTCCAAGCATACCCAAATTAGTGAGAGTGCAGGACCCACCTGAAAGATCGTCCGGCTGAATGGTCCCTTCTCGGCAGGCAATGGCGAGTTTCTTAATTTCGGCAGAAAGTGCTTCCAAAGATAAATCACTCGCATCTTTGACCACAGGAACCATTAATCCACGAGGTGAATCAACTGCTATTCCCAAATGTACTTTTTCAAAAACGGCAAACCTATCGCCGAGGAAATGAGCATTGAGTTCGGGGTGAGCGGACAATGCCTGAATTTGTGCATAGGCAATCAAGTCGTTAATAGAGACCTTTGATTTTCCTCCATCCACTCTTTCTTTTCGATAAGCCTGTGCTGCACTGAGTTCAAAATGTGCATTCAGGGTTAACTGGGCGGAAGTTTGTAATGACTGAATCATTCTTTCAGCCACCAATTTTCGAATTCCCTTTACCGACTCGACTTTTGCCCCCTCAATCGCACCCGGCTCCCTCATATCCGAGGCAAGAGCCATTCCAGCCAATCCTTTTCCACGGACCGGCGGTTCCATCCCTTTCCTTGCCTGATTGACTGCACTGGCTGACAAGCGTGGACGACCGGAAATTACTGCCTCAATATCGCGTTCAATTACTCGACCATTTGGTCCTGAACCCTCAAGGGTTTCGGGATCAAGTCCATGGCGAAATGCCAATTTGCGGGCTCTCGGACTGACCCCCGCACTAACTCCTCCTGCAGTTATCTCATTTGCAACAACTTGAGGAGGAGATGAGTCAGCGGCGGTCTGTGCTTCGGTAACAGGTGGCTCTGAAACTGCCTGGTCACCAGAAGAGGAAGTTGGTTCAGGCGGAGGGGAAGCTCCATTGTCAGGTCGAAATTCATCCACATTTTCACCTTCTTCTCCAATTGCTAAAACATTTGCCAAAACGGGAACATCATCGTCCGCCTCCCAAAATAATTCCAGAACAGTACCTGAAGCAGTCGATTCAAGATCAAAACTTGCTTTGTCTGTTTCAATTACAGCGAGCACATCGCCTTCAGAAACGGAATCACCCGGCTTTACTTTCCATTCTGTAAGAATACAGCTTTCTACTGATTGACCCTGTCGGGGCATAATTACTGGTGTTGCCATAGTTTTTTATCTTTTAATTATTAAATTATACAACATGAACTTTTAGACCATGTTTTGGTAATTGTTTAGTAAAGGTTTTGGGCAGTTGTGAATCACTTAAAAGAATATCAACGCTGTTCCAATCGGATACGCGTGCAAAGGATACTTTTTCNGCTTTGCTTGAATCGGCGAGTANAACAACCTGNGATGCCTGCTCGGTNACCAGTGCCTTGACAAAAGCTTCATTTGGATCCGTNGTGGTTAATCCATTTTTCAGACAAAATCCCATGGTTCCCATAAATGCTTTATCAACCCGGACCTGACTCAAANCCGCAGAAGTTAATGGACCCACCATTGTCTGACTTATCCGGCGTAATTCTCCNCCGGTTAAAATAACACGTGGTCCTGANTCGCCAAGTTCGGCGGCAGCTCTCAATGAGTTTGTAACTACGGTAAGATCTTCCCTATCCTTAAGNAACCGNGCAAGGCACAAAATTGTACTTCCTCCATCCAAAAAAAGCGATTCATCCTGACCGATCAATTCATATGCCTTNGCAGCNATAGCATGTTTCTGCTTTGAATACTGATTGGTCTTGTCATCAAAAACNGCCTCNTCCAAACGGTTCTCCATACTAACCGCACCACCATGCACACGGCGAACNTTTCCCTCCTCTTCAAGGACTTCCAGATCTCTGCGAATNGTTGCAACTGAAACTTTTAATTCCCTTCGAAGATCCTCCACACGNGCAACCCCGTTTTCTCGAACAAGTAAACGGATATTCTCTCTTCTTTGAGGAGCAAGGGTTGGACAGGCTTCACGAATCATTATGATCGAATNAGATTGTTTTTGATCGTTTTTGATCTAATTGCAACCCTAGAATATAAAATTTGTCCAATATTCTAAAATGAAATTTTAACCGTTCGAAAGNATTAGCCTTCTTATTTCCCTGNAATCAAGAGGCTGTTCATTACCCCAGATCTGATCAAGTCCGAACTCAGGAGAACTCCATCCTTTTTCTTCACAGGCAAAGTGTAANGCAATNGNAGCTCCCTGAGCCAGAATTTCCGGGCAGACTCCCGCCTTAAGTGAAAGTTTCATCGCTCCAATTAAACGGTCATCCCATCCAAGTTTACGAACCGGGTCCCGGGTTACCCGTTCTACCGGATCACGAAGNAAGGGATTCGTCATACGCTCCACAGCATCCTCTGCATATTCCCTAAATCCNTGTTCTGAAAATAACCGNTCATTCACTGAAGCANACTCCATTCTCAANCCAACTCCGACTTCCTCAATAAAAGATTTTTTAACCAACTCCACTAGGTCAGAGCGAANCTCGGTTTCATGCATATATTCTATCCCTTCTTTTTTCGCATGATATCCGAGTAATGCATGCATTGAATTATGNCCCAAAAACTTGGANAGAGCNAAAGGATTAAGATCAGGNTTGNTNACGAAACTCTCAATCCCCCGAGCAAAATTTAAGGGGATTTTTTCATCAATTAAAATATGATTATAAGCTTCAACCAGAATTGCCCTATCCGAATAACTGGTTANGGGTGCCANGTTTTCTTGTTNAATTCTATNTGGATTTGTTACAACCGAGCACATCTTGGCAATTACTGTTTCAGAGAATACAATCCACTCATCGGATAAATTAGAAATATAATTCTGACAGGCATGCTTGAGCCTTTGAGCCGCAANCGCATCATTTTCAGCCGCATATATAACAGCTGAAGGAAGATCTTTTGATTTTTTCTTCAGTCTTAGNCCATCCGTGATCAGTCTGACNACAGAANCTTCCCCATGGTCATACAATTTAAAACTTGGGAGTGCGGTGCATAATTCCTGAGCCTCGCCAATTNCGTGCACAAGTTTTTTCCTATCTTCTGGAACGCTTGGGTTTAAAATTTCCAATCCCTCAACCTGTAATGTTTTTACCTGGTCTTTCTCGGCAATATTAAATGAATATTGTCCTCCTGCATCGTTTACCTGTCTGACCAAATCCTGATTTACTTCTGAAATCACAATACGGTCAAATTTGCCGGATTGATAAACTTCTGGCACAAATAAACCCCCTTGGATTGCTCCAAAGCCAAATCCCACAAATACTGACATTTTTAGACTGACATTGCCCGAGTGGCTAACTCGCTCACTTCGGACGCACTCATCTCAGAATTTAAAGAATCCTTTAAAATTTGATCTCCTCTCGGTGAAAAACTCTCACCAAATGACGAATAAAATTCATTTTTGGAAGCGAGGTCAGAAAATTGATCTCCTGCCCACTCACTTAAATATCCCATTCCACCATATCGTTGAAGGGTTGAATGAGCATGCAAAATCCATGATCCCCTAAGAAAAAAGGGATGGTGCGGGGCAAGCTCAGCAGAAGCAAAATCATCAACAAATTTCTGCCCCGGACTGTTCATCTCTGTTCCTCCAAGCAGGGGAAGACCAAGGTCCTGAGTTAATTTGACCACCTTATTCAAGTTTTCCAATTTAATATCAGATTGACCGGGGGTATAATTTCTATCCGGAATAATATTAAACGCAGCCACTCCGCTTGAAAGTCCCACTTCAATTAATTCTTCAATAGACTGTTCACCGGCAGAACATCCATCCAACCAGGTAAAAGTGGGAATCGCGCCACAAAGAAGAACAAATTCATTCATTTCTGCCATCTTTGGAAAAGAGCCAGAATCAGGCTTCACATAACCAACACCGCCCTGCTTCATGGTTTTGGCACGAATAAGATCAGTAATCGCACGCCCCTCAGGAAGTTCACTTACAGCATCTTCCTCCACACCAAGCTTCTCGCTCCAAAATTTCCTTAGATTTGATTCTTCTGGATACATAGCTGCTGCTTTTCTCGCGTAAGCCAGGCAAAGATGCCTTTCGGTTGCATTTCCATTCGGAGTTAAGGGTAGCACATCTGAAGAATAATCTAGGGTAAGGGGAGAAAGAAATTCATTCACCCGTTGAACCATTGCCTGATTTCGCTCCGATGAGGTCGTTCTCATATTATCAAGAAAGACCTGCGCTTTTTTAGGAATCTCGGTGGTGGTAAACCCGGTTCCCATATGATAACTGATTCCCGGTTCACCCGGTGAATTAATTTCGCGATCAGAAAATTCCGGAACAAACACGCGGGATTCTATTCCCACACAACCCTTTAAATCAAGCAAGCGACTTGCTTCCCAAAATTCTTCAAGACCATCTAGAACATCAAAATCAACAATCCCACCCATTTCCAACCCTTCACGTCGGGCTTCCAGGACGAAACGGGAAGGCGAATAGCCTTTATAATTAAAGGAATAAAAGGTATGTACATGAGCATTGACAAATGGACGAACGGGTGGAAATTCCTCTTCTTTGACCAAGGATGCCAAAGCTTCCCTGCGCGTTGCCAGATCAAAATCATTAAGCGAATTATTTGTCATTTTTAAAATTAAAATAGATTAGCTCTCGTCCTCACCAATTCCGAATTGGTCTGCAAGGGCAAGACAATCATCAAGCGAACGAAGTCCATCCGTGCAGGTTGGATCGGACATACAGGCAGTTGCCGCACAGGTACCAGTGAGCAAACATTTTTCCAAAGCCCAACCTTCATGTACTCCATAAAGTACACCCGCACAAAATGCATCCCCTGCACCTGCAGCTCCTTTTATATATCCTTTTGGCAGAGCTAAAGAACCTTGCCTAAGCTTTTCACCATTACTCCGCTCTCCGTAAGATCCCTCTGGGAAATGAATCGCAACCAAGTCGGTTACACCAAGATCAAAAAGTCTTCTACTTGCCTCTTCGACTCCTTCCTCTAAAAGCTTACCATCCCTGCGAACTTCGACACCGGTTACCTTACTTGCTTCGATTTCGTTAAGTATACAATAATCAACCTGTTTTAAGGCAGGCCCAATAATTTTTGAGAACCGCTCACTGTCCTCACTTACCACATCTATACTTGTTTTAAACCCGGACTCACGGGCCTTGGCAAGAAGAGCAGCACCCACAGTGCCATGCTCCTCATTATCTTCGTCAATTGCATCCAGTAACAAAAGATAACCCAAATGAAATATCCTCGCTGAACTTCCGGTGAAATCGATATCACTTCCATTCCAAGTTGCATTTGCTCCACGGTTATGAAAAAAGGTTCTTCTTCCCCCATCAATTTCAGTCATTACATCGGTGTAAGATGTTGAAGTGCCGGGTGAAACTGAAATAAATGCTGGATCAATCCCGTTTTCACGGCAATCATTCAAAATATATTCCCCCAGTGCATCCTGCCCGACCAAACCGGCTCCAACAAGGGGAAAGCTTGCCCCAAGTTTCGCCAGGTCCAAAAGCACATTGTAAGGCGATCCCCCGGTGCCCTGAGATTGGCCATGAATATTGGCCAGTTGTTCATGCTTTGGATATACATCAATCATTTTGACCTGATCAATAATCCAGTTTCCTCCGGCGAGGAGACCACTTCTGTTTTGAGGAGCTTCTTGATTCATCTTTTTCTACAGATTAGGAGTTATAAAGTATGCGAAAAAACGGGTTTTTTGTTTACATGGCAAGAAAAACAAAATTGAAAGCATAGGAATACACCGTTCCTCTCAATCCTAAAATTAATTAAAATGAAAATGCAATTACACTGCACATCCCAAGATAAGCTAAGTTCCCTCCCCTTCTAAGATTATTTAGAAAATACAAACAAAAAATAGAACATGTTTTCTCCAAGGATGAGTATGACTATTTAAATATCTAACCTTTAAAAATAAAAAATTATGAAAATCTTCTTATGTATCAATTTCTGTTTCGTACTTCTTTGCTACGGTGATTTAAAGCTTGAACAAATTCCAAGGCTAAACACAAGTACTGCCTTGCAAATTCTTAATGACTGCCATTGGGAATCGCTCAATCAGGGTGTGGAGGTTGCCATTGTAGTAGTGGGAATAGACGGTCGCATACTCGCCAGTTGTAAAAGTGAAAAAATGGATCCTGGACTATATGATTTTGCCAAGTTTAAAGCGGAAACATCTTGTTTTAAAGGAGTTGCAACTGAAGAACTACCTGCACGTAACGGACAGGCTCTTGAAATCATGGATATTGGAAGCCTCAAAGTAATTCGCGGAGTAATGGGAGGAATCCCGCTATACTATGAGAGTAAACTGGTTGGTGCGATCGGAGTAAGTGGGGCGAGTCCGGAAGTTGATAAAATTATAGCGGTTAAAGGAATTGAAAAAATTAAGAAATTAAAATTAAAGAAATAATTCTTTTTTTCCTAAAAAATAGGCAATTAGGATTGTATCCTAGGTCTTATCCTCAATTTTTTGCTCGATTGCCTGAATAACAACATCCAATGCCTTTATGCGGGCATAACGCTTACAATTTCCTTCAATAATAGTCCAAGGTGCAAAAGAAGTGTGAGTTCGTAGGAACATCTCCTCTACCGCCTCCCCGTACCGATCCCATTTATCCCGGTTCCGCCAGTCTTCCTCGTGTAATTTCCATTGTTTGGATGGATTTTCTTCCCGTGCCTTGAATCGTCTTAATTGTTCATTCTTATCAATATGCACCCAGAATTTAACAATAGCCGTTCCAAAATTATGAAAATTTTCCTCCATTTCATTAATTTCCCGAAATGCCTGTTTCCAGTCATTTTCCTCACAAAANCNTTCCACCCTTTCAACCAATACCCGGCCGTACCACGAACGGTCAAAAATTGTCAAATGTCCAGCCTTTGGAAACTCGGTCCAAAAACGCCAAAGATAATGATGTGCTTTCTCGACATCATTGGGNGCGGCAACTGGAATCACCTCATAACCTCGCGGATCCATCTCCTCAGTTAATCGACGAATATTACCTCCCTTTCCCGCAGCATCCCAACCCTCGTATACAATAACCATTGGTATGCGTAAGCGATAAAGTTCATTATGAAGTTCATGAATTCTCTTNTGTCTGGAATTCAACTTNTCCCNATATTCTTCCTTACTCAAAGACAGAGNAACATCCACTTTTGCCAAAGACGGGGCATTGCTGAAATGAGGAAGTTCTGCGGATGGAATATTTCTTTGAAATTTAATACCACTCTTTCTTTTCTCCACCTTGTTCCTGAGCAGGCTTACCAGCACATCAAGGACCTTTGCTGTGGCTGGTAAAAACTTCGTGGTGTCTATTTCCTGCCAATGCACACCATCCTCCGCATCGGTCTTGGTAAACATCTCCTTACTCGCTNGCTTGTATTCATCATATTTATAATGCCTCGCAAGAACACCATCATCCACCCGCCAGGATGTATTTGGATTTTTCCTCANAGCTTCAAGCCTTTGAGCNTGTTCTTTTTTTGAAATGTTGAGGAAAAATTTAAAAATAATTGTGCCGCTATCCCGCAATTGGCGTTCAAAAGAACAGATATCAGCATAGGCTTTTTNTAAGTCNGCACCNTCGAGATTTCCATCCACCACTTCATCCAAAAGATTCCGATACCAACTCCGGTCAAAGATGGCCATTTTTTCTGCGGATGGAGTTCTTCGCCAAAATCGCCATAGAAATGGNCGTAATTGTTCATCCCGATTGGGGGATGCAATACAACTCACCTTAAATCCGCGCGGATCAAGCGGTTGAATGATTTTATTAATCATCGACCCTTTCCCGGCAGCACTCCAACCTTCCACAATGATGAGGACAGGTATTCCTAATTCCCGGCATTTTCTCTGCAAATAACCAAGNTCCTCNCCAAGTTCTTCAATTTTGCGTTTTAGAACTTTTTTAGGCTTATCNACCTCATCCACCAAATTTGTGCTCATTAAAATTTTAGCTTTNTNTTTCTAAGTAATCTCAAATACCAAGAATTTAAATGTGTCACTCTAATTCGCTCAAAAAAAAGCCCCGTCCATAAACTGAACGGGGCATTTATAAAAATGAAAATTATTTTAGAAGGTTATCAAACCCTCAACATAAAATTGATTAACCGAATAATCCTNCNCAGCATTGACTGCCCAGTGACTATATTCAANGTTNAATCCAAAGTTTTGTGTTATTGANAACAACAAAGCTAAAGTNATGCGATCAGAATCGTTNNNGTTCANTTCNACATCCTCNTAAACATANCTNANNCTTGCCGNAATCAANTCAGANAACTGNTAATTNGCGAGTANCATNATATCNGCNATATCTGTNCCCANTNNATCNTATTTATCNTANTCAANNGCNAGNGTAAGTGCNCCAGGNTTGTANGANANCCAAGTNTTGAACTGTGTGATATTGTCATTAA
>NZKY01000073.1 GCA_002694035.1 Opitutia bacterium
CAAGCATGAGGAAAAGGATTTGCCCAATTAACTTCATGCTTCGCATGATTGTACGATTATACTGAATTGTCAATGCATTGGACCTAGTGTCGTATCCAAAATTAGATGGATTTTATCTAATTTGAATAGAATCTCTTCCTAACTTGAAAATTTCTAAGATATAGGTGGTTTTGACTGAGAAGAATAACCCAAAAACCGGAAAATTGCTTTCATGTCCTCATCTTTTTTTCCGGTTCTTTTTATTCTGTTTAATATTTTTCCCTGGCGTAATTTCCGTCGTTCCAAATGAACTTGATCTATTGAAGCAGAATTATTTTTTGAATTTTTTTTTTTCATCTTTTATTCCTTTTCTTTTAAAATTTAATAGGAATTTAACTAATCAAAATATTTCCAAATTCGAAGCATATGATGCGTCATAAAATAACCTTTACAGAAATGAAAGGTGTGGAAATAAAAATGGTGAGAAACTGGGATTTATTTGCCCTTAATTTATAATAATAGTTTTACCTAAGTGACTAATTCCATTGAAAAAAAATCAGATAACTTTAAATTTATGCCTAAAGAATGGCTATTTTCTTGAAAAGGTATCGGTGGAATATCGCCATTTCTGGGCTGTTCTTGCTGGGAATGCTTATTGATAAAAATGGGTTCTTTGCAAAAAAGAGCGACCCACGCACTTTTACTAATTTTTGCTTGGCTGGAATAGCCTGCTATTGGGGCACTTCCTACATGTTTTGGTGGAGGTTCAGCAAAAAAATTCCATTTAATGCAAAGAGGAAGATTGCCCAAAATCGAGATAAACCTTGGCGAGGAAACCCAGATTATTCCTTTATTGGCATGGTTGGGGCTGAGGCGATTTTTTTCGTTAATTGGGCGAAGCTTTACCTCGAGGATCGGGGGGATGTAGCTCTCGCGTTGCTTTTCTCGATATCTTTGGGATGGCTCTTATTTGTTGGTGCGATAGCTTTGATATTTGGTTTTGATCTTACTCGCTTGATTGGCATCAAATACCAGATGGTTATAGTGATTTTGATTTCGGCATATGTCGGGATTAAGAAGAAGCCAATATAGACATGGGCCATCTAAGAGATTGTTCATTTCGTTGAAAATGGCGAACGGACCATATGCTTTACAGCTTCCGGTTTGAAGCAAGCTAATCGATATTATGTTAACGGATCGGAATTATTTCTGACCCACATCCCCCCTATCTTGAAGCCGTGGAGTTGGTTTTAAATGCATTGTTCAATAAAGATAGTGAAGAACGAGAATTTACTCTCATGGTATTTAACCCAAAATTTTTAGCTAAAGGCGGTTGGATTTTTTGGTTAATGATTGGCTTGTGGGCTTTGTTAATTTTTGGCGATTTTGAATGGGTTTTGATTAGTGTACATTTATAAACTGCCTTCAGCGAACATGTAGTGTGATCCTTTTTGTACAGCCGCTTCTATTGTGTAGACTTACAATCTTTGCCACCTTTATTCATTTGAATATCGGTAAACCATTTTTATATGAGAGACGAAACCACCGGGTTCCTTCCCATCGATAATCGACTACAATTCCGCTTCCATCTGAAATATTGGTTTCCGGACATTTTTCCCCGTTGGGTTTCCAGGATTTAGCAGAGATAAGCAGACCACCTTTGTAAATTTTTTCAATTGCTTTTCTATCTTCATTACCATCATAAAATCTGATTTCTTTCCTGATGGTATTCCGCCAAGTACGATCATCCACTTTTCTCTTACTTTTTTTAATGGAATCACTTTCGCTATGTACATCGCTCCAATTTCGGTCGATGTTTTGAGTGGTAATTTCAAGCTCTCTGTTCGAACCAGTTACAGGACTCTTTCTTTGATCAAAAAATTTGAAAGTTTTGGTGATTCTATTCCACCAGGTGCGGTCATTCACTTCTTCCTTACTTTTGTTAATTGAATCATTTTTGCTGGATACATCAGTCCAATTTCGGTCGCTGTATTTGGGGTTCATCTCTGTTTCTTCAGACGAACTAATAGAAGGATTTTTTGTTTCCTGATTTATGAAAAAGTAAAGTGCTGATCCCACTAGTAAAATCGGCAGTAACAACAAAAATAAGACTAAAGCTTTCATTTTCTGTGTGTAGAAGGTTACAAAGATAATTTTACACTCATAATGATCCTGATTGAAAGTAATATCGTTACTTTAGTTATGTATAACGATAATAAATCTGAAAATTGCTAAAATCATATTAGTAGTTATTATTATCGCCGCTACTAGATTTTCGATTTTTAATTCATCAAGCTAATTTTCAGGAGCCCAATGTTCCCTTCCTATCTCGGACATTCCGATCACTTTCCAAGTGCCTTCAAGTTTACCATCCTCTAAAAGAGTCCATGTCCCTTCGACGTTATTCTCTGGGAATTTAACAAACAGCCTCCCATGGGAATCAATTTCTCCGAGACCAAACCAATTTTTTCCTAGAATAGACTGAGTAATTTGAATTTCGGATTTTACTTTTTTAATTGTAACACTGCCTCTGTATGCTCCCATATCCTGTGGGTTAGCTCCAATTAACTTGTAGTTGCCTTCAATTTCGCTGGGAGCATTGATTTTGATAATCGTCTCGGGTTTTCCCTCAGCATCAGTTTTCGTGTTCAATTGAATCTCCCGCTCGCAACTAGTTAAAAAACCAAATATCGCAGTAATTTGAACAGCTTTGAAAAATTTGCCTATTTTGATAAAACTCATCAAAAAATATAATACGACATCTTGTTCTAAACAATTACAAATCTATTCAAAATTTATAACGGTTAACGGCAAAAAACCGCTCCACACAAGTGAATTATCAAAGGAAGACGAAACCGGACCAACTCAGATTCGAAACTAATAATATTAACATTAACTATCTGAGGTTCTTGTGTTCAAGCATTGATGCAGTCGCCGTCAAGCCGATACAAAATTGGCTTGATGAAGAAATTATCGGGTTTGAACCTGAAGAGGGTTGGTACCGCTAAGCCTGAAGCTAGCCGCCATCCATACTCCCGTTGTTTGAAAAAAGATCCTGTCTTGCCTTCCTCCTGTTCTCAGGGGTATTCGCATAATCCTCGATGGGTTTATCTTTATTTTTAAGAATTTTCACAAACAAACCAAGTGCGAAAAGTATACCCAAAAAAGTCAAAATTTCCATTAATTTATAAAAACATTCTTAAACTCAGATTGCAAGCATTGTGAAGGATTGGTGACGTGGCTGAATGGGCTAATTTTCAGGATTGCTGTTTTCTTCAAACGGCCGACTACCTAGACAATCCAACTAAGTTGGCTCGACTATCAGGGGGGATTGCGGCGTTGGATAGAATATTCCAAACCCTTAAAAATGTACCCAAACGAACAAGCTAAGAAACAGTTCGAATCTGTAATAAAAGTGGACCTCAACCGCTGGTGGGCTGAGTCGGATCTGGATGCTGAAGAATTATCCAGGGTCGCCGTTAAGGCGATACAGGATTGGCTCGATGAAGAAATTATCGGTTTCGAGCCTGAGGATGGTTAGTAGTTTGACGAGCGAACATTCACATTGTTCTCTTTATTCATCAATCTTGCTTTGTAATCAAAATACTCCTTTTCGGTTATTCTACCTGATTTATAGGCTTCGTCTAATTGGCGAAAAGTTTCTGTCTCTCTATTCCACTCCTCCATGTCTCGTGCTACTCCGCAACCGCTAAGAAGTCCGATAAAAAAATGGTAGATGTAACTTTCATCCCCCGACCTAAACAACTTCTCAGAGCATTGTCAATTCGGCTGGATAAGGATTAATCTAGGGTAAGCCCAAGTTGTGCGGATTGGCTTTATTCGCTTGGTCGCTTACATAGCTATGTTTGATGTGATAAGTCTAACCAAGCTCACAATAGTTAGGATGTTGGTTTGGTTTTTTCATTCGCCTCCGAACTACCACAACCTTGGCAAGCAGAACAACCAGAGGAGTTCATAGAGTCTTCACCTGCTTTAACTTCCATGCTGTCACAAGATGTAAATATAAGTAATGATAANATTGGAAATAAATATTTCATAAGATCTTTATAACAAATNATTAATTTCTAGACAAACTTGTTTCAACTAGTAAAANTACTTCGGTAGAATGTTCCAAAACTCTTTGCAAGTTNCAGCNGTGACTCCTTCAGCAGCCTACCCCCGCTTATTCGTACCAAAGTTCTCTGCGATTTTTGAAATTTCTGCTGATTAAAAAGGTCACCTCAATTATCTTTGGTTTAAAAATTAATCAGAAATACCAATTTTGAATCCATTAAAAATCCCATTGCCAAAATTTTTTGCCGGGGCTAATCGATATAGCGATAACGGGTCGAAATTATTACTGACCCCCTCCCCCTATCTTTTTGTCAGTTTGTTGTCAGTTTTTATTCATAAATATTCTTATTTTTGCTCTAATGCGACAAACATGAGAAAATGTGTAGCAAACAAAAAGTAAACCAATAATGGCATAAAAACCTTTGATTACCCTGATTTTACGGGGCATTTCCATATTTTGCATGGAAATTAAAATGGCACGGAAGCTGGGATTCGAACCCAGGACCCTCGGTTTAGAAGACCGATGCTCTATCCAGCTGAGCTACTCCCGCACATAGATTGATCCTAGCAGATAGAAGATTTCCTTGGCAACTCAATATATAAAGGCACATTTTTACTACGAACTTTTTCGGAAAGTAAAACATAATAAATAAAGATAGAAAAAAATTTTGTTTAGTTTGAAAAGGTCTGTTTATTCCTTTTAATATAGACCATGATATCAACAAAATCTCATACTGAATGCACTACACTTAATAAGAGGATTTTAATCGACGCACTTTTAGAGACATCTAACCGTTTAGAGCACCCAGATGTTGAATATCAATGGGGACACATGGGCCAGTGTAATGCAGGGCATTTGATCCAAACGCTAACTGGCATGTCGAGTTACGAAATCGTAAAATCCATCGATTTTAAGTATGATGAATGGTCGGAGCACGCTTTTGATTATTGTTCGAATACTGGACATAAAGTTGATGATCTTTTTAATGCCATGCACAATCTTGGTTTGACCCACGAGGATATTGTCAAACTGGAGCATCTTTCGGATACTGAAATATTGAATAATTTAGAAGGTGGATTTCGGTATTTATCCAAAAACGAAAAGAGTGATGTCATCGCTTACATGAGAAGCTACGCCGATCTTTTGCAAAAGAGCTAGTTTTCACTTTTACTCTTAAAGATTTTCAAATTCGCTCAAGCTATATTTGAGCGCCTTTTAATTTTGCTTTTTACAAGCCTTTAAATTTTTCTAGTCTATAATTAACAACTAACATTATTATGAAAAATCTGCTTTTATCCTGTTTATTTTCCTTCGTACTACTTAGTGTGGATCTATTATTCGGTCATTGTCAAGTACCCTGCGGTATTTATGCCGACCAACATCGATTCGAACAAATGCTTGAAGATCAAACTACTATAGAAAAGGCAACCAAGCTAATTCAGGAACTTTCAGGTAAGAAAGATGCTCAATCCCAAAATCAGCTTATTCGTTGGATATCAACCAAGGAAAGCCACGCGGACTCTATCCAAAAAATAATTGCCCAGTATTTCATGACACAGAGACTCAAATCTGCTGACCCCAAATATGTTGATAAATTAACGAAAGCACATTCAGTTATGGTTTTAGCTATGAAATGTAAACAAACAGCAGACTTGAAAAATACCGCCGATTTGAAATCTGCTATTATGAATTTTCATAAATCATACGAGTCTAAGAAGTAATCTATGGAATGTCTTCTTCATTAAATCTTTATGTTAGTTCGAATGGGATCGATCACGGTCCATTGAGCTTAGAAGAAGCGTCCGAAAAAGTAAGTACGGGTGAGTTTAAACCTGATGACTTAGCATGGCATCAGGGGGTAAGTGGTTGGATGCCCCTTAAACAACTTCCCGAATGGACTCAAATTAACAAGGTGCCCCTACCCGCCCTTGCTTCATCTATTGATCAAGAGAAAAAAACTGGAGCTGTTAAAGAAAAGAAAAAAGCAACACCCCTGCCAAATTCGAATACCNAAAAAAAGATCAATTTAAANAAAGGTCCNAAAGAAAATTCTAACCACTCTTTCGCCGATCCTGAAGCGGCAAATAATGGAATGGGAATACTAGGGAAAATCCTAGTTACGGGTGCGGTTTTAATCTTTTTATCCGCAATTGGTGTTGTTGGTTTTTTAATTTATAAAAATCTTGATAAATTCATTCCGCAAAAAGTTGAAGTTCCAGTTTCTTCACCACCCCCGGAAACTCAGCAGGTCGAAAATAATCAAACACCCGAACCAGATCCTTTTGCACCCCCTGGATAATTTTTAAACTAATTTTTTGCTCAGCTACGCAAATACAATAGAACTAAGAACATGATTTTTGATCCATTGTATTTACTCGTTATTGGTATAGGAATAGGTCTTAGCTTTTATGCTTCAACTATCACCAAGAGCCGTTTCAGAAAATACAGCCAATACACAACCCGTTCCCGTTTAACCGGGGCTGAAGTTGCGCGTGAGATTTTAAATGATAACAATATCAAGGATGTAAGAATTGAACGTGTTTCTGGTGAATTAACTGATCACTATGACCCTCGAACAAAAACTCTTAGATTGAGCCAGGTTGTTCATGATTCGAACAGCATGGCTTCCTTTGGAGTAGCTGCACACGAGGTTGGTCATGCGATTCAGCACGCACAAGCTTACTCTATGCTCTCTTTTCGCTCGGCATGGGTTCCTATGGCAAATCTTGGTGGAGGCCTTTCAATGATCATCATCATGCTTGCTTTCTTTCTGGGAGGAGCACAGACAGCTACCGGTACATCCCTATCCTGGCTGGGTGTACTGTTATTTGGATGCACTACCCTTTTTACATTCGTCACTTTACCAGTCGAATTTGACGCAAGCAAGCGTGCTCTAGCCTCTCTGAAACAGGGCAATTATGTAACCGAAAAAGAATTGAATGGAGCGGAAAAAGTCCTGAATGCAGCGGCTATGACATATGTAGCCGCTTTTATCACATCTTTAACCACCCTTCTTTACTGGGCTTTCCGATTAGGCTTACTGGGCGGGCGAAGGGATTAGTGCACCATTCGAAAATCAATCCTTCCGAAACCAGAAGGTAATTTTTTTCCTTCCGCGAACTCGACCACACAACCCTGCATGCCAACATCTTCCTGAGCTACGGGACACTTTCTTGGCATTCCATCAATAAAACGACCAAGACAGGCATCAATTTCCCGTCCCAAAACCGATTCTCTCGGTCCAGTCATTCCTAAATCAGACTGATAAGCAGTTCCATGTCTAAGAATTCTTCCATCTGCAGTGGGGACATGTGTATGGGTACCAAATACAACGCTGGCTCTACCATCTAGATACCAGCCCATTGCTTCTTTTTCCGAAGTTGCTTCAGCATGAATTTCAACAACAATTAAATCAGCATTGTTTTCCAATTCGGATACAATTCTATCAGCAGTCAAAAAGGGGCAAGATACCTTTGGTCCCATAAAAGTTCTTCCAAGCACAGAAAAGATTCCGATTTTTAAGCCTTCGCAATCAATTATTAATCGATCCCGACCGGGGTTCGAATCGGGTAGATTAGCTGGCCGACAAACAGATTCCAAACTGTCAATTTCATGATTAAAATTCATTTGATCCCAAACATGATCACCCAGTGTTATGGCATCGACCCCGGAAGCAATGATTTCATCGGCGGTTTTAGAAGTAATTCCAGCACCACCCGCTGCATTTTCACCGTTTGCAATTACAAAATCGATTAGGTTATCCTGTCTGTATTTTTCTAAATTTGTCTTAAGAAATGATCTTCCTGGTCTTCCAACAATATCTCCAAGAATAAGAAGTCTCATTACTTTTATTTAGTTTGTTTGTATAGCAACAATCGATTGTGGACCAAAAAGACAAGATCGTCCAACCCGTCTCCATTTGCATCAAATACCAATCCTTCGCGAGGCTCAAATAATCCTCCTTTTTTTCCCTGATAATGGAGATTTTTTTCAAAGACCTCAAAATGTAATGAACTTTTCCAAATGTTCTCTTTTTTATTAAAAGTTAGAAATTCCAAAAGACTTTTTTTCCCGTCCAAACAGACCAAATCTGGCATTCCATCATTATTAAAATCTCCGCTTTCAATCCCATTGTATCGGATCTTAGGCAAATCCGTGAGGTATTTAGATTCGATATTTACAGAGAGGGTTTTCTTATCCGGCTTGGTAATTATTTGGAACCCACTATTGCCAAGGACTAATAAATGAGCATCTTTTTTGCTCTCTAGAACCATAACATGATTTGGTTCCATAAAAGAACCATCCCATTGATTTTTGATATTTGAATCAGCAAAACCAGATTTTAATCTTTCCCAGTGACCATTCTCATTAAATGCAAAAACTTCATCTTTTCCATCCTGGTCCCAATCCATTCGAACCGGACAGCTTAATTCACTCCCCTGGTCTTTGGAATTATATTGTTGAATAATAGTCAATTCACCATTCTGCCAACCAATTTCCCGAACAAAACCGAGCCCAGCAACTAACAAGCTGTCTTTATTTAAGGAAGAGTCAGGAAATTTACCCAATTTTGTACTATCAACATTCTTTAAAAAGCTCTTACGCACAACAGAATTGGAAGAGGAATCGGTCCATTCTCCAGACTTTTCACCAAGAAGAATAAGAGGCGCATCCCGACTTGACAAAACCATCACATCGGAGTGTGAGTCTCCATTTAAATCACATTGAAAAAGGGATTGAGGTTCTCTCTTTAGGTCATTGAGATGAAGTGAGTTTTTCTCTTCATAACTCCCAGAATTACCAAGTTGTAATGTTTTTAAATAATAATTTGAATCCTCCTCACAAATAATAAGAATAGTATTTTTTTCTGAATCATGACCAGATGCAAGAATTGGAATTCCTTCCAAATTGATCAATTTAGGAAATGAAAATCCTTTGTTTTCATCATAGGAAGATAATCCAAGAACCTCTTCTTCCGGACTAACAATCAACAAATGAGCTTTATCCTCATGATTGTGAAGGGATATGTCTGAAATTCCACGAAAAGAGGGAAATGTTTCGACAGTTCCAGAGAAACCATCTTTGTCTGATTGAAAAAAAACTATTTCCCCCTTACCTGCAGAGACGGAAACAAGTTCATTGAAACCATCGTCATCAAAATCTCCCAAAGTCCATGAACTTTCTTTATTCGACTTTTCAAAAATATCATAAGTTGAAATATTGTAGGCGTTCTTTTTTTCTTTGAAAATATTAGAAAATGAAAAAACAATCGCTTCACGCGATAGACTGTCAATTGAACAAAATTTAGCCGAAGAGCTGTCTTTACCCGCTATCAACTTGGTGGGAAAGGATGCCAAGTTTATGTCCATAGAAAGTTCAGGACCAAAACTATTATTTTTCCCAAGTCGTACTTTGAGAGAATATTCTTCACCCTGAACAAGGTACATCCAGTCTAAATGGCCATCTTCATTCAAATCGATTAATTCCAAACCGTAAGCTTTTTTATCATCTTCACGAAAAATAGTTGAAGGGTATTTTGGCTGACCATCCAAAAATGTAATTCTTTCCAAACCTAATTCTGAAAATATGAATAATTCAGAACCCTTTTTGGAAGTAACTACCTTCAAACTTTGCGAGTATGGGCGCATTTTCTCGGATTCAATCTTCAGGGGTTCACTCCATTCATTTTCTTCCAACCTAAAATATATTTTTATACCGCTTTGCGGACTACCAGTGACAATATCGAAAACGCCATCAGAATTTAAATCGCCCACTGCAATATCTGAAATGGAATTTGGTACAAAGATTCTTTCCTGAATGTATGACCCATTCTCGAGTTTGGGTTCCCATCTGTCTTTTTTAACTGGTCTTACTTTCTTGGGAATTTCATTTGGTTTACACCGGTACAGAATTTCCAAATATGACTTATCCAAATTGAAGTATATGATATCCTCCATACCATCCTTATTTAAGTCAGCATGCTCTAGACAACGAGCATTCCACCCTGTTAATAAAACTTCAGGACTGGAAAGTTTAATGGGTTTGGAAAAAATTCCAGGTCCTAGAAAAATAAAAAAAAAGATGATGATCAAATGTCTCATTGAAACCAATTTAGTTTTTAAACGGATACAATCTTACTTTGGAGACTATTCCGAGATCGATATCTTTTGACCAACCAAACATAAAATAGGGAAATTCACCAAAATCTTCAGATGAAAATTTAAAATCATTATCTTTAACGGTGTCTGACATCATTTGAAAAAAAGAAAACAACTCTCTAAAATCGATGTAGTCCGTTTGCCTGATACCGCTTGGTAAATCATCGAGTGCATCTTTCATAAATGACGCACTCCAAAGAGAATTTTTGTTGTCCTCCATTTTATTAATCACCTGATTCATATATCGTGCTTTGCCCATCGATAGTAACAACCAATCATTCGCAATTGCATAACTTAGGGATAGTCCAACACCCTCAAGACCTCTCATAGAACGAATCGTAACGCCACGATGCTCTCTATCCTGAAATAATTCGTTTCCTTGACTAACTGAGTCAAGTACCGCACGCATAGTTCGGTCAAATAATTGAGGATCTTTTAGACCTATGGCATAAATTGCAGATGACGGACTAACCTCGGCAACAGTACCAAGGTTAGCCTCGTTCAAATAAGATAGACTGATAAATTCACTTCCTAGAGAGCCAAGTAAATCATCTCTTACGGCAACTTCTGCCTGATCTTCAAAAGCCTGAATTTGAGAAGTAACTAGCAAGTGTAGTCCAGGGCTCACATCTTTAAGTATTTTTTCGAATCTTGGCCAGATTTCAAAAAGGTCCTGACGGGCATTACTCAAAGAAAAAACATCTTCCGATACAAAGTTATGAAATTCCAAGTCACCGTCAACGGGAGCTAGTAGAGAAAGAATTCCATTTCGCTCGCTAAGACCAAGAAATGAAGAAAGCTCGAAATTTTCATCTTGGCAATTCAATTGAAGACCTAAAAATTCTAATTCGTCTAAACCAAGCCCTTTAATTAAGCCATCCATATTAATTCCAAATGGATTTTGAGGGATTTCAAATTCCTTTTCTTTCCTCATTTTTTGAAGAGTATGAATCGCCTGATTAAAATTTATAAACATCCGTGCATTCCCTCTTCCAATTTCATCAAAACAATCGATATAGGTATTGTTATTTAGAAGAGAAACTTCTGAACCCTTTTGTCTCTCGAAAATCGACTCAACTCGTTCAACATCTCCTGTAAGAAAATAAAGTTTTCCATTATTTAATGATAGGCAAAAACCAGTTGATTTAGGATTCAATTTTTCAAGTCCTTCATTCTTTTGAAGAAAAACCCAGAAGATTTTAACTTTCCCAATTTTATCTTCGATCACACTAAATCTTGATTTCTTTTTAGTTTTCCAAGTTTTTAAAAAAGAGATCATTTCCTGAAAACCTTCCTCAGATAATGAAGATTCAAAAACAGAGGCTGTAAAAGGCATTTTTTGAGCTTTCCATTTTGAACCGTTCGCGTTCTCGATCTGCTCGTTAACCATAAGATTTTCCAAATCAGAAAAACCAAAAATCATAGCACCATTAAGGGAATCCATCATTGGTTGAAATAAGCGTTCGTATACATTATTGAGTTTATCCTTCTTATTACTTTCTTTATTTAATTCTTCATCTATCCATTTGGATATTTTTTGCCAAATTGGGAAATCAGCCACCTTTCCCCAAGGCCCCGCACTCATATCCGATTTGATATCAGTCAAGTTATCTAATTCAATTGTAAGGAATGTATCCTCAGGAAGAATTGCTGACAGAGAATCACCTTTTTGTAACGCTGAAGATTGTTGCATGTGCAACATCATGAAGAAAATTGGAAAAAGAGATTTTATTTTCATTTATTTTTTTGTTGGGGAGGAGTGTTGTAGCGAAAACCAGCATTTGGATTGCGGGGATCAAAAGCAAAAGCATCCCGATTTTCTAAAAATGTCTTAAGTTGTCGTACTGGGATCGAAAAACCAAGTCCCTCTGCACCGGTGCTAACCACTTTCATATTATTAACCCCGACAACTTGTCCACGATAATTAAAAAGGGGACCACCCGAATTACCAGGGCTTATTTCTGCAGTTGTTTGAATATGTAACCTTGATTGAATGATTCGATTCCTAAGGCTAACAATCCCCTCAGAAACGCTTCTTTCCAGACCCAACGGGCTTCCGATTGCAAAAACGCGTTCCCCCTGTCTGAGTTCACTTGAATTCCCCAAAGGAACACAAGGAAAAGTTTTGTTTTTGGCCTGCCCTTCAATCTTAAGCAAAGCAAGGTCAATATTTCCACCGGTTGCAACAATTCGTACATTGTCAAAATTATCTTTAACCAATTCATTTCCCCGTTTTCGGAATTGGGTAATCGAAACCACCCTCTCTCCAGCAACGACATGATCATTAGTCACAACATATCCATCTTTATGAATAATAAACCCAGAGCCTAATCCGATGGGAGTTCGAATCATAACAACAGCAGAGCCTAATTCTTCCACCAATTTCCTCAAAGGCTGAGATGGAGCATCTGGTTTTGAAAAATAAAGATTATTTGTAAAAACTTCAGATTTACCATCATCCTGAGATAGTTTCTCTTCAATTCTCAAGCATTCACTATTTGGAATCCTTAACAGATCAAAACCCAGATTAAGAATTAAAAACTCGGTATCTCTTTTGAGTATTTCACCAGAAATAGTAGTTCCATTCTTAAGCTCGATCTGAACATTTTCAGCAAAAAGAATCACAGGAATGAATATGAAACAAAAAAAAGCCTTTAAAAATATTTTCAAAATTATGGAATCAAGATTGGGTAATTGAAACAAAGATAACTAAATAAATAAAATCAAATAGCAGATCTATACAAAACCGTTATAGCAAAGGTTACAATTTTATATAACCAAAAAGCAGAAATATATTTTAAATAGTTTCAGTGACTGCACACTGACCTCTAAATCACTGATTGTTTATGTTCTTTATTTTGAATAAAAAAAGGTTACCTGCGAACAATTCCCGAATGTGCTCCCGTGTAGAGGTTTGGCCTGAGCCCCTTCCAATTCAGTATCCAGTATCATCAGACGGGTAGTACCCTGATTTGAACGCTCGGTAAAGATAATATGACGACCATCATTTAACCAGACAGATTGCAATGCATGACCACTCCCCATGGTAAGCTGTCGACTTCGCCGTTCGGTAAAACTATATTCAAATATTTGAAATCCTCCGCTCACAGCAGCAGTAAAGCTAATTTTATTTGGATCCAAGGGGTTCCAACTGGCTTCAG
Source organism: Opitutia bacterium (assembly GCA_002694035.1). Classification (GTDB taxonomy): domain Bacteria; phylum Verrucomicrobiota; class Verrucomicrobiia; order Opitutales; family Seribacteraceae; genus Seribacter. Next base: position 13,374 of record NZKY01000073.1, read on the forward strand.
TGCAATGAGAGCTTACATTAGTAGCGATTCTGGAAAGCATACCTGATGAAAGAGACACCTCATACAACTGCGGTTTTCCCCTACTATCGGAAGTTACAATTAAGCGTCTACCATCGGAAGACCATGCTGGACCAGATTCATTACTTCTATTTTTAGTAAGCCTCTTCGGCTTGGAATTGGGATGAGGTGCGATCCAAACCTCCGGATTGCCAGTACTTGATAATATTAGTGCAACTTGAGAATTTCTCGGATTTTGAACTGCCCGCAAATTACTCCCACGGTAGTTGGCAATAGTTGTAATTTTTCTAGAATTTAGATCCAGATAAAAAATGTTGTTAAAAAGCTGACGATTGCTTGTGAAAAATAATCCCTGCCCCTGATTATCCCAACTGGCATTAAATGTAATCTTTTTAAAATTAGTGTTGGGTCTACTAGTCGTCATCAAAGCATTAGAAACAAAAATTTCCTTGTTTCCCGACAAGTTTGATATGTAGGCAATTTTGCCAGAGAAAAAACCGGGTATTTTTAAAAGTTGATCGACTATCTGATCACATCCACTCAACAGAGCATCATCTATTGTTTGTCCAACAGCCGATATAGATCTGATTGTTTTTTTTGGATTTCCTGCAAGAATGGAAATTACAACTTGTCCACCACCCTTAGCTGAAAATAAAAGACTATACTGACTCTCTTTTGGATGACTTACCCTGAAGCCACCATGTAAAGAAAATGCTTTTTTTAAAAGAGGAGTAAGAGCGGTCGAAGTATTTCCAAAATCAACAGCTATTTGCTTTCTAGCCAACTCGGATTCAATTCCAGGTAGAAGAATTCTACTACCACTTTGACCGTGCGTAGATTTGTACCCAGAAAATGCAAAACATATGAGAACAAATAAACAGTAAAAAATCGACTTTTTCCCAATCATTTTAATCCTTAATTCCATATCCACTATCATACAATCATGATTCAAAAAAATTGGGCTACTCAGCAAGTGCAAAAGTTTGATAACTGTTAAATTACTAAAATATCTACTTTAAAATTGCTCCAGCAGATACTTGCTTCATGATAGTTTGTTTATGTCTCAAGAACTCGTTAACAATCTTCTAAAACAAGTAAATTATCCAGGTTTTAGCCGTGACATTGTATCATTTGGATTAATCCAGGAAGCAAAACTTGAAGGAAAGAAAGCTTTCGTGAAGGTGGAAATCACTTCAACCGATCCGACTTTACCGAATACCTTAAAAGGAGAAATTAACCGGGTTCTGTTGAATAATGACTCTATTGATGAAACGGATGTTCGGATACTAGTTAAGAAACCATCTGCAACAAATTCCACTCAGCAAGCAAATACCGAAGAAACTGTGCTACAAAATGTGAAGCATATTATCGCTATCGCAAGTGGTAAGGGTGGTGTTGGAAAATCAACGACTGCCGTAAATCTTGCATGTGCTATTGAAAAGATTCTTTCAGAAAAAACCGAGCGAACTGCAAATATTGGTTTGATGGACTGTGATGTTTATGGCCCTTCCATTCCTCTTCTTATTGGGGCATCAGAAAAACCTCACACTATTTCAGAAAACCTTATTGCTCCAGTTGAAAGTTTCGGAATCAAAGTAATGTCGATGGGATTACTTGTTGATGAAGAAACTCCGGTGGTATGGCGTGGTCCCATGGTAATGAAAACAATTCAACAATTCGCTAATAATGTTGAATGGGGTGATTTAGACCTCCTAATCGTAGATCTTCCTCCAGGAACTGGAGATGCTCAACTGTCGTTGGCTCAAACCCTTCCTTTGGATGGGGTAATTATTGTAACAACTCCACAGAAAGCTGCTTTTGATGTAGCCAGAAGAGGGGCAAGAATGTTTGAAAAAGTTAATGTTCCAATTCTTGGGGTGGTGGAAAATATGAGCTTTCTCTTGAATGAGGAAATCAATGAAAAATCATATCTTTTTGGGCAAGGCGGAGGTCCAAAGACAGCTCATGCCCTATCAACTGCATTTTTAGGAGAAATTCCAATTGAACAAGAAATCAGACTTGGTGGGGATAATGGAATACCCATCGTGATTTCTAATCCAGAGCACTTTGCAAGCAAAGCAATCAGGGAAATTGGAGATAGGGTTTTAAGCCTGCTTTAAGCCTGAGTAGAACTACCCTTTAATTTCTTTGTGCAATGTGTGCCTCCTGAGAAAACGATTATACTTTCTTTTTTCAACAGGATCGGTCTGAAGTTTTTTATTACGGGAAGCCATGTAGCGAGAAGGCTGTTTTCCTTCTTTGCGTGCTTCCGTGCATTCTAGTATTATAGTTTCTCTAGGCATGACTTTAAAATGCCAAATCATGAAATTATTAGCAATTAAATTCTTTCGACTATCTAATAGACTAAAATTCTAAATGATTTGCAAAATTCTTAATATCTTGCAAATATTACATAATGGAATCTTCCTTTGATAGCCAAGTATCCTCTGAAAATCTGCACCGTGAGATGCAACTTCGTCGAGAAAATGAATCAAGTCTTGAGATTCCCAATGTGGGTGAGGATAGTTCTGAAAAAGTTACCAAAGTACCAGACCCCATTCATTTATCAGGTTCACTGGCACAGGATGAAACATTGGAACAACAATTTCAAACTCCTCAACCTGGTATCCCTTTGGAAAGTGTTGATAATGTGGACGATGCTGGACTTGATAGTACTCGGGAACCTGACTGGGAGGTTGTCAAACCAACTCAACTACCTCCCGAACCTGGTCCTAGCCAATTTCATAATGACAAATTCTGGGACGAAAGGAGCTTGGAACATGAACTTGAGGAAAAAGATTTACAGGAAGAGATGATCGAAAGGGAGACCAAGGACTTTAATACAGCTGCCGAAAGGGGTGAAGACTTTAGCCGACCAAATTCAAATGAAATACTAGATCCATATTATCAAAGTGGGTCAGATCCATCTGAACCACCTTCATCGGGACATAGCTTAGATTCATTTATATAAAAATGATTAACATCCCTACCAATATTGAAATTATTGGTAATTCATTAGCAATAAAATGGGGTGATGGAGAGGACATTTTCCTTGAAGCCAACCATTTAAGAAAACATTCCCCAAGTGCTGAAAACAAGGGAGAATCAGATATTTTTGGCAATATAAGTGGTGGTCAAAAAAAAATTGAATATGAACAGATATCCTTAATTAAGTTTTTTCGAATCGGGAATTATGCTATACGAATTCATTTTTCTGATGGACATTCAACCGGAATCTTTTCATGGGAATACCTCAAAAAATTATCTGAGGAACAAGATTGAATCTAGAAATTTTTTTCTTTTAGGAAATTAATGGACTAAGCCAATCCGCGTTCACTCTTTTCGACAAAAGCAACCACTTCCCTGGCAATCGAATCACTCTCTAATTTAAAGTTATCAGTAATATGTTCAATCGCTTGGCGGCGATTATACTCACCTCTGTAAAATACCTTATAAATAGCTTTTGTTTGATCAATTATATCCTTTGAAAAACCAAATCTTTCCATGCCAATTTTATTTATTGACCGAACTTCAGCAGGAGATCCATCTGCTAACATGTATGGTGGAACATCCTGAACAAGCTTGGAACAAGCAGCAACCATGCAATGATTCCCGAGGCGACAAAATTGATGAACCCCAACTCCCCAACCAATATTAACATGATCGCCAACTTCCACATGACCTCCCAAAGCAGAATGACTACTCATGACTAGATGATTACCCACATTACAGTCATGTGCAATATGACTGTAGGCTAAAAATGCATTATTGGAACCAATTAAAGTACGATCTTCACCATTAGTTGCAACATGTGCAGTTACATATTCTCTAAAAATATTATTATCCCCAATTTTGAGCTCAGGACTACCTCCTGAAAATTTTAAATCATGAGTAAGTCCACCGATTAATGCGTAGGGATAAACCTCGTTGTTTTTTCCCAGTTCAACACAGCCTTCAACCGTCGCATGATGTCGAACAATAGTGCCGTCTCCTATTTTTGCATCTTTACCAATAAGTGCAAATGCTTCTACCACAACACCCTTCCCTAATTGAGCTCCTTGCTCAATAATTGCTTGTGGATGAATTTTAACTTCCATTAATTTTCCTCTCCTGCATCAACTATGGAAAACATAAGATTGGCCGATGATACTACTTTTTCATTCACTTCGCACTGTACGCTAGCAGTAGCCAATTTATTACCCCTCACTTTTTCGAGCTTTGCTGTAATTATCAACTGATCACCTGGGACAACAGGTTTTCGGAATTTTACCTTATCTGCACTCATGAAAAAAGCGACTTTTCCCTGTGCAGAACTTTTTCTCAAAAGTAAAATACCAGCAGCCTGGGCCATAGCTTCCAATTGAAGTACACCTGGCATGACAGGATGTCCGGGAAAATGGCCGGGGAAAAATGGTTCATTAATGCTAACATTCTTTATTCCGATCAACACATCATCGTTAATTGAAGTAACCCGATCAATCATTACAAATGGAAATCGATGGGGTAAAACATCAAGAACTCGCCTTACATCAAGCTCAGTTTCATCTGGGAGAACGACTGATTTATGATCTTTTTGTCCCTTTCTTTTGTAAGATTTTTTCTTAAAAGACTCAGTAATCTTGGCCGTAAGATCAGCATTCAAAGAATGACCGGGGCGAACAGCTATAATATGAGCTCGGATTGAACTTCCAAGTATCGCAAGATCTCCGACAATATCTAAAATCTTATGGCGAACAAATTCATCTTCAAAACGTAAAGGTTCTTTAGATAGAATCTTATCGCCTTTGATTACAATCGCACTATCAAGACTTCCCCCTCTGATTTTTCCAAGTTTTAAAAGTTCTTCGATGTCTTCATAAACAGTAAATGTACGAGCGGGAGCTATTTGAGCGACAAATGTTTCGGGATCAATATCAAGAGATAAATGCTGAACATGACTTCCCCTGTCATCCGCCGAAGTGCATGTTATTCTGAAGCCGTCAAACGGAAGCGCAATCATGGAACGGTTACCAGATGTAACTGATAAAGGTTCTAGTAATTCAAAATACTGCCTTTCTGCATCTTGACTGACAGGCTCAGCCTCAAGTATCAAATTTACAAAAGGTCGTGCAGAACCGTCAAGAATGGGTGGTTCACTTGCATCCAACTCGATAATTGCATTATCAATACCACATCCTGAAAGAGCACTCAAAACATGCTCTATTGTATGAACTTTCGCATTGCCGTTAGAAATAGTGGTACTCCTAACCAATTCCGTAACATTCGAAGAAATAGGTAAGATTTCGGGCTTTCCATATAAATCAACGCGTCTAAAAATGAAGCCCTGATTAACATCTGCGGGTTTTATGGTTAAGTTTACTTCTTCACCTGTATGTAGGGATTTACCCTTTATTGAACGTTCTTTACGGATTGTTCTTTGCTTAATTGACATTTTGCAATTTGTTCTACGACAACCTTAAGTTTCTGTAAAGGCGGAAGCGAATGCACCACTCTTACACTTGCGATTTCTTCAAAAACAGGTAAGGAATTATTTTCATGACAACCAAAAAAAACACCTTAGCTAGAAAATGGAAAAGGGAGTATTACAAAATGATTGACGGGATTGTAAGATCACATTCCTTGCAAAAATTTTTTGTGAGATCTCTTTATCTGATCTGTTTTATCGCTTCGGTAATTTTTGCAACTCTTCTTTACCTAAATTCTTAATTGCTCGCGGAAATTATTTTCCTGGGAATGGTAAATCGTCACGAAAAGTTCCATTCATTAGTGCTTTTCGCCAATTCAAATAAGCACTAAGCTTATCATTCTCATCGACATTGTTATCTTCGGCAAAATCCATGAGGCGTAAGTAACCATTTAACTCAAGATAATTCCCAAGAAGACTATTTGATTTCGGGTGACCGATCATCGAAAAAACCAACTGTTCCGCCTCAATAAATCTTTTTTTCTGATTTCCAGAAACAAGATACACACCACGAGCACGAAATAAATTAAGTTGTTCACGAATTTTTTGATTTTCTAGATCCAAGCAATTTCCAGACAACGAAAGTCTTTTCAATTTTTCTAAACCAAGAATTGGCTTTATTGAATAAATAAAATTATTTGAAAGAAATAAAGATTGCAGATTATTGAAATTTGAAAGTGATTTAAGATCTACAAATTGATTCCTTTGTAATCTAAGTTCTTTGAGCATAGTCAATTTTTCAATTGGTCTCAAATCGACGATTCTATTTTCCACCAAATACAAATGCTGAAGATTAGTTAGCTCTCCAAGACCATCAAGTTCATTTAGTCGATTATCGGACAGGGAAAGTCTTTTCAATTTTTTAAAGTTTCCCAGACTACGTACTATTTCCAATTGATTACCTGAAAGAAGTAATGTCTGAAGATTGGGAAGGTCTTCAATTGAAGAAACTGTCTTGATTAAATTATCATATAGATAAAGGTTTGTTAATTTCGGCAGTGAGCGGATTTCAATTAATGGATCCGTGTCTCTTTTTCCATTTCCACTTTCATCATTAATCGGTTCCCCTAAGTCGTATGTTTTATTTTTGTTATTATCCACATAGGTTTCGACTCTGCCCAACTGGTTTCCGTGAGCATAAAAGTTAACTAGAGCGGATAACTTAGACACTCCTTCAAGATCAATCAAAGAATTCCCTGATACATCTAAATGTTGCAAAGATTGTAAGCTTGATATTCCAGAAAGTCCAAGCAACCTGTTGTTCGCAAGGGATAATTCTTTTAATTGCCAAGACCCTTGTTTAACACGTTCGATTAGTTCTGAAAGTTGTAAAACAAGAGCAGCAACTTTATTTTTGGGTGTTTTATAATCAGCTAATTTTTCCTGAATTAAACTTGCCTCCTTCTGCATTAATCTGAGGGACAAACCCGAGAAGGCAGAAATGTTAGATATCTTATTTCCAGACAAATCCAGCTTTTCTAGATTCGGCAAGTCACATAGAGCAGAAATATCTTCAATCAAATTATCTTTTAAAACTAGAATTCGTAGATTTTTCGCCGATTCCAAACCAGTCAAATCGCGAATCCCAGCATTATTTAACTGAAAGTATATTAATTTTTCAGAGACCAATTCCTTGGTCAAATCTTCCCGAGCGACCCGAAGTGTCTTGGCTAGTTCATTTTCGAGTCTTGGCTCCGGAATAAAAAGAGATTCACCATTTACAAATAATGAAAATGCAAATTTGTAAATTGCCAGAATAAATATTCTTCGAAATATTACTATTAATTTGGTAGAATCCACTACCTTAAAGTCGACTATTTTTGAGAATACTTTAGCGAAGACGAGCAATTAAATCTTTTGATTCAACGGAATCTCCTACACCAACCAGCAATTCATCAACAATTCCGTCTGCAGAGGCATAAAGTGTAGTTTGCATTTTCATGGCTTCTAATACGGCAATTTTCTCTCCTTTAGCTACAGTTTTTCCAACACTGGTTGAAATACTGCTCACCATTGCTGGGATAGGGGCGGCAACATGTTTTAGATTACTGGGGTCGGCTTTTTCCCTCGCTTTCGCTTCTCCTTTAACAGACTTATCCTGAACAATTGTGGTTCTGGCTTTGCCATTTAATTCAAAAGTCAGAGACCTCTCCCCTTTATCGTCAGCTTCTCCGATATGTAATAACTTGATAAAGAGAGTTTTACCCTCTTCAATCTCAATCGCTATTTCTTCCCCTGTTTCAAGACCATGAAAGTAAGATGTTGTGGGTAAGACGGAAACATCACCAAATTTTTTTCTAAATGCCTGAAAATCTTCAAAGACTTTAGGATACATTAAGCTGGAGAAAAGATCATCATCCGATGCTTTACGACCCAATTTTTTGGTTAATTTAGAAGACTCCTTTTTTAAATCAATTTTTGGTGCTGATGCACCGGGCCTTCCACGCAATGGCTTTCGTTTTCCAAGAACAGCTTTTTGGATATCTTTAGGCCACCCCCCTTTTGGTTGACCAAGATTACCCGACAGAAGATCGATAACGGATTCTGGGAAACCTGTTTCAGGCGGCAGGTTGGCCAAGTCCTGAGGTTGAACTCCTTTAGTTATAAGAAAAATAGCTAGATCACCCACACACTTGCTACTGGGTGTAACCTTAACAATATCTCCCAACATTTTATTCACTTCCTGATATGTTTTTACAACATCAGGCCATCTTTTTCCTAAGCCTAAAGCTCCTGCCTGCTCACGAAGGTTGGTATATTGCCCACCTGGCATTTGATGTTCAAAAACTTCTGCACTTCCAAATGGAGGAGAACTATCGAATGGTGCATAATATTGCCTGACTGCTTCCCAATAGATGGAAAGTTGGTTAAGAGAATCAACATCCAATTTTGTTGACCGAGGGGCATTGCGAAGGGAATGAACAACAGAATTAAGATTTGGCTGACTTGTACAGCCTGACATCGAAGAAATTGCAAGATCCACTACATCAACCCCAGCTTCACTCGCTTTGAGAACTGATGCTGATGCAATTCCACTTGAATCATGAGTGTGGAAGTGAATCGGTAAAGAGACTTCATTTTTTAGTGCCCTGACCAGTCGATTGGCAGCAGTCGGATGACAGAGCCCAGCCATATCTTTTATCGCAAGGATATGAGCTCCCATTTTTTCCAGTTCTTTAGCTAAATCGACATAATAATTAAGAACATATTTTTCCTCACTTGAATCAGTAAAATCACCCGTAAAACACAAAGCCGCTTCGCACAGTGAATTTGTCTTTTCACTAACCGTCTCCATGGCTACTTTTAGATTGGGAAGGTAATTCAACGAATCAAATATTCGGAAAATATCCATTCCAGCTTCCGAAGAATGAATAACAAATTCCCTTACCACATTATCAGGATAATTTGCATACCCCACTGCATTGGAGCCACGGAGTAACATTTGAAAAAGAATATTAGGAATTTTTTCTCTCAATGTTCGAAGTCTCTCGTATGGACATTCTCCAAGAAAACGCATGCATGTGTCAAATGTGGCACCTCCCCACATTTCTAGGCTAAACAAACCAGAAACTCGACTAGCTATAAAATCGGATACCGTTAGCATATCCTTAGTTCGCATTCTCGCTGCAAAAAGAGATTGATGTGCATCCCTCATAGTGGTGTCAGTAACAAGCAGAGATTTCTGTTTCACCATCCATTCAGAGAATTTTTTTGCTCCCTTTTCCTTTAATAAATCACGGGTGCCTAGCGGTAGAGCTTCTTTGACATCATATTCTGGTTCAATAAGAGGGAGAGGAGACTTAATGCGAGCCCTTCCCTTAACCTGTGGATTACCGTTCACAATAATCTCAGCAAGATAATTCAATAATTTAGAAGCCCGGTCTCTTCGAGGTTTAAATCGAAAAAGCTCAGGAGTAATATCTATCATTCGGGTAGTTGCCTCACCCCGGACAAAGTCCTTATGATTAATCACATTTTCAAGAAATGGAATATTCGTTTTTACCCCACGAATACGCATTTCACGTAAAGCACGATGCATGCGGTCAAGAGCCTGAGACAGATTAGGACCAGATGTGGTGAGCTTGACCAAAAGCGAATCATAAAAAGGAGTTATGATGGCTCCTGTATCACCCATAGCACCGTCCAGACGGACGCCAAAACCAGCTGCAGAACGATAACTTAAAATCTTTCCGTAATCAGGAGTAAAATCTTTTTCCGGATCCTCAGTTGTGACACGGCATTGAATGGCACATCCATTTCTGGGAATTTTGTCCTGATTTGGAATACCTATTTCTTTGCCGTGAATAGATTTTTCCATAGCGACCAAAATTTGAGAACGAACAATATCAATTCCGGTAATTTGTTCGGTTACGGTATGTTCAACCTGAATCCGAGGATTCATTTCAATGAAGAACCATTCGTTTGTATCTTGGTCTAGAAGAAATTCCACTGTACCTGCATTGTCATATCCAACTTCGCGGGCAAGTTGAACCCCAGCATCGCACAAATCCTTAACAACATTATCCGGGAGACCAATTGATGGAGCAACTTCCACAACTTTTTGATATCTTCTCTGCACAGAACAATCTCTTTCATGCAAATGAACAATGTTTCCTTTTCGATCTCCTAAAATCTGAACTTCTAAATGCTTTGCCCTACCCACATATCTTTCTAGAAAAACAGCCGGATTTCCAAATGCACGCTCAGCTTCACCCTGAGCCTCTTCAAGCATGGGCTTCAAATCCTCTTCTTTATTGACGACTCTCATCCCACGCCCACCGCCTCCAAAAGCCGCTTTGATTATAAGTGGAAATCCGATTTTCCGGCCCCATTTTAAGGCCTCAGAAGTTTTTGAAACTGCATTTGGCGTTGCAGGCAAAGTAGGTACTTTTGCCTTGTCGGCAGCTTTTTTAGCAGCGACTTTATCACCCATACTTTCAAGAAGTTCAGGACGAGGTCCAATAAAAGTGATACCTGCCTCAGCACATGCTCTGGCAAAGTCAGCATTTTCGGATAAAAAGCCGTATCCTGGGTGAATCATATCAACACCCTTATCCTTAGCTAATGAAATAATTGAATCGATATCGAGATAAGCAGCGACCGGACCTTTTCCTTTGCCAATCAAGTAGGCTTCATCCGCTTTAAACCGGTGAACACCAAAACGATCTTCCTCCGCGTAAATTGCGACGGTACGTAAGTTTAACTCTGTTGCAGAGCGAAAAATTCTCACCGCAATCTCACTACGATTGGCTACTAAAAGTTTTTTCATGTTTTAAAAGGAGGATATTATTAATTGAAATATTGGAATGAATACAAAGGGATTATTTTTTCAATGATAAAAGTAATAATTCACTTACTGGTTTTTAATTAACAGAAAAAACGGCTCAAACCAAGGCTCGATGTAAACTGAACCTCCAAGAAAATAAAATAATCCAGCTGCCGCAAGAAACGGACCGAATGGAACTTCTTTTCCCCAAACTAGCTCAGAGTCAGAATCATTTTTTTCTTTTTGAAAATGAAATAATTTTTGACAAAGCATAACCGGTAGCAACAGACAGGTTCCAAAGAATGCACCTCCAAAAATAGCAAATGTTGCACCTTGCCACCCACAAAAGGCACCAATACAGCCGAGCAATTTTATATCTCCTTCTCCCAAAGCCTCGCGACCAAATATTAAAAAGCCAAGCACTCCGATCCAATAGAGTAAGGATGAACCAATAAGAAGACCGATTAAAGAGTCAAGCCCGCTGGAAAAATGATCCAACCAAGAATTTTGAATAAAATCCAAATTAATTTCAGGAAAAGTAAATGCTAAAATCAAGCCTGTCACTGCACCGCCAATGCTCAGCCTGTCAGGAATAAGCATAGTTTCATAGTCGATAACTATGATAGCAAGCATGAACGATGTAAAAATACACCTCACTAGTAGCATGACAAAATCACTATCTATGGAGGACAAATAGAAAAAATATCCAAAAAGAACACCCGTGATTAACTCGACCAAAAAGTACCTGATTGGAATAATGTAAGAACAACACACTGCCCTGCCTTTTTGAATAATCCATGAGAAGATAGGAATATTTCTAAACCAATTAATGGATGAACCACATTTTGGACAATGAGAACTAGGGAAAACGATTGATTTAGCTATGGGGATACGATGTGCGCAAACATTTAAAAAACTACCCATAATACAGCCAACAAATAAGCCCAAAAGGGGAAAGATTGGTTTTTCAATTAGCTGAAACCAGAGCTCAATCATTGAGGATATGAAAGCTTTGCTGCTTTAGACATTGCATCCACTGAAATTTTTTTCCTAGTCCATATTTCGAGGGATCGAACAGCTTGGTGAACTAGCATTGAAAGCCCGTTTGAACAGTTAAAATGGAGCAATTTAGCTTCTTGAAGCAATTTTGTCTCAGATGGATTATAAATCATATCGTATACTTTTAAATCCCCTAAGAATAACTTTAGGGAAATAGGTGAATTGTCCGTTTTGCCTAGCCCAAGAGAAGTGGCATTAATAATAACTGGATCGGAAATTTGACAAAGTGAATCGGGAACTTCATTAAAAGTAAATGTGTTAACATTACTTACATCAAATGAAGTCTCCAAAGATTTAATGAGTTCCTTGAGCCTTTTCGATGATCTGTTGCCTATCCATATAGATTTAGAACCCAGGGCGAGTGCATGAGCAATACAGGCCCTAGCTGCCCCCCCAGCTCCTAGAAAAACTAAATTTTCGGTTTGAATCGAGACAGACAAATCTCCTTTTAATGCTTTTTCCAATCCGTACCCATCTGTATTAAATCCCTTCCATTCCGATCCATTAAAAAGCAACGTATTCACAGCCCCCATAGCTTTGGCACTTTCTTCAATTTTATCCAAATATGAGAGGACATCCACTTTATGGGGTATAGTAAGGTTTAGCCCTCTGTACCCATACTCTGCCAGTTTCAGCATTGCGGAAGATAAATTCTTCGGATCAACTTCTATCTTATGATAAATCCAATTATTAAATTCGGAATGCCTTTTGGATAATTCATTAAGTGCAGCGTTATGAAGTTGAGGACTTATGGAATGATTTATTGGAAATCCTAATACAGCTAATCCAACCTGATCTTGTGAAAGTGGTTTTACATCGCTTAACTTTAAACTTGGCTCATGCATTTGCTTCTTTACGATGAACTTTTTCAAATTCATCAACAAAACTTTGAAACAGTTCAGATTTTTTTGAGTCACCCGATTCAATGTATTGTTGAACTAGGTTTCTACAGCCTCTGGTTAGAGTCTCCCCGACCGTAACAGGTAGAAGGTAAGAACCGGATTCATCGGAAGAAAAATTACCCAAAAAACTTTCCATCTGCTCAACTTCATAAAATTTCCCACCACTCCAGATGTCTATGTAAAATGGAATTTTTTCCGAAAAGCAACCCAGCATAAATCTTCCGGGTATACCTATTGGTTCAAGATCAAACCCAATCCTACGAGCTACAAGCAGATAAAGAACGCAAAGTGTAATGGGTAAGCCTTTCTTTCTGGCTATGACCTTGTGCAAAAAACTATTTTCAGGATTTGAAAAATCTTTTCCAGCTGCTCTGAAGTTATATTCGTGAAAAAAAACTCGATTTAATGTGGAACAAATCTCTCTAGCATTTTGAGGTGGAACTAAAAGCTCTTTTGCACGATCTGCCATTTGATCTAAAAACAAAGTGGATGAAGATATATCGAAATTCGGAAAAATAGTACGATCTAGCAAAAACCAACCTGATTCCAGCTCATACCTCAAGGAACGAATAAAATTAAAAAAGTCTCCTACCCCATCTACCCATCCAAGTTGTTTAATAAAATCTTGTGCATGCTTAACCAATAAATCATCTGACCTACCGACTATTTCTTTAAGAAAAATAAGACTTTTCTCGGGGTTTTGATTGAACTCTTTTAATAAACTATCACGAACAACCTGATTATCATCATCGAGCAAGCGGGTTATATTTTCCCACTTTTTTTGATCTGGCAATAGTCCATGTTGGCTCATATAGGATTAATCCTCGCAAGCGAAGGTTAAAGGTGCAAGCCAACTTCTCACAAATATGGTCAATCCCTTGTCCCAAATAAAGCTGAGCCAACCCTGATCATTGTTGAACCTTCTGCAATTGCTTCTCTTAAGTCTTCTGACATGCCCATAGAAAGCTCAGGTATTTCAATATGGTAGTTCTCAGAAATACGGTCTCTCAAATTTCTCAGTCTTGAAAAAGCAAGCCTCGCAATACTTGGTTCATCAGGAGCGTATGGTGCAATGGTCATAAATCCTTCGAGATTTAAGAAATTTGAATTTAATACAGCATCGACAAGTTCTTCACACTGATTTTCAAAAATTCCGGCCTTGGCGGGATCTTTTCCTGTATTTACCTGTAAAAAAATTCCTAATTTCTTATTTTCATGATTCAGAATTTTCTCCAATTTTTTAATAAGCTTTATGGAGTCCACAGTTTGTACCCGTGCAAAGTTTCCTGGTATCCATCTTACTTTATTACTCTGAAGATGCCCAATTAAATCCCAATTCATGTCTAGCAGGATAGAATTATTTTGTTTTTCGATGGCTTCTTGCACACGATTTTCGCCTACCCTATTAAATCCTGCATTTCTAGAATATTGAACTGCTTCGATTGGCCAGTTCTTAGTTACTGGTAGTATTGAAATATCATCAGGGTTACGGTTTTCACACTCACAAGCTTTTTCAATTCTACCAAATAACCTTTTTAAATTTTCCTTAAATTCTTCTTCACTGATCATATTGCATATTAGAAATTTGAATAATTAGTTTGAAAATCATTAGTTCAGTTAATATTAATGTAGTATGCATATTCAAAATTTCAAAACATTTTGTGATTTGGTAGAAACTCAAAGTTTTTCGAAGGCAGCCCGTTTAAACGATGTCACTCAATCCGCGGTCAGCCAACAGCTGAAAGCTATGGAAAGTCACTACGATATGCTTATTATCGATCGGAATCAAAAGAAATTTCGACTTACCCAGCAAGGCACAACACTATACAAAACATTTAAAGAAATACTATCTCTATACGAAAGACTAAATTGTGAAATTCAAGAGATGCGAAATATAGTCAGTGGTTCAATTCAAATTTCTACTGTTAACAGTATCGGTCTTCATGAATTACCACCCTATATTAAGTCTTTCATGAAAGAATTTCCATCTGTAAATGCCCGAGTTGAATATAGACGTGCAAATCTTGTTTACGAAGATGTTCTACATGGTACTGCAGATATTGGTTTAGTTGCTTTTCCAATTAAACACAAAGAACTTACTATTATTCCCTTTGCAACTGATGAACTTATTGTGGCAATGAATCCGGAACATCCACTTGCTGGTAAAGAGAATATATCCATTCAAGAATTGAAGAATGTCGAATTTATAGCCTTCGAAAAAGATATACCAACTAGGAAAGCTACTGATGAAATTCTCAGAAAAGCTGATGTGGAAGTATCAGTAGTTATGGAATTCGATAATGTTGAAACGGTCAAACGGGCTCTAGAAATCAACGCTGGAGTTGCGATTATTCCTAAGAATACTGTTTTAAATGAAACTTCTAGAGGTCAGTTAGTAACTTGTAGATTAGATGAAGGAGCACATATTCGTCCTTTGTCACTTATTCATAAAAAGACGAGATTGCTCACTCCTGCCCTCAGATCATTCATCGAAAAAATGCTTCATTCCCAAAGTGGAAAAGACGAATCTAACGCTGAGGCTGCATAACTTTTTAATCTGTTCCAGCCTTAATCCTTTTCAATCTTGCGTTAAAACTACCTACTACAACTTTACTGCTAATTTTAACTGGAATTTTAGATTTATCCTGTGAGTACCAAACTCTCAAAATTCCTTCAGGGCTTTTTTGAAAAACACCTTTCAAGTTCTTCATTTCAGGAATTGTTTCAATAGCGGAGAACTTTCCAGCAGGAACAGAAATAACCTTTTTTTTTCCAGTTTTTATTAACATTTGGCTGAAATTTTTACCATCACAGGTTGGTATTTGTATAGTTTGATTTTCATACAATTCTTTTAATCTGAACGAATAAGCAATCGCGAGAGGATCAAAAACATTTACTGCAATAGGAATTGATGAAGAAGCTCCATTTTCTTCTCGGTAAAAAGCCTTCAATTTATCATAATCAAATTTAACAAAGATATTTTTTTTAGTTTTTCCTTCTTGCTGAGCTTTGCGATAAGAAAGTGATTTTGAAAAATCTCGAGAGATTACACTCTCAATAGTAGTTCTAACCTTGTAAAAAGAATCTGCGAAAGAATTCGTTCGGACAAAAAACTTTAGCAAAATACATGATTTTTTATCATAATTCACACTGGAGTGAACTTCCATAGTTGCGGACCCAACTGGTATAAATCCCCAACTAAGATCATACTCCAATCTTTCTCCTATATTGAAAGGAAGCGAATTATTCTGATCAGCAGCAAGAAAGTGATTTAAAATTATACAAAAATAAAGGAAGCCGTAGAAAAACTTCTTCATTAATTGGTTGTCGGTACATCAATCGGACTTAATTGCCAAACTTCACTTGCGTATTCACCTATAGTTCGATCCGATGAAAATTTTCCAGAACCTGCAATATTACGAATAGCCATAGAAGCCCACTTTCTCTTATCTTTAAAAGAATCACCTGCCATCTCCTGTGCATTTACATAGGCGCGGTAATCTGCGAGTACAAAAAAAGGATCGCCCCACTGCAAAAGACTGTTGGGAAGATCAGACAATACACACCCATCTTGTGGCGAAAAGAAATCGGATGACAACCAATCTAATACTGCCTTTAACTCTTCATCCTCATGATAGAATTTCATAGGATCGTAACCCGATCTTTTTAGATTCTCAATGCCTTCAACAGTCTTTCCAAAAATAAAAATATTTTTATCACCCACTTCTTCTAAAATCTCAACATTTGCACCGTCTAATGTGCCCATAGTAACAGCACCATTTAGGGCAAATTTCATATTTCCAGTTCCTGAAGCCTCTTTTCCTGCAGTGGAAATTTGCTCGGATAAATCAGTTGCTGGAATAATTTTTTCAGCCATTGAAACGCCGTAATTTGGTAAATATACAACTTTCAACTTTCCGTTAATCCGATCGTCGTTGTTAATTCTTTCACCCACAAGATTGATGGCATGTATAATAACTTTGGCTAAATGGTAGCCAGGTGCAGCCTTTGCACCAAAAATAAAAACTCTAGATGGAACATCAATATCAGGATTCTGCAAAAGACGACGATACAAAGTAAGTATATGAAGAAGGTTGAGATGTTGTCTTTTGTATTCGTGTAATCTTTTTATTTGGGAGTCAAAAATGGCAGCAGAATCAATTTCAAACCCAAGATTCTTCTTAACAATCTTCGATAAATTTTCTTTGCAATTCTTTTTAATCTCGTAAAATTTTTGATGGAAAGATGTATTATCAGCAACCTCCTCAAGTCCTCTTAATTTACTCAAATCAGTTATCCAACCATCTCCGATAACTGAAGTTATTAAATCGGACAATTCCGGATTACATCCTAAAAGCCATCTTCTGGGAGTAATACCATTAGTCTTGTTATTAAAACGATCCGGATAAAGTTCAGCAAAATCTTTTAAGAGTCTCTCCTTTAAAAGCTTTGTATGCAATGCAGCCACTCCATTTACTGATTTACTTCCGACCACGGAAAGATAAGCCATTTTGATTTGACCATCTGCCAAAATTGCCATGCGGTGCCTTCTTTCAATATCGTCCGGCCACTTTTCAGCAAGTTCCTTTTCAATAAACCGACGATTTATCTCCCGTACAATATCCATATGCCTAGGCAAAACTTTTGCGAAAAGTCCTTCACTCCAAGTCTCCAGTGCCTCAGGAAGCAAGGTATGGTTGGTATAAGCAAAAGTTTGTTGAACTAATGACCATGAAATATCCCAACTTAAATGTTCAACATCTAAAAATATTCTCATCAGTTCAGGAATCGCAACCGCTGGATGTGTATCATTTAACTGAATTACCGCAAGTTTTGGAAATTCATCCCAGTGTCTTTCTTTTTTGTTAAACCTGCGGATAATATCTTGAAGTGAACAAGAAACAAAAAAGTACTGCTGTACCAATCGAAGTTCTTTTCCACTTTCTGTTTCATCATTTGGATACAAAACTTTGGAAATAGTTTCTCCCATAGCTTTTTCTCGTACAGCCTCGACATAGCCTCCTTGATTAAAAATTTGAAAGTCCAACTGTTCGGAAGCTTTGGACTCCCATAAACGCAGAAAATTAACCGTCTTGGCACCGTATCCAACTATTGGCAAATCATAGGGAATACCAATAATTTCTTTCGTATTGACCCACTGTGGTGAATAATTCCCCAAATCATCATAAGAATGCTCAACATGTCCATATAATTGAACTTTTTGCGCATACTGCGGACGTATAATCTCCCAAGGGTTACCATTTTTTAACCAGTCATCAGGTTTTTCAATTTGCCTACCGCTTTTAAACTCCTGTTTGAATAAACCAAACTGGTAATGAATACCGTAGCCTATTGCAGGAAGATCTAAAGTTGCCATGGAATCAAGAAAACAGGCAGCAAGTCGACCCAAACCTCCATTTCCTAAGCCCATATCATGCTCTTCTTCAAATAAAATTTCTAGTTCAAATCCAAGATCAGAAAGAGCTTCTTTAACAGCGGTGATCATGCCAAGATTTCCAAGGTTTACATTAAGTAATCGCCCCATCAAATATTCGAGGCTCAAATAATAAACCCTTCTTGCATCCTGTTTACTGTGCTCTTTTTGTGTGTCAATAAAACGATCAATCATCATCTCACGCACAGCAAGCGAAGTAGCCATCCACAATTCCGATTTTGTTGAACTTCCTAAATCTCGAGCGAGAATAAGACGTAATTGATATTGAATTGCATTCTTAAGCTCTTCAACTAATTCATTTCCTGAAGCTTGTGAACGAATGGAAAATAGTTTTGTATGTTTTCGATTTGTCATATGTTAAGTAACAAAATCCTACTCAGGCAGACTTCATGCCAACCTCATCAATTATCAAAGGTTGTGCAAGAATCTTGCTCTAAAAGTCAGGATATTTTAATCGACAGAAAATTTATGGACAGTTTTGTGAATGTATTCTTGATCTGGTCTCAAAACACAACTCTTCCAACCTTCTTCTCCTTGATGATTCGGACTATCTGGAAAGACTTGAGTTTCAAGACATAATCCAGAGCGTAAAGGATAAGTTTTTCCAGACTGCCCTTCATAGCTACCATCCAAATAATTACCTGAATAAAACTGAATACCGGGTTGATCAGTAAAAATGTCCATCTTTCGTCCTGATGCCGGATCATAAAGGGTTGCAGCATGCTTAAGATCTCCATGACTTGATTTTGAACCACGAACAACCCATGTATGATCATAACCTTTTCCAAATTTTAACTGTTCGTTATTTTGACTAATTCGATCTCCAATAACGAAAGGTTTTGTAAAGTCAAAAGGGGTACCGGATACATTTTCTATTGAAACTGGAATATTGGTTTCATCAGTTGCTACAAACTTGTCAGCATAAATGGTTAGTTTATGGTCAAGGATTGTTGAATCACCCTCCCCAGCAAGGTTAAAATAAGTGTGATTGGTTAAATTTAGAACAGTTGGCTTGTCTGTTTTCGCAGAGTATTCAATGATTAATTCATTATCATCTGATAAAGTATAAGTTACAACTGATACCAAATTTCCAGGATATCCTTCATTGCCATCTGGACTTTTCATTGAAAAGACAACACCGGTTCCAACTTCTCTAATTTTTGTATCCCAAACCACCTTGTCGAATCCTACCTCACCTCCGTGAAGATGATTCAGCCCATTATTTGTAGCTAGTTGATATTCCTTACCGTCTAAAGTAAATTTACCCTGAGCAATCCGGTTTGCATACCTACCAGTCGTACACCCAAAATAGGGGCTTTTGGCACGGTAATCGTCAAGATTTGAAAAGCCTAAGGAAACATTTGTAAATTTTCCATTTCTATCAGGAATAAGAATCTCTTTAACCGTAGCCCCATAATCCAATAAACTAACCTTCATATTATTAGCATTGATGAGAGTATATTGACTGACTTTTGTACCATCTGGCATTTTGCCAAATGGAGATTTTGATACGGTCATGTTTTTATTGCTATTTTTTTTGTTACTGAAGCCAAAAGTCTGCTTTCCTTTTTGGTATGCTTTTTTACTTTTTTCTGAGATATAAGATTTGCTGCTGTAAAAACCATCCTTAGTTTTTTGAGTTACTTCGGAAAGCGTACAACCAAGTAAAAATAAAGAGCAAGTGATTAAAGGAAATAAAATTTTAAAGTAATTTATCATGCTACCTTTTTGACTTTATAAAAAAATTTTTAAAGCAAAAATTATAATTTTCTACGAAATCGATTTTCAAAATCGCGAATTGGTAACTCAAAATATATTGGTCTTCCCTGTGGACAAGTGTATGGATTACGGGAACGAAGAAGTTCGTTTGCTAATTGTACAATTTCTGTTTCTGAATAGCCTTTCTTAATTTCTCGCTTTTTCGACAACTGCTTAATTAATGCTTCTTTTATATGAACTTCGATTTTTCTATCTGCACCGCTCTCTCTGGAAAGATCGATGAAATCAAGTATAAACAATTTTGCTTCCTCAGGGTCCAACCATGTCGGACATGCCTCAATACGAAAAAAATTTCGACCAAATTCTTCAATTTCAAACCCAAAATTTTCTAACTGAATCATAGAATTCTTTAAGAAATTTGTGTCTACACCATCCAATTCAATTGATTCCGGAAGAAGCAAGCTTTGACCTTCTTTTTTCTCATTATTCGTAAAACAATCTTCAAGTTGCTCAAAACGAATTCTTTCCAATGCAGCATTGCAATGAAATAAAACGATTCCTTCCGATGTATTAAAAATTGCCATATTTCCATAAGAATGATCAATCAGTCTCCAAGTTGCATTTAAGTCACTTTTTAATCCTACAACATCCCTGCTTGAAAATGAGTTCTCCAATGTTTCTGATAAATCCTCACCCTTTTTATCTTTTCGTAATTCATTTTCGATCACTTCCTCTCTTGTCCTCTCGGTCAGATTTAATTCAGTTGGATTCAGTATCGTTTTAAAATTATTCCCAGAATCTGAAATCTTGTAACGAGCAAAGGCTTGCGGATCTATCTTAGGAACCAATTCTCCAGAGATCAGATCTTTTTCCATTTTAATTTCTTTTTCTGGAGGAGTGATTTGATCAGAAAAGCTCTTTATTTTTTGTAAAATCGACTCAATCAAAAAGGTTCGAACTTTTATTTCCTCACGAAAACGAATTTCTCGCTTTGCAGGATGTATGTTAACATCAACAAGAGAAGGATCCAGGTCCAGAAATAAAACGGCTGGGGGAAAACGACCCTTCGGTGCAAAAGTGTGATAAGCCTCAAGCAGAGCATAAGCAATTGTTTTGCTTTCTATTGGTCTACGATTCACAAAAAAAATCATTTCTTTACGAGAGGGACGACTAAACCCAGGTTTCCCCAACAATCCACTTAGTTTTATTCCTTCATCACTTGCTTCAAGATAAGCAAGAGAATCTGCCAAACCTTTTCCAAAAGTTTCCTTTACCCGATCAAGCAATTCTGATGAACGGGGAGAATGAAAAAGGGTTCGCCCTCCTTCTATTAGTGAGAAGGTAATTTCTGGATGAGATAAGGCGTATAATTTAGAAAGATGAATGATATGGGATGACTCTGTAACTTCTGTTTTCAAAAACTTTCTTCTAACAGGCACAGAGTTAAAGAGATGAGCAACTTCAATACGGGTTCCAACAGGCATACCGCACTCTTTGACATGAATCATTCTACCACCGTTAATAAGAATTTCACTACCCTCAGGATTACTTTTGATACGGGTTCGTAAAGTAAAACGACTAACGCTTGATATAGAAGGAAGAGCTTCTCCCCGAAATCCAAAAGTCTGTATTTGATCCAGATCTTTTGCCATACGGATTTTACTCGTCGCATGTCTTTCTAGACATAGTAAAGCTTGGTCGGGATTCATCCCTTCCCCATCATCCTCTACTCGAAGGTATGATTTACCACCGTTTCTAAATTCAATTTCAATTTTGGTAGCTCCAGCATCTATACTGTTCTCAATTAACTCCTTTACAACAGCTGCGGGTCTTTCCACCACTTCTCCAGCTGCAATTTGATTTGCAACGCGGTCAGGTAGAATTCGGATTTTTGCCATTACCATTTCGTAAAACGCAGATGCCTTTCTGCCAATGTGAAAATCTTTTTTTCCATTCAAGCTTGGGAAAAATAAAAAGTTCTGTCATTAACAAAGCAATGCCAAATCAATTAGTTAATGAACCAAGCTTATACTTAAAACAACACTGCAATCAGCCTGTAGATTGGTATCCTTGGGGAGAAGCTGCATTTTCATTAGCTCATAAAATGGACAAGCCGGTTCTTATTTCGATAGGATATTCAGCGTGTCACTGGTGCAATAAGATGTCTGCAGAATCTTTTTCAGATTCATATATAGCATCCATTATGAATCGTCATTTCGTATGTATAAAAGTAGATCGAGAAGAAAGACCAGATATTGACCAAACTTACCTTGAAGCTATTCATATGTTTAATCAGTCAGCGGGATGGCCTTTGCATGCGTTTTGTCTGCCTGATGGAAGACCTTTTTGGGGAGGAACATACTTCCCTAAAGAAGATAATGATCATGGCATTGCTCCATGGCCACAGGTCTTGATGCGTATCTCCGAACACTACAAAAGAAAAAAAGAAGAACTAATCGAAAATGCAAAAAATGTCGTTGGAAACCTGATCCATTCCAATAACGCTAACAGTTCAAATGATGAAAGATGGAATAATCATCAGTTATTAGATTCCGTAAAATTAATTTGTGAAAGTTACGACGAAAAAAATGGTGGTTTTTCACCAGCACCAAAATTTCCTTCCCCTATGAAGATTGATTTTTTAATGGCGATTCGGGAATCGCAAACGGTGAAGAACTCAAAATCAATATCGGAAAAAATTGATCATTCTGTTCAGAATACTTTATTAAAAATGGCTAGAGGAGGAATTCAAGACCATATAGAAGGTGGATTCTTTCGATATAGCGTAGATGCTGAATGGCGATTACCCCATTTTGAAAAAATGCTTTACGACAATGCCCTTCTGATATCGACATATTCTAAAGCTTATCAGACCTTTTCACATCCATTATTTAAAGAGGTAGTTTCCAACACAATATCTTGGGTTTTGAGTAATATGAAGGACTCGGAGGGCGGATATTACTCTTCTGTTCATTCAGACAC
Organism: Opitutia bacterium; assembly: GCA_002694035.1. GTDB lineage: Bacteria > Verrucomicrobiota > Verrucomicrobiia > Opitutales > Seribacteraceae > Seribacter. Next base: position 36,239 of record NZKY01000073.1, read on the forward strand.
CTCGGATGGTGAAGGAGAATACTATTTTGTGAAATATCAATCGCTTATAGATTTAATAGGTGACAAAAAAGGAACTCAGATTGCGAATTTTTTTGGAATTACACCAGATGGAAATGTAAGAGAAGGTAAATCCCTTCCATTAAGGAGTGAAAATTTAGATATCGAGCCAAAAGAGATTATTGAAGCACGAAAAGTTATTCTCTCCCTTCGTCAAGAAAAAGTAAAACCACTTCTAGACACAAAAAAAATAACCGCTTGGAATGCATTGCTTGTACGAGGTTTTACTGATGCCGCACGAGCATTCAATAGAAAAGATTGGCTCGATCTAGCATGGGACTTGAACGAGTGGATGAATAACAATTTATTACTGAATGATCAAAATGTGATATCGATCTTTTACAGCGAACATGAAAAATCTGAACGATCTTATTTAGACGATTATGCAATTTGGGCCGAAAGCCTTCTAAACTTAAGTTCAATTTCTGATTGGAATTATTCCAACAGCTCAACCCTTCTCATAAAACGAGCAAATCAACTAACAAAACTTGCAATAAATAAATTTAAAGACAAGCAAGCTTCGGGTTTCTTTTTTCAAAAAGATGAGGTAATAAGTCCGGCCACAGTAAGAAAAAAATTCTGGTATGATAATGCAATTCCATCAGGCAATTCTTCTTTACTCAGAGTTTTTTCGACCCTCTTTTATCTAACGGGTGAAAACTCTTATTTGGAAGAATTTCAAAATATGATGAATGGCTTTTTTAAATTTTCCCTTTCCGCCCCTCACGGAATAGGTCATGCTCTTTCATCCATATCGGAAAATGCAATCGGTATTTCTACCTGCCAATACAACTCAATTGATATGGATGAGATTATAAAAATGATAGCAAAATTTCCCTACAGACCATTGTATTTAAAAAAAGAATCCGTAGAAAAGAACGAAAAATATTCTACTCTTTTCGTTAACGAAAAAGAACTTGGAAAATCTTTAAATCCAGCAGAACTAATTAAAAAAATCTTTTAAAGAATTAAGACTTCTTTTCTTTTTCAATTAGACGGCTTAATGATCGGCCATCTTCTTTTACAACTTTTTCAGCAATTTCCATAACATCGTACGCTTTCCCTTCAAGGGATGCATGAGCGACTTGAATAGCGGCACGTATCAACTTGGAATCAGTTTTAATTCTTAACCCAGTCCGTGACATCGCACGTTCTATCCCATCCAGTAAAGATAAGTCTTCCTGGGTAAGTGTAATCGTACGAACGACTCTTTTAGGCAAAGATGATTGGGTGTTGTCTTGCATTTATATAAAATACTATAACCTTTAAGAATTTGTAAACATAAATACTCTAAATGTTTAATCAATGTATAAAAGTAAATATTAATTAACAATTTTATTCTTAAGTAAATTTTCTAGTCCAACTACATCAGCAGAAAACTTTCGAATCCCTTCAGCTAACTTTTCCGTAGCCATCGCATCTTCATTGAGCATAAAACGAAAAGCAGGCTCGTTTACAGTAACTTTTTCAATGTTCATGTCATGAGATTTAGCTGAATTTAATTTAAGTTCGATAGAAGAAAAATCATTTTGCATTTCTTCCAACAGATTTGGTCCAATGGTTAACAAATCACAACCCACCAATTCTTTGATTTCTCCGGTATTTCGAAAGCTTGCGCCCATGACCTCTGTTTTGTGTCCAAATTTTTTATAATAATTAAAAATTTCTATAACAGATTGAACACCGGGATCATCTTTACCGAAGTATTCTTTATCGTATTCTTTTTTGTACCAGTCTAAAATACGACCAACGAAAGGGGAAATTAACTGGGAACCAACTTCCGCACAAGCGACTGCTTGAACGAGAGAAAAAAGGAGAGTCATATTAGTGTGAATCCCTTCTTTTTCTAGAACTTCAGAAACTTTTACCCCTTCCCATGTAGTGGCTAACTTAATCAGAATTCTTTCTCGTGAGACTCCATTTTTTTCATACAAAGAAATCAGATTTCTTGCTTTTTCAAGACTGGCATCGAAATCAAAAGATAAACGTGCATCCACTTCTGTGGAAACTCTGCCCGGAACGACCTCTAATATTGACAATCCAAACCTAACTAAGAGCAGATCCATAACTTGCTCAACATCATTAATTCCTTGAGCTTTTGCTCCATCCACAACCTCATTAACCAACGAGCTATACTCGCTTTGTTTTGAAGCCTTAAGAATAAGGCTCGGGTTCGTGGTAGCGTCTCTAGGGGTATATTTATGAATTGAGCCAAAGTCGCCGGTATCAGCTACGACAATCGTATGATCCTTAAGCTGTTCTAATACTGACTTGCTCATCTAATTCGAAAAATTCAAAACTCATAAAGAATTTCGATTTATACAATTCAAATCTTCAAATGAGCGCGTAAGTCTTTCAACAAAAGAAATTTCACCGCTTCTAAGCCAGACTCTTGGATCATAAAACTTTTTATTCGGCTTATCATCCCCATCTGGATTACCCAGTTGTCCCTGCAAGTAATCTTTCTTATCCTTATAATATTCATGAACTCCTTCCCAAAATGCCCATTGCATATCGGTATCCAGATTCATTTTTACAACACCATATCCTATCGCTTCACGAATTTGTTCTCTCGAAGATCCAGATCCACCGTGAAATACGAAATGAATCGGGCGACCCTCCAACTTGTGTTTCTCTTTCACATACTCTTGTGAATCGCGTAAAATCTTGGGTGTTAATTCAACATTACCAGGTTTATAAACTCCATGAACATTTCCAAAAGCGGCAGCAACCGTAAATCTGTTACTCACTTGTGACAAAACTTCATAAGCTTGATTTACTTCTTCAGGTTGTGTGTAGAGTCGAGCAGTATCAATGTCAGTGTTATCCACACCATCCTCCTCGCCCCCAGTAACTCCTAGCTCAATTTCAATTGTCATGCCGATCCTGTTCATTCTTTCGAAATATTCCTTACAGGTATTCAAGTTGTCATCAATTGGCTCCTCAGAAAGATCTAACATATGTGAACTGTAAAGAGACTTACCCTTATTTTCATAAAATTGTTCACCCGCTTCAAGTAGTCCATCTATCCAAGGTAATAACTTTCTTGCAGCATGATCAGTATGCAAAATGACCGGTACATCATAAGCTTCTGCCATAGCATGGACATGCATTGCCCCTGAGACTGATCCTGCAATTGCAGCTTGCTGACCTTCATTAGATAGGCTTTTACCAGCATAAAATACCCCACCACCATTTGAAAATTGAATCATGACTGGTGAATTTAAGTTAGCGGCGGTTTCTAGAACAGCGTTTACTGAATTAGTTCCCACAACATTGACTGCTGGTAAAGCATATTGGTTTTCCAATGCATCGTTAAAAATTGCTTGCACTTCGTCGCCTGTAACGACTCCTCCTTTAAATTTTTTACTCATATTAAATTGTTTAAGTTAAACATTCATATTCCACATCTCCTACTTTCAGGCAAAACAAAAACCAGTAAATCGACAAAGATAGGAAAATTTTCAATTACCCTAACAGATCGCTAACATCTCCTGAACCAAGTGCCTTTTCAACTTCATCTAATTTTATGAATGTTGTACGTGTATGGGGTAATTTATATCTTTTAAAGACTCCTTTATCTAATAAATAGTATAGCTTCCTCGAAGATATTCGTAAAACTTTGGCTGCTTCAGAAATCCTCAGAATTTTTGGAACCGGTGGCTTACGGAGTTCTTTCATATGACCTTCCTGAAATCGAACGGTTTTTTCAAGTTCTTCAAGTTTTAAATCCATTGAGTCCAACCTGTCTTTAATCTCATTAAGAGCCAGAAAAATAATTTCATTCTCGATATCGTTGTTCCCACGAATACCAAGTTCTTGTTCTTTTTCATTGCGAAATCGAACAGCGTCAATTCTACTTTTGAAGTATTTCCGATATCTTTTTTTTCGATATGTCCAAGTTATACAATGGGGTGATGCACGCCCTTTAGCCAAAGAATATGATACTTTCATTTTAATTGATCATTGAATTTCAAAATTGAATCTATAAAAGTTTAATTTGATTTACTCTTCAACCTTTAAGAAAAGCACAAAATGAGCGAAAAAAATTTCCCAGAAGTCATTAAAGAAATCCATAATAAAGACGATCGATTTGGAAAAGGTGCGTATTATTTTATTCGAGAAGCTCTTGATCATACACTAAAGAATTTGGAGAAAGCAAAGACGAAGAATAAGGGGCATGTATCTGGAAGTGAGTTATTGGATGGAATTCGTGACTATGCATTGGACCGTTTTGGACCCATGACAATGACGCTTATGGAGCATTGGAATATTTCCAAATGCAGAGATTTTGGTGAAATTGTTTTTAACTTAGTGGATCATGGAATTCTCGGTAGGACTGAAAATGATTCACTTGATGACTTCGATGGCGGTTATAATTTTAGTGAAGCATTTATGGATCCATTTCTTCCCAAAAAACATAATCAAAAAAAATCGAATTTGAATTAATTAGCTAAAAACGAGAGCTTGTATCAGTAAAATCAAAGTAATTATAGCGATAGCTAGATACCAATTGTTAAATCTTTTATCATTGGGTCCGGTACCAAAGGCTCTACCCCAAAAAGATTTTCCCCCGGAGAAATTATTACCTTTTTGAAGACCATTGCATGCTGGACATTCTAGACCATCTGAGGAATGCCACTCAAAATCACACTTGGAACATATCCTAAACATTTACATGAGTTCTTAATTCGATTTCCTGAGTCATAAAAAAATTAATCTTGCTCAGATTCATTTTTAAATCAAGAAAAGTATATCATGCCCGACTTATGAATTCACTTCATATGAAAAAACATTTCAACCTAGCTGGTACCAAAATTTTAAAAATATTTTGGTTACTTTTTTTGGTTCAAAATTTCTTCTTTTCGTCCTTATTTTGCAATCCACTCAATCAAGCACTTAGTGTGGTTCAGTCTAGGGCTCTCAAAGGCGATTCACATTACCAAGGTGCTTTAGCTTTATTTCATAAATTTGGAGAAAGAGGACTCTCAGTAGACCTTGAAGAAGCCGAAAGGTGGGCGACTCTTTCCGCAGAGAAAAATGGTGCACTTGGACTTTGTACTCTTGCGGCTTTATCTCTTGAGCGAGGAAAAAGTGAAAGAGGACAATTTCTTTACGATGAAGCATATCTTCACTCGAACCTGCTCTCTCTTGCAAAAGGAAAGGATCCACTTGCTTTGTATTGCTTAGGCATGATGGAAATGGATAACCCTCCGAGAAACTTCACTAAAGCAATCAGACACCTTGAAGCATCGGCGGAAAAAGGTTTCTCCACTGCCCAGGCTACTTTAGGAATGATTTTTTTTACCGGGATTGGAGTAAAAAAAGATTCAACTATTGCTCTAAAATGGTGTTCCCGAGCAGCTGGTTCCAGCCATCCGCTTGGCATGTTCTATCTTGGGATGGCATATTCAATTGGAGATGGCATTGAAAAAAATGATGACTATTCAGTTCGCTGGATACACGCAGCAGCTAGTAGAGATTTGGTTATGGCTCAACTGACCTTAGGAATGAAACTTGCCACTGGTGACGGAATTGAAAAAAACCTCCAAAAGGCTGTTACTTGGCTACACAAAGCTTCTTTAGGTGGCTCATCTGAGGCCAAACTACAACTTAGAAAATACCAAAATCATCTAGAGAGACTGAGAAATCCAACCGCCAAATACATACCGGACGAGCAAAATAATGGAATTTCAAGAATCGCAGCCAACAACCTTAAATCAATTAAAGAAAATAACTCAACCAACATAATTGCGAATTTCGATGCTCCTAATGAAATTACCACAGAAAGCAGTGCTGAATTTGATTTGATCGATGCTGCGATGAATGTGCTTACCGTAGAAAAAAATAGACAAAAAGCTAAAACATTACTTGAAAGCATCGCTTCCAAAGGAAACCCTGTTGCTTCGAGACAATTGGGTCTTATTTTTTACAAAGAAAATAAATTTGATGATGCTAAGAAATGGTTTAATTTGAGTGCCGAGAAAAATGATCCAGAATCATTGCGTTATATGGGCATTCTCTACTTCCTTGGACAGGGTGTAAAATTGGACTATAAAGCTGCCGACAAATGGTTAACCCTAGCAGCTCAAAATGGCGATTTAGAAGCAACTAGGTATCTAAGAGTAGTTAAACAGTTTTACTAGGAACCGTTTAAGTGGCGATTCCCAACTGTTAAATTTCTTTTTTTAAAGTTATGCAGATATTTTCAATTTTACTCTGCCCAAGTCGCGTCTCTTAAATCCATTACCAGTTTATTAGTTCCTGGGCTAAGACTAATTTGTTTGGACCAAACCACTCCAACTTGTCCTAAGGGTGAAGAACCTATTAAGTAATAATTTCCGGACTCAACATTTTCAAGATTTGCCTCTCCCATTGAATTTGTTTTAATTCTTGCCAAGCTTTTAGTTGCAAGAGCATTTCTGATAGCAGAAGCAACCCCGGGATAACGATAACCTCTCTGTACGGAGCGAGCCCACAGCTCTGCACCTGAATCTATTCCTTGACCCTGTGGAATCCGAATTCTTGAATCTTGAAGAATACTCTCTAAATCATTCTTAACCAGAAAAAATTCGGTAAAACCAGCTGGTCTATTTTTATTGTTAAGGAATTGAACCTGTGCCCTAAGCTGGATGCTCGAATTACCTACTGGAATTTTCTGAATGCTTGGCGAAGCTAAAGATGAGCCCTCCAATATTGAACTTCCAGAACCCGGAGTACGGTAGGAAACTGTAGGTAAAGGAGTTCGAGTAAATGTTCGGTTGGAGGGTAATTCAGGTAAAGATGATGGAGAACGAGTAGAACCAATTCCAGTAAATGATGATTTAGGAACTGATACTTTCATGGTCGAACTTCCAGACCCCCCACTTTTAAGAACCTTGATTGCTTCTCTAGCCGAAATTAAAGCATTTTCAAGAGATGCAATTCGTTTCTGAGCATCACTAAGCTCATCATTCAAAAGCCTAACCTTCATGTTGGCGGACTGCCCTCTTTCAACTACTTCTTGTTTGATATTTCGAGCTTCATCAAGTTGTTTTCTTAAATCTTCCACACGCGATCTTTCCTGATCCAATTGAATTTGAGCAGTTAAATTCTTTTGATTAAGTTCACGAATTTTTCTATCCAATTGATCTCTCTGTGGTATTGTACTTGATGTCATCAACTGGGCTTGCAACCTTTGATTTTGTTCTCTTAAACGGATAACTTCAGCAGCTTCCGCAGGATTGGGAACACTTCTAACTACCACTTGCGGAGGAGCAGTATACGAAGGCAAGGAAGATGGAACACCTCGAGCCTGCGATTGAGCTTGGCGTAGACTTTCTTCGAGGAGGGCTACTCTCTGCACAAGAGATTGATTTTCACCTTGAATACGCTGGGCTTCAATTTTTGATCGATTTTCGCCATCCTGGGCAACCTGAACGGCTCCCTCAAGACGGACAATTTGTGCCCGAAGAGCTGCATTATCTGGTCGAATTCCAGGAACAGACATTTGAGCCCTAGCCAAATCTTCCCTTAATCCAGAGACGCGACTATCCCTTTCACCAATTTGAATTCTAAGATTTGCATTTTCCTGAGACAAATTGTTAATTCTATTTTGCATAGATGCTTTTTCATTATTTGAATCACTTGCATTTGAAGATGGAACAGAATTTTGTAATCGCCTATTTTCTTCCTCTAAAATCGCTACTTGTTCCTTAATCCTTCCAAAATCTTCCATAGCACTCTTAAATTCCTCATTTAAGAGATAGCTATCATTCTGACTTGCCTCCAATTCTAATTGCAATGCTTTCACCCGGGGTTCCTCAACTTCCCTTGCTGCAAGTAAATCTTGTTGTAGTAATAATAACTCTTTTTGAATCTCAATAAACCGAGGATCACTGGCTAGATTCGGAGTTACGGGTTGAGTAGAATCAGCTTGTTCCGCCTCCAATAGTAACAATTCCATTTCTTTTCTCAAGCCTTCAGAATTCCTCAGTGCCTGGGTTAAGTCATTAATCCTTTGCCCAGCTAAGCTTTCAGCCTCTTTAGCTTCCTCAATCACTTGAGCAAGCTGTAAAGATGGCTTGCCTGAAGAAGACTCCATAGCCGCGAGTCTAGATTTTGTATCCTCTAATTCTGTCTGCATTTCCATACTTTCAGCAACTGCGTCCTGTAACTGTTTTTGCAAGTCATTTATATTCTGATCTCTATTTTCAGTGGAAGGAGCAGTTGATTTAGCAGAGGCAAGTTCAACTTTTAATTTATCAATTTCTGCAAGAAGTAATTCTTTTTCTGCATCCGGTAGGGAATTTTCTTTGGTTTGATTATCTTCACTCAGACCTTCCAATTTTTGCTCTGCGTCTTTTAACTTGTCTGCAAGAATCTCCATTTCCTCCTGCATAGAGGCAGCCATCTCTAATTCTGCTTCTTTTTCTGTCATTTCAACAATCGCATTGCTGAGCTCTTCTTCTAATTCTTTGAGCTTTTTATCCTTGGAATCAAGAAGTGCCTGCAATTCTTCAACTACAGCTGAATCTGCCGGATCAACAGATTTTTGAGTATTTTCCTCACTACCCCCTTCAAGATTCTTAATAGTCTGCATTGCCAAATTAAGTTCTTTTTCTAATTTCGCTCTTTGGGACTTTTCAGATTCTGTTTTTTCCATCAAGTCATTAATGGTTTGTTGAGCAGACTGAAGTTCGTTTTCTAATCTGATATAATCCTCTGCACCTTTTTCAGAATCTTCAGAACCCAGAGAAATCAGATTTAATTTCTCAAGTGCATTATCAAGCTGTCTTTTTAAATCCTCTCGCTTTAGGTCCTGTTGGTCAAGAGATGCTTGCAATTCAGAAGTTTTTCTTTCGGCAATAACAAGATCATTCTCTAGTTTTTCAATTAATTCATTATTGCTTTTTGTAAGCGAACCGGAACGATCAGCCTTTTCTAAGGAAGCCAACTTATTCTGCGTTTCCAAGAGTTGTTTTTCTAACTGTTCAACCATTTCCAGATTAATATCGTCTTGATCACTCAAATCTTTTGCGTTTTGTAAGGCGGATACATTTTTCAAAGCAAGTGCAAGTTCACTCTCTAACTTTTCAATTCTCTCCAAGTTAGGATTTGAAGGAGAAACATTTTTAGCCTCAGCAAGCTGATTGTTAGCTTCCTGTAATTGTTCTTCTAATTGAGATATAACCTGAAGTTTCTCCTCATCAGCCAAACTTCCATTATCCGATTGATCTGTTAATTGCGATTTAAGTTCAATTATTTCGTTCTCGATTTTCGCGATCTCCCTTTTTCTTGAAATGTCTTTGTCCTCTAATTCATCTAGTTTCTTAAGTGACGCTGCTAATTCTTTTTCCAGCAGTTCGACTGTCTTAGTATGACCGATTGATTTAGTTGAAAGTTCTTGTTGAAGTTCCTGATTGCGTGCTTTTTCTTGAGCTAATTCTTCCTCCAATTCAACTAACGAAAGAACTTCGTTATCTTCAGACATTTCTGCCCGCTTTTCCAACTCAAGAACACGGGCTTTTGAGATCTCTAACTCTTCCATTATGGCAGCATTGGATCTTTTGAATTGAACACCTGCACCCAGTCCTTGTTCTCGTAAGACCATGATCTCTGCCTCCAAATCTTCTGCCTGTTTACGCAAAAGGTTTTTTTCGTCCTCAGATCTTTGTAATTCAGACAAATGAGATTCCATTGAATTAGCGAGCTCGATGCGCAAATTATCAACATCCAAATTGACCTTCTCCGCTTCCTCCAAACTTTCTTGTAGTATCCTTATTGTACCCAAGGCTTCCTGAAGTTGAGAAACAGCTTGTTTTGTTTCAACTGACTCTCCAAGGCCTGCAGATTTCATTCTTGCAATTTCGGATCTCGCGGCGTCCAATTCACTTTTCAAATCAATTACCAATTCCTTAGACTCATTGGTTTGATCAGCTAAGTTTTCTTGTTCAGCGAGTAACTGATTTCGTGTATTTTCAAGTTGTAATTCTAAGGTACTTATCGTGTCAGCAGAAATAGCTTTAAGTTTATCATTATCTTCTTTGGCAAAAACAAGTTCAACCTTTGCCTGATTTAGTTCTTCTCTGAGAGACTCTATTACTTGATCCATACTACCAGACTGAGAATTCTGAGTTCTTTTAGTCTGCTCCAAGACAGAATTTAAATCTTCTAACTGCCCAGCGATAACCTTTACTACCTCAAGCTCTTCTTTCAATTTCTTTGAATCTTCTTTTGCCTGTTTTAGCTCAGTTTCTCTTCCTTCCAACTCTAACTCTTTCCTTGCCAATTGATCGAGAGCCCTTTTTTGCCTAACAATAGCAGCGTCAAGTTCAACTTGTAATCCATCAATCAAATCAGTTGCTTTTGCCTGCTCCGCTTCAAAACGGTTGGATAATCTCTCGATACGTGCTTCTGAATCAGCAAGATTCCTCTCCATTTCTTCAACAAATGGAATCGCTGGTAATTTACCAAGAGATGCATCACGAAGTGAATTTTCAGCCAACTGAGCCTCTTCTTCAAGTCTTTGAATTGTATTTGCATACTCAAACTCCCTCTTTGCCATCATCTCCTGAGATGCTTCGTATTCAGCTTTTGTTTTCTTAAGTGCAAGCTTTGTAACCTTTAACTCGTCTTCAAGCAATGCAACCTGCTCAATCAAATCCTCCCGGCCAGCCCTGTTTTGAGATTTCGCCTTCTCAACTTCTAGCTTTGCAGCATTTAAATCAATCAATAATTTTGCAACATATTCTTGACTTGCACCTCGCCCCGGTGAATCCGCAAAAGATTCCATTGAATTTTGTAATTTTATCAATTGAGCTTCCAATTCATCTTTCTCATTTAACTCTACCTGCATTCTAGTTATTTCACCCAATGCTTTCCTGAGTTCATTTTGCAAAGTAAGATAAGACTCTTTCGTAGAGTCCATGGGAGCCATTTGGGCCATTTGCAGTGCTCTCCTAGCCTCATTAAGTTCCCTTTCCAAAGCTTCTAACCTCATGGCATCAGCACCCGAAGACATAGTAGCACTACGAGCAGTGTCAAGCGCTGCTCTCGTTCTCTCAAGTTCATTAGTTACGGAACGCAACATAGCGTTGGAACGCTCTTGCTCAACAAGCAAGCTCTGTCTAGAAGAACGAAGATCTTCCCTCGCAGCTTGTAGATCGCTCTCTAATCTATTTATTCTGCTGCTAACTGCCTGAGCAGTTGGTCTTTCTCCATTATCTGTATTCCAAAGAGAATTTTTCGAATCCTGCAATTCTTTAGCAAGCATCTGAGTTTCTTGCAGACTTGTCTGCAAAGATACAATTTCACGATATGCTTTTCTTAGATCTCCCTGCAAATCGGCAGTATCTGCAGAAAGTTCACTTTGAACTGATTTCGAAGCAGCAAGTTCAGATCTTAATTTGTTTATTATCTCGGATGATTCAGCATTCGTATTCTCGGGTTTATTTTTACTAACTACGCCAGCATCAGTGCTTATAGAAGGAGCAAAACGACTCGCTCCATCTAATGGAATTGCTTCAGTTGAGTTGATCGCTCTTGAAATTTCTTCGGCTTTTGTTGAGAAAGAAGCACCACCTTTCCCAATGGATGGAGCATTCGGGATAGCTTTTTGTGCCAACATACCACTTTCTGACTCAACTTCACCGTATGATCTGGTTACATCACCGATTAAACTGTCAGAAAGGCTTGTAAGAGCATCCATTTCGGTCTTTGATCGTTTTAAATTCTCATGCAAAACATTCAAAGCAGGAACTGCCTCATCCATACGACCAGCAAAATTTTCTTTCAAATCATTTAGAATTAATTTGGCTTCTCCCAAACGGTCAGAAACTGAATTTAACTGCAGACCAACTTCCTTTGAACGACTGATCCATTTTTCATCAACACCACCAAATTTCGCTTGAAGTTCTGTAACCTTCGGATCCGAATTACCATGAACTGAAATTAATTGATCAAGATTGCCCTTAATAGTACTTCTTAAAGATTCAATTTGGGCTCCTTTTTGTGCATCACGTAAACCACTCAACCGGGTCGAAAGATCGGAAAAAGTCTTTTCCACCAAATCAGCTTTTTCTTCTGGAGATAGGCTAGGTTCAGTTTCTTGGGCAAGTTGACTAAATGCAAGGGTGGCAATTCCAATTAAAAATATCGGAACACCCAACCAACCTTGACGGCAAACGGATAAACAGGTTGAAATCATAAATTTCGAGTATGTTAAGGAGGTAAAAGGAAGCAAGTCCTGATTTTAATGTATTACCTAGCAACAAATGAAAATTAGAATTGTATTCATGACTAACTTTCTATAAAAAATAATATGTTGCCCGGGTGGCGGAATTGGTAGACGCGATAGATTTAGGATCTATTGTCCTAGGGCGTGCGAGTTCGATTCTCGCCCCGGGCACCAATTTTTATAAATTCCAAGCTAAAATGCGTCCCCAAAAGGACCTTGCCATATTCCCAGAATTAGAGAACAAATTGCCAAGGTAATCATGCAAAGCTTGAACATACTAAAAGAGGGAATTTTGACCCATAAATCCTTCTCATTTTCTTCAGTCTCGTCAGAAAATGAAGGTCTCGGTTTAAAAATAATTTCTCGAATCCAGCCAAAATAATAATAAATCGAAATAGCTACTCCAACGACCATTGCGATTAATGAAAAATGAAGCTTTGCTTCAAAGGCCACAGAAAAAAGAAGTAATTTTCCAATGAAACCAGCGAAAGGAGGAATACCTGCCAGAGAAGCAATCCCAGAAACTAAAACAAAAGCCATCCACGGATGTTTCGCGACTAGATCCTCATAAACAGAAAACTCGTGATCCATTTCATCTTTAAGTCGGGCAAGCCCCATGACTCCAAAAACCGCAAATGAGGCAAGAAGATAGGTAAAAAGATAAAAGAATAATACCCAAACTGCACGATCGCTATTACCTGCAAACTGCATGGATGCCATAACTGCAACTAATAAATAACCAGCATGAGCAACTCCGGACAGACCTAACATTCTTTTTAAATTTTGTTGAGCGCATGCGGCAAGGTTTCCGAAGAAAATAGTAAAAGTTGCAACAAAGCCCAACAATGGCATCAGAAATTCCGCCATCCCCAAAAAAGGACCATTAACTAAATTCAGTAAAACAAAAAACCCAGCAGCCTTTGATGAAACTGCAAGAAATGCTGTTACTGGCATAGGAGAACCGTGATAAACATCAGGCACCCAAATCTGAAAAGGAGCAGCACCTATTTTAAAAGCAATTCCAGCGATAATTAGAACAACTCCCGCTTTTAACAATAAATTATTAGGATTCGACTCGAGTAAATTAGAGATGTATTTAAACCCAAGTGGATCCTGTGATTCATAACCAGCGAATACGGCACCCCATGCTTCAGGATTTGCACCGACTCCATAAATCAAAACAATTCCAAAAAGTAAAAGAGAAGAACTTAAAGCTCCAAAAATCAAATATTTTATTCCCGCTTCCAAAGATTTCTCGGATGTACGGTTGTAGGCAACAAGAGTGTAGAAACAAATTGCCACGGTTTCCAAAGCTACAAATAACATCAGAAAATGACTACTTTGTACCAGTAACATCAAACCTGCTGTGGCCAACATGGTTAGATGATGGAATTCACCGCATCGCAAAGAGCCTGATTTTAAATACTGATGTCCAAGGATTGAAACTAATAGGGAAGAAAGCAGGAAAAAACTTCTCATTACATCCCCTTGTATGCCAAGGCTTAGCATCCCTGAAAAAGCAACCCTGTCAAAAGTATGGTGCCAAACCAAATAATCAAATAAGTGAAAAATAACCAATCCAAGCTGAAAAAGAATAGCAATTCTTCCGGAAAGTAAGCGGGAAGAATCAGGCTTTCTAAAGAGGTCAAGCCCGAGAATTAGCAGAGCAGCCAAGGCAAGGCAAAGTTCAGGCCAAATCTCAATCCAAAGATTTTCGTTCGAAAAATTTAAAAATGAATCCATATTTATTTTTTTGTCTCAGACTTAATTTTTAATTCCTCATAATCTGTAGAAAGATCTGATTGATTCTTATCCATTGGACAGCATGGCAAAAGTAAACCAGCCTGACCGGAAGAACTGAGGGAATACCTCGAATATATCTCTTTATCAATCCTTTCTGAAATACCCCTTGGCCAAAGTCCCAAAAACAACAGGGTTACCAGAATTAAACCTGCAGGTAAGAGTTCATTTATCCCAAGATCTAGAATCTTTTTATTTCCCGTGTTTTCCTTAAGTTCATCAGAAACCTGACCAAAAAAGATTTTGGAAACAGCCCTCAAGCCAAAAATCGCCGAGATGATAATCCCCACGGCAGCTAGTATCAGAAATATATGATTTTCAGCATTCTCCCCAAGAGAAAGGAAAACACCCAGTTCACCCCAAAAATTACCAAACCCCGGCAAACCGATTGTAGCTAGAGAAGCGGCCACGAAACAACAAGCTAGAATAGGAGTTTTTTCTGCAAGACCTCCCATCTGAGACATTTCGAAGGTACCAGTTCTTTTGTAAATGAAGCGAGAAAGAAGAAACATCAAAGAGACTGATAAACCATGGGCAACCATCAACATAACTGCGGAACCAGCACCAAGAGCTGAACAGACTCCAACACCTAAGAAACAATAGCCCATATGCATTACTGAGCCATAACCAATCATACTTTTTAAATTGGTTTGAGCTAAAGTAACTAGACCGACAAACAAAACATTTCCTAATGCGAGCCAAAGAAGATAAGGACTCCACTCCAGTGCTCCACTAGGTAAAAGAGGAACGGCAATCTGGATAAGTCCGTACAAACCGAATTTTTTGAGGACTCCAGCATGAAGCATCGAAACGGAGGTAGGTGCGACTTCATAACCCTTTGCAGCCCAGGTATGAAAAGGAAAAAGGGCAACTAATATACCAAAGCCCAAGAGCAATAGTCCAAATATTTTAAATTGTGAGGATTCAGTCAGCATAGCCTCAGATAGGGCAAGGCTGAGAGATGGAAAATCAAACTTTTCAGATTCAACCAAAACATTTAAGGCAACTAAACCTCCGAGTGAAACAAGAGCACCAAAAGTTAGATAAATTGTAATTTCAAGTGCAACACTTCTTCTATCACGACCACCCCAAAGACCGATCATTATGAAAGTAGGAATCAAGGCAAATTCGTGGAATAAATAATAGAAAAATAAATCAACACTTGCAAATAAGCCCATTAATCCGGACTGCATAAAAAGAAGTAAAGCGAGAAAAAGTTTAAGATTCTTTGCTCCAGAATGAATCGCGACCCATCCAGCAGATAGACCTACAATTCCAGCCATCGCAAATAGTGGAGAAGAAACTCCATTTAAGCCTAGATGAAATGAGATTTTAAGCTCATGCAGTCCCATTTTGGGATAGAAAATTTCAAAACAATAACCAGAAACGGATCTGTCAAAATTTGCAAAGAGAATGATTCCAGCAACAAATGGGAATATGAAACCGATGCATGCAAGACTAGTGACAGTTGATTGCTTGTTCACTAGCTTGGTAAATAAAACAAGAGAAGTAAGTGCTGGTACAATAATTGAACCGAGAAGTAAGATTTGATTAAAGTTCATATCCATCAAATTCAATTACCAAAGATTCCGGAAGCATAGATCAGAAACCCGATCGTACCAGCGATGAACCAAAATGAATAAGAATGAATCTTTCCAGTGTAGAAAGTTTTTCCAAGCAAAGCAAACAATCCAGAAATTCCTGCAGCACCCCTTACCATTAGCCCCGAAATAAACAACAATTCCATCACTTCGATAAAGCGACAAAATGGATCTTGAATACGATTTACATAAAACCTGTAGATTTCATCAAAGAAAAGCTTACTACTACACAGTGCAAAAAATAAAGGTACTTTTTCAGACAAGGGATCAACTTGATTAACTTTTCCAAAAAACAGTTTTGCAGATATACAACCAATCACCCAAGCTAAAGTACCCAGGACAATCATCCACATATGACCGGGCATCGCTCCGACCCTTTCAATGTCAGGGATTATGGATTCGACTATAGAATAAGGATAAAGAGAATGGAAACCGCCAAAAACGGATAGAACAGCCAAAAGGATCAAGGGTCCAGTCATCAAAATGCTACTCTCATGAGCGTGGGAAGAATTGCTTGATCGAGAATCCCCTTCAAAAGTAATAAAATAGAGTCGGAACATGTAAAAGGAGGTAAGTATTGCACCAGCGTACAATAATAGAAAAATTGGCATATTGTTATTATATGCACCTAAGAGGATCGCATCTTTACTAAAATAACCGGATAGAAAATTAACACCAGAAATAGCTAAAACCCCGATCAAAAAAGTAATAGCAGTGATGGGCATTTTCTTTCTTAATCCACCGTATTTAAAAATATCCTGTTCATGGTGACAGGCATGTATGACAGAACCCGAGCCAAGAAACATTAAAGCTTTAAAAAAGGCATGAGTCATAAGATGGAAAAGAGCAATTCCTGGCATACCCAGACCAAAAGCAGCAGCCATATAACCGAGTTGAGAAAGTGTTGAATAAGCAAGTATCTTCTTGATGTCTCTCTGGGCAAGGGCACAAAAACCAGCATAAAGACCCATGCATGCACCAAGTATGGCAATCAAACTTAATGATTGTGGGGTGAACATGAAATCGATTCTAAGAAGAAGATATATACCGGCGGCTACCATGGTCGCTGCATGGATCAGAGCGGAAACAGGTGTTGGACCGGCCATGGCATCAGGTAACCAAACATGTAAAGGAAACTGAGCAGATTTGCCGATAAAACCACAGGCTAAGGCAAGACCAATTGCAGTGGTTACCAAAGTTGGGTCGAAATCAATCATATCAGCTAGCTCTGTAAGATTGACCGTTCCAACACTCCAGTAAGTCAGCACGATTCCAATAAGAAAACCAAAATCACCAACGCGGTTTACAATAAATGCTTTTCTGGAAGCTTTGGACGCTTCCTCAGTTTTAAAATAGTGGGAAATTAGAAGATAAGAACTGAAACCAACTAATTCCCAAAATACAAAAATCATGATTAAATTATCGGCAATGGTAATACCGATCATTGAAAACATAAAAATTGACAAACCTCCAAAATATCGGGCTTTCGCATCGTCATCAGCCATATATCCCAAACTGAAAATATGAATCAGAAAACCAACAAAAGAGACCACAAAGAGTAACAAACGAGCTGGTGCATCAATAAGAAACCCAAAAGTGAGTTCCCAACTTGCCATCTTCATCCAAACTGCCTGCCAAGAAAAAACCTCTTTATCTCCAGTGAAGATTAGAAACAAGGAAAAGACTAAAATTCCTGCAGAAGTGGAAACGGATAAAAGGGAGGCAATATTACCGGAATTACGAAGAAAAAATAGCGTTACAAATGCGGAAAGAAGCGGAAGAAGCAAAAGACTAAAGACAACAATTTCTTTTTCCATGGTACTAATTTTTAAGTAAGGAAATATCCTCTGAAAAAACGCTTTTTCTTTTCTTGTAAAGAGCAACCAATAAAGCCAATCCCACAGCAACCTCAGTTGCAGCAACGGTCATAATAAAAAATACAAATAGACTACCATCTAAATTACCTGAAGCACGTGAAAAGGATACTAATGCAACATTGATTCCGTTTAGCATTAATTCAAGAGACATCAAGACAAGCAAGAGATTACGCCTGAGAACAACCCCAAAAAAACCAACCGAGAAAAGCAGAAATGCTAATATTAAATAATGCTGTGGTGTAATGGATTCCATCCCTAGTTTTCTTTATCGACTGACAATGATTTCTTGCTAAGCACGATTACTCCGATCATTGCCGCAAGCAAAAGGAATCCAGCAACTTGCAAAGGCAACATATATTTTGTGAATAAACCAAAGCCAAAATTCTTAACCGAATTTGAAAATAATAAAAAATTACCGGATACTGCCTTGTCTGTTTGTAAGGTGGGCCAATTTGCAGAATGAGAAACATCAATTTGTACAAATTGAATTAATAAAACTGATAAAATACCAAAAGATAAACAACCTGCCAGACCTGAAATCATTTTGATGCGAGAGACCTTTCCCCCTTCAGGACCAACGTCCAAGAGCATAATAATGAAAAGGAATAGTACCATAACGGCACCCGCGTACACTAAAACCTGTAAAATTGCTAAAAAGAATGCTTCCAGCAAGACAAACAAAGCAGCCACACTAACAAGGGAAACGATCATAAATAAGGCTGCAGAAACGGGGTGTCGAGACAAGACCATTAAAATACCACCGCCAAGTGCAAGGGTGGAGAAAAAATAAAATAGTAAATCAACCGTGTTCACAGGAACGATTAGAAAACATTATAGAGGGTGGAAAGGAAAGAAAAACCGTCTTTAATGGTCATTCCCCAAATCCTCCTCATTCTTTTTCTTATCCCATTTGTAATGGGCATCAGGCAGCGTTCCTCCTAACTCATAAAGTTTTTCTTTATTGTTGATCATTTCTTCTCTCGAATAACCGGAAGAAGAGTATTCATCTTGCAAAAAAATGGCTTCTTCAGGACAAACCTCTTGGCAATAACCGCAATAAATACAACGAAGCATATTGATCTCAAATTCCTGAGGTGCTTTTTCGACATGCGCTCGATCGGTTTCCCCTTCTGGAACAGATCCAGGTGTGATTCGAATAGCTTTTGGAGGGCAGACAAATTCGCAAAGCTGACAAGATACACACTTTTCTCTGCCATTAGGGTCTTTGACCAGAGTGGGAATCCCACGGTAATTTTTGGGAATAGCAGGCTTTTCTTCAGGATATTGCAGGGTCACTTTTTCTTTAAACATATTGGAAAAAGTAGTTTTGAGACCGGTTGCAATCTGCGGAAGATAGGTTCTTTCAGAAAGGGAAAGTGGTTTGCGTTCTAGAACTACAGTTTTAGCCATTTTGATATTAAAGTGATGATTGATCTAACCAGGTTACGAGCAAGACATAAAATAATAGATTTAGGAGGGCAAGCGGAAGTAACTTTGTCCAACCTAGATTCATAACTTGGTCGTAACGAAATCGTGGTAAAGTCCACCTTATCCAAATAAAAAAGAAAATAAGAAATAAAGTTTTAGCAAGAAACCATGCGATACCAATTATTGTTCCTATCCAATTTGCAGGCCATGGATCCGCTATCCATGGAAGAAAATGCCAGCCGCCAAGAAAAATTAAAGTGAAAATTGCTGAGCCCACAACAATATGTGCATACTCGGCCACAAAAAAGATACCGAATTTAAAACCGCCATACTCGGTATGAAAACCTCCGACAAGATCTGTTTCGGATTCAGGCATATCGAACGGCAATCGATTGGTCTCAGCAAACAAGGCTATCAAAAAGATAAGAGCTGACAACGGTTGAACAAGGAATAGCCAAGCTGAATTGCTTTGCGATTGAACAATATCAACTAGGCTTAAGCCAAGTAGTCCGGACCCCGGTTGAGATACCCATAAAAAAATTGGCAACAGGGATAATCCCATGGCTAGCTCATAAGAAATCATTTGAGCAGACGAACGAATACCGCCAAGAAAAGGATATTTACTATTTGATGACCAACCAGCCAAAACAATTCCGTAAACACCCAATGAAGAAACTGCCAAAATAAAAAGTATACCGACTTCAAGATTTGCGAGCATTAAAGGTACTGACTCTCCATCGCTGTTAAAAAACTCGCCGAATGGCAAAACAGTCATGGTTGTAAGAGCTGGTACCAATGCAACAATGGGGGCAAGGTTATAATAGAACTTATTTACATGTCCGGGTATAATTTCTTCTTTAAAAAGGAATTTCAAACCATCTGCAAGAGGCTGAAAAATTCCTAATCCTTTGAGAAACCTACCAAAAAATGGAATATAACCGACAAGGGGTAATACCGTTCGGTTTGGCCCTACCCTACCCTGCATCCATGCACTCACTTTCCTTTCTGCTAAGACAGAATATCCAGCCATAGTCATAACCGCACCTATCATCAAGAATGCAAAAAACACCTTGAGTCCGATCATGAATATAAAGTCTGGATCAAACATGGTTATTTAGATTTTTGTGCCTTTCTAGCTGGTGTATAGTTAAGAGCTTTCTTTTCTACAAATTCCAAATGTGACCATTTAGATCCATCAATTAATAAACCATCTTCGGGTACATCAGAAAATGAAATTCCTTTAAGAGGACTACCGGATGACTTTCCCATTTCTTTCCAAATTGAAGATAGGTCAGGTCGATGAATGCCATCTTTCTCAAGAGATTTGATCAGAGCCGAAAGAATTTGCAGATCAGGTAAAAGACCGGCAGGACCAGGGATAGCCTGTTTAAAAGACTGAACACGGAAATTTCGGTTTATGAAACAACCAGTTTTCTCAAAAGAAGTGAGGGTGGGAATAAGAATTTTGGCTAGTTTCGATGTTTCATTCTGATGAGTACCAGCGAAAATCAAGGTAACTCCATTTAATTGATTTAAATCAATGCCAGAAGCCAGGAGATCCTCTCCAATGACCAGAAGAACATCTAATTCATTTTTGTCCAGAGACTTACTCAGACTTTCTAAATTATCGGTTGGATATCGAGATGAAAAACCACTCACTAAAGAACCTCTGAGGTTTGGGGTGCGGTCGGATGAAACAAGAATTCCATCATCTTCCCCAAAGTGCCCGCGGAGAAATTTTTTTGCTTTAGTAATTTTGGCTAATTTATTCAGTAAAAATTGTTCTTCCAAAGAAGAATGACACGATCCGACGATACCAAGCTTTTTTCCATCGACTGTATCTTTAACTGTTTCAATGGCATGGGATAAAGTGCATTCTTCCTGATCAACCTTAGCTTTCATGAGTCGATCCTCGGAGGTGACATTCTTATAAAGTTCGCGACCACTATCAGACATCCAACTATCATTCACCTCATCATTTCTTCGAGGTGTAATTCGATGAATCACTCCCTCTCGACTTGAAACTGTAATGTTTGAACCCGCACTACTTTCAGTGCAAATACTAGAGGATTCTTTTAAAAACCAGACCCTCATTTTGAAACGAAAGTCGGTGCTCGTCAAAGCACCCACTGGGCACAAATCTACTGTATTTAAGGAATAATTATTAGAAAGTTCTTTACCTGGAAAACAAGTAAGAGTGGAGAAACTACCTCGGTCCACAAAACCCAAAACATCGTCATCCACAACTTCCTGACAAAAACGAATACACCTGGAACACAGAATACAGCGTTCATCGTCAAGGGTCACACGTGGTCCAAGCCTTGTCCGCTTGGGTTTAACATTTTTGCGTTCAACATAACGACTGTAACCTCTTCCGTAGTCAGTCGCAAACTCCTGCAATCGACACTCTCCAGCCTGATCGCAGATTGGACAGTCAAGCGGATGATTGACGAGAAGAAATTCCATAATTCCTTCTCTCGAGTCTTTCACCATCGGAGAACTTGTCTTTACATGCATGCCCTGCGATACATTTGTTCCGCAACCAATTACAGGCTTTGGAATCCAGCCTATTTTTTGCTTTCCATGCTCATCTAAAATGGCTTCACCAGTGGCACGATCCCTCATTGGAGTACCCATTTCAACGAGACACATACGACAATTCCCAGCCACACTTAATTTTGGGTGATAACAGTAATGGGGAACTTCTGTACCGTGTAAGGATGCAGCTTCTACCAAATTGATACCAGCTGGAACTTCCACGTCCTGCCCGTCTAGATTAATAACCACACTGGAAGACTTTCCGTTTTTCATCATGGTCATATTAATTGTAATGTTGGCTTATTGGAATCGCCCTTAGCCTTTTCTTCAAATTCGTCTCTGAACTTTGCTATAAAACTCTGAGTTGGCCATGCAGCAGCTTCCCCAAAAGCACAAATTGTTCTACCTTCAATCTGATTAGCAACAGAAAGAAGTAGGTCAGCATCCTCTTCTCTGGCATCACCCGAACACATTCTTTTGGTGATTTTTCTCATCCAAAGCGAACCTTCCCTACAAGGAGTGCATTGACCACATGATTCATGAGCATAAAAGGCATTTATATTTGCCATTGCCTCTACCATGTCAACGGAGTTATCCATCACGATAATTCCACCTGAACCCGACATACTACCAGCGGAGGCAGGACCATCGAAATCCAACGGAATATCCTCAATGCCCCAGTCAAAATCAGTTCCATCTTTTAACTTTCCAGTGAATCGTTCATCCGCCCTGAGGATTTTTGAGGAGGAACCTCCTGGTATTACTGCTTTCAGGGTTCGTCCAGGTAATAATCCTCCACAAACATCATAAATCATTTCACCCAAAGTTAATGCTCCGCATTCAAATTCGTAATAACCAGGTTTTTGGACATGTCCAGAAACACACCATATTCTAGTACCGGTATTATTGGGTTTACCAATTTTAGAAAATTCTTCTCCGCCAATTTCTAAAATATGTTTAACATTGCACAGTGTTTCCACATTATTCACAATGGTTGGGCACTGATAAAGTCCAAGAACAGCAGGAAAATAAGGGGGTTTAATTCTTGGGTTGGGTCGTTTTCCTTCAAGAGATTCAATTAAACCTGTCTCCTCTCCGCATATATAGGCACCAGCTCCTCTGTGAACGATTAAATCGCAGGAAAATTTAGAACCCAAAATATTTTCTCCGCAGAAATTTTTGGATTTCGCTTCAGCGATTGCATTCTCCAGTATTCGAGCACCCTCAAAAAATTCAGCACGGATATAGATGAAAGCCTGCTTTGCCTGAATTGCATAAGCTGCAATCATCATGCCCTCGATGAGTTGATGTGGATCCTTGTAAATAATTTGTCTGTCTTTAAAGGTTCCAGGTTCCGATTCATCAGCATTGCAAATTAAGTAGATTGGCTTGCCCGATTTACGGTCCAAAAACTTCCATTTCATACCGGCAGGGAAACCAGCCCCTCCCCTACCCCTGACACCGGATTTTAGGACTTCCTCACCAATTTGCTCTGGCTTCATTTTGAAAGCCTTCTTTAGCATTGAATAGCCATCGTTCTTTAGATAGCAACTGATCTTGTTGGAATAAGAAGGATCGTCGGCGTGTTTTAAAATGATCCGTCTTTCTTTGGGTGTCTTCTTTTTGATCATTTGTTTTGGGATTTCTTGGATTTTGAATTATTACTGACTAAAGCGTCTTCGTAGCTGGTAAATGATTTGGAGGAATCAAGTTTTTCCTCAAGGATAAGCTCAGCAAATTCTTCCGCTTTCTTTCCTTCAATATTTTCAAATGTTTGTTCATCAACCATGACAACCGGACCTTCACCACAATCTGCGAGGCATTCCATGAATTCAATTGAAAATTCGCCATCTTCCCTAACATGACCTTCCATTACACCCAATTTTTCTTCCAAAACCTTACATGTTTTATATGAACCCCTCAGAGCACAAGGAAGAGTTCTGCAAACCCTAATGTGCTTTTTTCCCCAAGGGGTTTCCCGAAGCATCGGATAAAAGGTGATAAGTTCTTTAATATTGATGGGCTCAAGGTCTAGTTTTTCCGCAATCCAAGAACATGTTTCGTCAGAAATAGATCCGAGTTCGTCCTGAACAAAATGGATAACCATGAGGGCAGCACTTCGCTTTTCAGGGTATTTAGGAATAACCTCATCAATTTTCTTTAATGTTTCTAGAGATAATTCCATATTTACTATCGATCGCATTCACCCATAACAAAATCAAGACTTCCGAGAATAACCGTGATATCGGAAAGAAAATGACCTGGGGCTAATTTTTCCAATATGCTCAAATTACAGAAGCTGGGTGCTCTGATTTTCATTCTGTACGGGACCCCTCCACCTTTGGAAACAATGTAAAAACCGAGTGCACCTTTTGGATTTTCTGCTTCAAAATAAACTTCCCCTGATGGAATTTGCGGCCCTTCCGTTACAATCATAAAATTTTGGATAAGTTCTTCCATACTGGTAAGAATTTTTTCCTTAGGTGGGGCAAAGATTTTCTTCGCATCTTCAGCATACCAAGCTCCGGATGGAAATTTTTCCACTACCTGTTTAATGATCCGAATACTTTGGAAAACCTCTTCGATCCGAACTAAATAACGATCATAACAATCTCCACGGGTTCCAATAGGAACATCAAAGTCGTACTGATCATAACCGGAGTAAGGTTTGTCTTTTCTTAAATCAAGATCTACTCCGGATGCTCTTAAGTTGGGACCAGTAAGACCGTATGCAAGAGCATCCTCCTTAGATATTTCGCCGATACCCTCCGTTCGGTCAAGAAAGATTCTATTACGAGTGAGTAACTTCTCTACTTCTCCCATTGCCTTAGGTAACTGATCAACAAAATTAATCACTTTATCTAACCATCCATCAGGAACATCTCGGGAAACACCACCAATTCGAGTATAACTTGTGGTAAACCTTGCACCAGTTAGTTCTTCAAAAAGTGTGTAGAGTTTCTCACGCTCAGTAAAGGTATACATGAAGGGAGTCCAAGCACCTGCATCCATACCAAAAACACCCATACCTAACAAATGGCTTGAAATCCGAGCCATTTCACAAACTAATACACGAATTGCTTGGCAACGTGGCGGGACTTCCAAACCAGCCAACTTTTCCACTGTAATGGCATAAGCAACATTGTTGGCAAGCGGAGCAAGATAATCAAGTCTGTCCGTGTAAGGAACAAACTGATTATATGTCATATTCTCTGCAATTTTTTCATCTCCACGATGAAGATAGCCAAGAACTGGTTCACATTTTTCAATGATATCACCGTCTAATTCCATCATTAAGCGGAGAACTCCGTGAGTTGTCGGGTGAGACGGCCCCACATTTAAGGCCATTTTATCGCTGTCTAGCTTACCCGCAGCTTCAGCACCCCGAGATCCAATGTCACCAATGGAAATTTCTTTGGTAGTCGTACTCATAAGGGCTTCTCGTTTTTCTCAGTCCAACTCTCGTCCTTTGCTCTTGGCTCAGAATCGCTGACCATCCCATTGGCAGAGGAAACAAATGGCCCGCCCATCATGGGAGCTGGCTCAACAGAGGCATCCGTAACTTCAGCCACATCCGCTGCAGGCAGGGGTGTGTCAATACCGGCAAGAGGGAATTCTTTGCGCAATGGAAAATACGGATAATCATCCCACATTAAAATCCGTTTCAAATTGGGATGCTCAGTAAATTTAATACCAAACATATCGTAGGTTTCACGCTCATGCCAATTAGCGGATGGATAAATGCTGGAAACCGAGGGCATGCTTGGCTCATTGTTATCATTACAAGAAGCATGAATCCGAATATAGCCGTGATGAAGTAATGAGTAGAGATGAATTACGGTTGAAAAACGGTTATCCTCACCTTCTCCATGATCTATGGCGGTCAGATCGACCAACATATCAAAACTTTCTTCGGTTTTAAGGTATTCAAGAAAAGAAATAAGTTCACCCGATGGTGATTCGAGTGTTAAACAATCAATTGATTCCCGTTCGGATAGAAAAGAATGCTTTGCAAGCAGACCTTTTATAAATTCTTCGTCTATCATTTAGCTAACCGGAAGCAACTTTCTTGGTCTTCGTAAGATTACGGACCGACGTTTCATTTCCGATCTTGTCTTGCAACTTCATCATTGCATCAAGCAAAGCCTCTGGTCGTGGAGGGCAACCACTGACATACACATCAACTGGAACGATAGTATCAACCCCTTGCATTACAGCGTATGAACGGTACATTCCACCGGTAGAAGCACAGGCTCCCATTGCCACAACCCATTTAGGATCCCCCATTTGATCATAAATCCGACGAACAACCTCTGCCATTTTGTACGTTACAGTTCCTGCAACAATCATACAATCAGACTGTCGAGGAGAAAACCTCATCACTTCCATTCCGAAACGCGAAATATCATAACGGGAAGCTGCGGAAGCCATAAGTTCGATAGCACAACACGCAAGGCCCATAGGCATTGGCCAAACTGAATGCTTTCGTATCCAATTTACAACAGCATCCGCTTTGGTGACAATAACTTCACCTTCAACCTTACTGTTATACCCAACATCACTGGCAGTCATATGCATGATAAGTCTATTTCTAACTAATCTTTCCAAACAAGCAAACCTCAAAAATAAATCAGAGAAAAAAACTCATTTTTTTTTAGATCTTTGATAATGAGAGTTACTTTTGATCATTGACGAAAGACCATGATTTCTCCATTAAATTTTGCTCAGGCACATGGAGAGGTGACAGAGTGGCCGATTGTGCAGCATTGGAAATGCTGTGTACCGCAAGGTACCGCGGGTTCGAATCCCGCCCTCTCCGCCATTAATATTTTATTAAGAAAAATCCTGCCTAAG